>CALXBD010000040.1 GCA_944386445.1 uncultured Clostridia bacterium
GTTTATGCCTTTTTTATTGGCTGAAATATTGAATTTTCAAGGTTCAACACACCGTATTGGTGTGGGAAGTTTTAGTTATTTATTTGAATTAGTTATTCTGCTCTGCCAGTTTTTCACTTCATCCAAAGATAACCTGGCATATCCAACCATGATGCAGTCAACTTTGTCATAATAATCATAGGCCCAGAAACAGAATGGACCTGAGAAGCTGTTCTTTTGAAAGATACTGGCAAAGTCGGTATGGCTGTTATACCGACGACTGGTGAACCGGTCAAAGGTACAAGAGTCCTTTCCGGAAAGGAAAAGTTTTGATTCAGGAATATAATACCAGATATCGTAAAGCTCTGGGTGAGCAGAAGTATATATCTGCAGCCGACTCTGGATTATTTGCTTTTGTGAATAGGAAATATCGGATTCTGCGGAAAACAATTCTTCGTCATGCTGCAGCTGAGTCATGATATCGGAACAGACGGTTTCCCATTTGCTGATATCTTTTAGAATGTATGCCAATTGTTCTGCCTGCCGCACATATGTCTCTTTTTGTGCGTACCGAATGGTATAGAGTGAAAGGACTAGACAAAGAAGCGAAAAGGGTAACATAAAAATAATGCAGAAGAGACCTAACATGTTTCGAAAGGATTTGGAACCGCACTTTATTACTCGCATAAACTCCCTCCTCGCATCTTCTCAAAATCTCCAATCAAGCTCCCTAAAATAAGAGTATATTGCATCGTCATCATTTGAACATTTTATGTAAATAAAAGTTTACCACAGAACCCAAATATTTTCAAGGAGAATGCGATATGCACGTTTTTTATAGCTGCATATATCAAAAAAATTGAAAATGTGCAGGCGTAAAAAACGTGCAGATTGACGAATTCAGAGAGCGTATGCTTTAATGGGTTCAAGATCAGAAACAAGGAGGGGCTCCATTGTGAAAGTACAGGAAACTAGCCGAGCTTATTTGCAGTTCTATAAGAATCCAGCTCGGACGTGGATAAAAAAGCAGGGCCGCTACATTGGCCGCAATTACCAGTTATATATCCTGTTGACATTAATAATGGCGTATTATTTCATTTTTGCTTACCTGCCAATTTTCGGATTGCGAATGGCGTTTATGGATTTTAATCCAGTAAGCGGTTTTGCTGGCAGCAAGTGGGTGGGATTTGAGAATTTTCAACGGCTCTTTCAAGGAGCTTATTTCTGGCCGGTCTTGCGGAATACAATTTTTATCAGCCTTTACGGACTGCTGGCGGGTTTCCCTTTTCCCATTGTATTTGCCTTGGCGGTCAACCTTCTTCAGCGGGAGCGGGTGAAGAAAGTCGTACAAACCGTTGCCTTTGCACCACACTTTATTTCTACGGTTGTGATTGTCGGGATGCTGAAGCTGTTTCTCTCTCCTTCCACAGGTATTGTCAATCTAATGCTGGAAGTGCTGGGGGCTGAACGGATCAACTTTATGGGACAAGCCAATTTATTTCCCAGTGTTTATGTCTGGTCCGGCATTTGGCAGAATACCGGCTGGAACGCAGTAATCTACATTGCGGCTCTCAGCGGCATTGATCCACAGCTGCATGAAGCAGCTACTATCGACGGTGCCAGCCGCCTGAAACGGATTTGGCATATCGACTTGCCAGGGATTATGCCAACTATAATTATTCTGACAATCATGAGCTGTGCAAACCTTTTGGGAATCGGTTTTGAAAAAATCTATCTGATGCAGAACGATTTAAATTTGTCCACTTCGGAGGTCATTTCTACCTATTCCTACAAGATTGCCTTCGATCAGGCAGACTATAGCTATTCAGCGGCTGTTTCCATGTTCAATTCCGTCGTCACATTTACACTGTTGGTTATAGTCAATGCAATTTCAAAGAAGATATCAGACACGTCGCTTTGGTAAGGAGGGAGAAAATGGTTCACGTAAACAAGCAACATAAAATAGGAATTCCGGTTTCCGACCGGGTTTTAATGGCAGTGATCTACGTGCTGATCGGTGTAATATTTTTCATTACGCTTTATCCGGTTTACTTTGTAGTGATTGCATCTATATCCGATCCCAATGCTGTCGCGCTCGGACAAGTGCTTCTTTGGCCCAGTGGACTGCGCCTGGACTCCTATGAACGAGTGTTTCGGTACACCAGTATATGGAGGGCTTACGGTAATACGGTTCTGTACACTCTGAGCGGGACGGCTCTGCAGCTTACTTGCACCATGGTAGCAGCCTTTGTCTTTTCTAGAAAGCATTTGAAAGGTTCCCGGGTATGTATGTTGATAATCCTATTTACCATGTACTTTAACGGCGGTCTGATCCCCACTTATCTGAACATCCGTAATTTGGGTTTGATGGATTCCATTTGGGCGCTGATTCTTCCTGGGGCGATCAACGTCTATAACCTCATCGTTGCCCGCACTTTTATCCAGTCGACTATTCCAGACGCTTTGTCGGAGGCAGCAGAAATAGACGGATGCAGTCCTATCGGGTTCTTTTGGCGGGTAGTCGTACCGCTGTCAGGCCCCATTATCGGCGTGTTAACTCTTTACATCTGCGTTGCCCTTTGGAATTCCTATATGAGCGCCCTGATCTATGATTGCTGCTTACCAGGCCTTTTATGACCGTGTGTGCAAATGAATTTATGCCAGAGCCAAGCTTTAGCATGGTTATCAGGATTGCATAACGTTTAGGAGGAAATACCATGAAACGCGAAGAAGCCCTTCAATTGCTGCGAGAGGAACCTGTTTTTTGGTCACGCTTAGGCTTTTGCTATGATCCGCCACGTGCAGGAAAGGATGGGAAACAGATCATCTTTTCTCGAAACTTTTCCCGCTACCAGAAAACTCACGATGCATTTTCCGCTATCGGAGTCAACCTACATTCTGGAATCATTCACAGCGGATGGATAGGGGATAATCAGTATGATTATGAAGCGGCAGATACAACTATCCAAGCTGTGCTGGAAGGCCATCCCGAGCGTTGGTATATTCCCAGAGTGAAATTAAACGTACCGGTAGATTGGTGCCGTAACCATCCGGAGGAGGTTTTTGTCTATTATGGCGGTCCGGAAACTCCGGAAGAGATTGCCGCAATGGTGGGAACCCCGCTTCATGACTGGTTTGGCGGTGACACAGGAAATGGCTATCCGGTCAACGGTGGGTACTATCAGGACGATCGTCCCAACGTCGGGGGCATGATCGGTCTGCAAAGCTTTTCCTCCCAAAAATGGCTGGAGGATGCGGGAGAAGCCTTGCGCCGCTTTTTGGAGCATATGGAAAAAGGCCCTTATGGAAAGCAAATTCTTGCCTATCATATTGCTTTTGGCTGTTGTGGAGAGACGACTCTTTGGGAAGCTTGGCGCAAAGGTGGAGAAAACCGCCGTGGGGATTATGGTATCGGGCATCGTCACCGCTTCTACCGTTGGGCGGTTGCACATTATGGCTCCGAGGCAGCCCTCCGTGCCGCATGGGGGATCCCAGATCTAACGGAGGAAAACTTCCGCCTGCCGCCGCCCAATGAACGGGAAAGCCAGGGACAGTCCCTAGAGCAAATGTTTCAAGATCAACTTCTGCCAGACTATTACGATTTCCTGTCAGAATGTTCCGCATCGGCCGTTGAATATTTTGGGCGTATTGTTCATGAGAGTTGCGATAAACCTGCCGGCGCCTTTTACGGATATCTAGTAGTTCCTCAAGCTCCGTATGCAGGTCATCTTCATTTACAGCAGATTTTGAACTCTCCCCATGTGGATTTTCTTGCCTCTCCTCGTTCCTATAAATATTGTGTTGCCGGCGAGCCCGGTGGAGAACAGGTCCCATCACAGACTTTCAACCGCAAAAAAATTTGGATGGATGAATTAGATAATTGGACCCATCTAGATATTTTAAAACGGGCGGATGCAGCAAAAAACATGGCGGAAACTCGGACGGTTCTTTGGCGTGAAGTTGCGAAAAACCTCTCATATGGCCAAAATTTCTGGTGGATGGATCTAGGTGAGGGCTGGTTTGATGACAGTGCCATTATGAAAGAATTGTCTGATCTTTATCAGTTGACAGCACGGCTTCGGAAAAGGCCACGTAAAAGTACGGCCCAAGTACTGGCGGTTGTCGATGAAGAGGGAATCCAATACAGTAAAATCAGCTATGGATTGGCTCAAGGCCTTCGGGAACGATTGCTGCGGGAACTGCGCCTTTGCGGTACAATGGTGGATCAGTACTGCCAGAAAGATCTTCTGGAGATGGACCTTTCTCAATACCGCTTTGTAGTATTTCTGACCCCCTTTGCCCAAACCTATGAGCAATGGCAGAAAATCCAGGATAAGCTTGCCGCAGGTACAACCGTTTTATGGAACTATGCAGCAGGAATCCGGGGTGGTACGTTTGATGTGGATCGTGTACGGCGGCTTACCGGCTTTTCGGTAAAATCCCGAGATGGGGATCCCTGTTCAAAATGTTATAGTGATATTCCCTTGGACTTCCCTGCACTGTCCATTTCCCCTCAGGAAGGTGCGGAAATCCTGATGCGCGCAGAGTCTGGCGATGCTGTGTTGGCCAGAAGCCAGGACGGAAAACGATATCTTGCTTCAGAACCTGTTCTTCGGGTCCCAGAATTGCGGGAGATGATGCGACAGGCAGGAGTTCGTATGACCGCTCCCGAATACTGCACGGTTTATGAAGACAGCAGATTTACCGCTGTGTTTTCCAAGAAGGATATAGATGGAAAAATTACATTCCCCTCAGCCGGAGATTTTCGCGAATTAAGCACAGGACAAAAGATCTTAGGGGCAGAACGGACAAGTTTATCGCTTGCAGCTAAGGATTTTGTTTTTTTCGAACAGCTAACTGATACAGAAAGACTATAAATTTCTCATAAGGAACCTGACAATTCATATTACCATTTCTTTGATCTTATACTGAATGTTTCCCTATCCAGGAAATGTGACCGTGTAGTGTGCTGAGGAACCATCGAATATTCTAAGTGAAAGGAAGAAAATAAGGATGAAATATCGAGAACTGGAATCTGAAAGGCTAATATTCAGGAAATTCAGACAGGAGGATTTTCCGATTGTATATGATTGGTTTAGCAACATTGAAAATATGAAATATAGATCTAGTGAACCGATTAGTTGAAATGTTGTAACTAAAGAAAAGCGAGGAAGTTAATCAAAACTTCTCCGCTTTTCTAGTGCTTTTTTGAAAGAGAAACGGAAAATGTTAAATCTCCCCTTTAACCTTAGCAAGTGCTCCTTTTTCGAGTCGGGAAACCTGTGCCTGGGAGATGCCGATCTCTTTGGAAACTTCGACTTGGGTCTTGCCCTTGAAAAAACGGAGAGCAATAATCTTTTTCTCCCGATCGTTGAGCTTGGAGAGCGCTTCCCGCAGGGAGATCTCATCCACCCAGTTTCCATCATCGGAGTGGTCAGAAACCTGATCCATGACGTAAATAGTATCTCCGCCGTCGGAGAAAACCGGCTCGTAGAGGGATACCGGATCGACGATGGCTTCCAACGCCAGCACAATACTTTCCCTGGGAAGCCCGATTTCTTTAGCAATTTCCACGACCGTTGGCTCTTGGCCTAGGGAGGTAGTGAGCCGTTCTCTGGCCTGCATGGCTCGGTAAGCAATGTCTTTAAGGGAGCGGCTCACTCGGACAGGGGAGAAGTCCCTTAAGTGCCTGCGAATCTCGCCGATCACCATGGGCACCGCATAGGTGGAAAATTTTACCCCCTGATCGACATCAAAGTGATCGATAGCCTTCATTAGGCCGATGCACCCCACCTGAAACAGGTCGTCCAGATTCTCTCCCCGGTTGGTAAATCGCTGAACCACGCTAAGAACCAATCTTAAGTTGCCTTTTATTAACGCCTCACGAGCATTTGAATCCCCTGCGTGCATTTTTCGTAACAATTCCATTTTTTCTTTTTCTTTCAGGACCGGCAGTTTGGCAGTATCAATTCCACAAATTTCAACTTTATTCAGCATAAAAATCCCCCCAGGCCTTTGCAATGTTTACGCTTCTTCAGTATGGACGGACTTTTTGCAGATAATCGAATGGTAAAAAGTGTTAGATTACAAATCTTTCTGACGGAGTTGAAAGAATTACATCTTTTTCTATAAGCAATGTATTTTATAACAAATTCGGATAAGCAGGAAAAAATAAGCAAATCTGTTTTTAAAAAGAAAAAGGATTATAATGGCGGTAAGGATAACATGAATTTTTTAGAGGGCGAATCTTAAATTTATGATTTATGCGGAGGGATTAAGATGATGTATAATTATGAACAACATAATGAGGCTGTGAAGCACCTTTTCGCGATGGAAAAGGCCGGTACCCCTGAACGCGTTCGTATGAGTATTTCCTGCAATCCCCGAATGATTTTATCCGATCCCAAACTGAATTCTGAACAGATCACTTTTGAGCAATATATGAATGACCCTACGCTAATGTTGGAAGTACAGTGTCGGTTTCAGGAGTACAAAGCAAATAATATCTTCTATGACCAAATTATGGGTTTTGAGAATTTGTCTGGCATCAGTGTATATGGGGACTTTCAAAATGTATTTGAAGCAAGCTATTTTGGTGGTGAGGTAGCTTATCACGGCATCAATGAACCTGGGACAAAAGTGCTTTTGTCAGAGGAGACAGCTGTCCATTTTACAGATCGTCCTTTTCCACCGATTACAAGTGGTATGTCAGGCAAAGCACTGGAATATTATGAATACTTTCAGAATCAGAAAAAGAACGGTTATTCTTATAAAGGAAAGTCATTAACAGATGTCGGTATGGTAGGACTTGCTACTGACGGCCCGTTTACCATTGCATGTTGTTTGCTTGGCGCGACAGAAATGTGTGTAGCTCTCTATGAAGACGAAAAATTTGCCGAGGATTTTCTGAGTTATCTTACGGATGCTACAATCTATCGTATCAAAGAAACCCGAAAGTTTTATGGCCTTCCGGAAAAGAGTCCCTCGTTTTACTTTGCAGACGATAGTATCGCTATGATATCAGATGAAGACTATATTCGACTTGTCCTCCCTTTCCATAAAAAGCTGGTTCGGGAATTGAGTACAGGCGAAGAGACAAACGGCATACATCTTTGTGGAAATGCAACTCACCATTTTCTGACGATGCGCAATGAACTGAACGCATACAGCTTTGATACCGGATTTCCGGTTGACCATGGAAAAATGGTTCAGCTGCTTGGACCGGATGTCGTATTTCAAGGCGGAGTACATGTGAATTTGCTGCTGAACGGAACAAAAGAAGAAATTCAAGCCGAAACGAAACGAATACTGGAGGAAGTTAAACCATATACACGCAACTTTATTATAAAAGAGGCAAATAATCTTTCTCCGGGTACTCCGCCGGAAAATCTGCTGGCTATGTATGAAGCAGTTCAAGAATTCGGTTTGTATCAGTAATTCATATGAAAATTTCTGTTATTCTCGGTGTCTCTTTTAAAGGTGTGGTTTTGGGCATCAATGCCCGGAGCCACACCTTTTTCTTTAAGCAGTATGTTTTATATATGGCAGAGTGGTCACTGCCGAAAATATGAAAAAATACTAGTGGGAAATGAATTTTTCTATTGCAGAGAGTGAGAAATTTCGTTATACTGAATTTTGAAAGGGGAGAGAGTGCATGAGCAGACTTTCGTTTGACCAAAACAGTTTTTATTATGATGACCAAAAAGTGCGAATTATTTCCGGAACAATCCATTATTTCCGGGTAGTGCCGGAATATTGGGAGGACCGGCTGAAAAAGCTACGTGCCGCGGGGTTCAATGCGGTAGAAACTTATACCTGTTGGAACCTCCATGAACGTCATGAAGGTGACTTTGACTTTTCCGGACGACTGGATGTAGCCCGTTTTTGCCGGATTGCTCAGGAACTTGGGTTGTGGGTAATTCTTCGTCCCGGCCCGTATATTTGTGCAGAGTGGGAATTTGGCGGCCTTCCATCTTGGCTGCTCAATTATGAAAATATGCATCTGCGTTGCTGTGACGAGGTTTATTTGGAAAAGGTTCGTCGCTACTACAGCAGACTTTTTGCAGAATTGGAGCCTTGCTTGGCAGCAAACGGCGGCAACATTATTGCTGTACAAATAGAAAATGAATATGGCAGTTATGGAAACGACAAAGACTATTTGAGAGCTATTGCCCAAATTTACCGTGATAATGGGGTGGAAGAATTGTTATTCACCTCTGACGGACCGACAGATTTGATGCTAAATGGCGGAACACTCCCGGAATATTTGGCAACCGCCAATTTTGGAAGTGAGGGCAGAGAGAATTTTAAAATACTTCGGAACTTCCGCCCGAATCAGCCTGCAATGTGCATGGAGTTTTGGAACGGGTGGTTTGACCATTGGGGCGGGCCCCATCATGTTCGCGAAAGCGACGACACTGCCGCAACCATGGAGGAGATGTTAGCTGACGGTGGGTCAGTGAATCTTTATATGTTTCATGGAGGCACCAATTTGGGATTCCTGAATGGGGCAAACTGCGGAGATGAGTATCAACCAACCATCACCAGCTATGATTATGATTGTCCTGTAAACGAGTGCGGAGATTTGACACCGAAATATTATGCGGTCAAGGCAGTCGCTGAAAAATATCTGGGTAAAGCTCCGGATTTGAAGGTGGGCAATCTTCCGAAGAAGAATTACGGAACTGTTCAGTTAACAGAAGCTGCGCCAATTTTTGAAAATCTGCCCCAGCCTGTCTGCTGCGCCCATACAAAGACCATGGAAGAATTGGGTCAGGACTTTGGATTTGTGCTGTATGAAACAGAACTCCACGGGCCTGTTTCGGAAGCACAGGTTTTGATTGAGGGACTTCATGATAGGGCCCAGATTTTTGTGGATGGGGAATTGAAGGGAATCAAAGAGCGTACCGGCCCGCGAAATGATGAGGTTCGAATCACTCTTGCAGATGGAGAAAGCGCCCGTCTTTCCCTTTTGGTGGAGAATATGGGCCGTGTGAATTATGGGCCAAAGCTCCGGGATAAAAAGGGAATTCTTCAAGGTGTCAAGTTGGATTACCAATTCCAGTTTGGCTGGAAAATGTATTCGCTGCCCTGCGATGATTTGAGCGCTTTGCATTATTCCCCCACGAAACCCGGATGCTGTCCGGCGTTTTTGCGTGGAAAGTTTACAGCTTATGAGAAAACAGATACGTTTGTCCGGTTGGATGGATTCCATAAGGGCGTTGTCTTCATCAACGGCTTTAATTTGGGACGTTACTGGAATGATGCAGGACCTCAGAAAACTCTTTATTTGCCAGGTCCTTTGCTCAAAGAGGGCGAGAACGAGATCGTCGTTTTGGAGCTGGAGAATTTTGATAAGCCACAAATTCTTTTGACGGACAAAATGGATTTGGGATAAGATCTGTCTTTGGATAGGAGAGATCATAAAAGTCCTGAACAGGTATTCTTTTCCGATATAAATTAAATATTTTGTTGCTATGAGAGGCTCGGAGAATTTTTCTGAGCCTCTTTTTTATGTTCTAACGCCTGTCCTGAAAGCATAGGAATGGAGTATCAGACAAGCAAAGGATGGGGAAAATGGATGAATTTGAACAAGCGGCCTGCTGCCTGGGAGAAAGGCTATGGACCATACTGAAACACATTTCGGCAGAAGAACAAAAGAAAATACGTGAGATACGGCTCAGGCCGGAACAACCAGTCGCATTGACCACGGCTGGGGGAGTTCGATTTTTGCTTCCGGAAGGAAACTTAAGTGCGTTTATTACTCCGCGAGTAATACGATCCTCCGGTCAGGAAATACAGGAGGCCTTCCGCAGAGCGTGCGGATATTCGGTACATAGCTGGGAGGAAGAAACGACACAGGGATTTTTGACCTTGGAGGGCGGACATAGGGTAGGGGTAGCAGGTACCGCAGTCTCAGAAGGGGGAAGGGTAACTGCCCTGAAGCAAATCGGAAGCTTGAATTTCCGGATCGCTCGCAACATAACAGGTGCATCGGGACGGATACCGGAGTTCTTGTACCGTACAAATACACCGCCGTCGGTACTGGTGGCTGGGGAGCCCGGTTCCGGAAAGACCACTTTTCTGCGGGATCTTGCAAGGCGCCTGTCTGCCGGGGAAACAGGAAGATACTTTCGAGTGGCAATGGTGGACGAACGCAGCGAATTGAGCGGCAGTCGGGATGGACGTGCAGCTTTGGATATTGGACCATGTACGGACTTGCTGTGTGGTTATCCCAAAGGAGTCGGAATGGCACTGGCGCTGCGGACTTTGTCACCGGATATATTGGTCTGTGACGAAATCGGCGGCGAAAAGGAAGCAGAGGCGGTGGCTGACAGCCTTGATGCAGGAGTTGCCTTGCTGTGTTCTGCACACGCGGGCAGCCGGGAGCAATTGCTGCGCAGACGTCCGCTTCGGGCATTGATGGAAACGGGCGCGTTTCAATGGCTGCTCGTTTTAGGTACTCACGAAACTCCATGTGTAATTCGGGAGTTGTTTAATTTGCAGACAGGAGAGCGATGGTATGAAATGGCTGGGAATTTTATTCCTGCTGGGGGCCAGCACTCTGACCGGGTATCTGTTAGCGTCCAGGCTGGATGAACGGGTCAGGCTATTGCGAACCATACAAAAGCTGATTGCCCGCTTTTGCGCGGAGCTTTCTGGAAGACGGATTTCTACCGGCCAGATGTTAAGAGAAGCTGCTGCGGATTTTGAGTTTTCGGCCTTGCCATTTTTAAAGAAGGCAGCAGAAAAATTTGATGGTACAATTCCTTTTTGTGATGTTTGGTCAGAGACGTTGTCTGAAGCCGCCCTGACAGCAGAGGAAACAGAGCTTTTGATGGAAGTAGGCCGAATTTTAGGATCTTCAGATCATGAAAGCCAGCTGCAGGCTTTGTCGCTGCTGGCCCACCGGGCCGGCGAACTGGCTGAACAAACAGCTGCTCGGACTGCGTCGGAGGCAAAGCTTTGTCGTTCGCTAGGCATATTGGCAGGGCTATTTTTCGCTGTACTAGCATTGTGAAAATTCAAGGAAACAGCCTGGTGGGCTGCATGGGAGGCAAAGGAATGGATGTAGATCTCATTTTCAAGATTGCTGCAATCGGAATTATCGTGGCGGTACTGAATCAGGTGCTGATCCGCTCCGGCCGGGAAGAGCAGGCGATGATGACAACTTTGGCGGGACTGATCGTCGTGCTGATGATGGTAATCACCCAAATCAGCGCGCTGTTCGAAACAATCAAGCAGTTGTTTGGCCTTTGGTGAAGCTTATGGATCTCATTGCAGTTGCGGGAATCGGATTAGTAGGGGCGGCGGCAGCAGTCCTTTTAAAACAGTACAAGCCGGAATACGCAATGTTGATTTCGCTGGCAGCCGCAGGGCTGATCTTCGGAATGCTGGTGGTTGAACTGATCCCGGCGTTTTCCACGATGCGCAGCCTTATGGAACAGGTTTCGTTTTCCGGTGAGTACATCAAAATCCTGATTAAGTGTCTGGGAATTTGCTATCTTTGCGAGCTTGCCGGACTGATCTGTAAGGAGTCCGGCCAATTAGCGATCGCCTCCAAAATTGAACTGGCTGGAAAGGTTGCAATTCTTTTGCTTTGCCTGCCGATGTTTGAGGCTTTGTTAGGGACAGCGCTGTCTCTGATCAATTTGTAGGGATGTGAAATTATGCGTAAAATTGCGGCGCTAATGCTCTTGATTTTACTTTTTATTTTCCTCCCGGAAGCGGTGTCAGCAGAAGATATGGCAGAGGAGCAGCTAAAGGAAAGCGGAATTGAACAGCTCCTTCCTTTGATACCGGAAGAAGGGCGTGCCGCAATTGATGAGGAGGATCTCTTATCAGGTGGGGCATCCTCCTGGACTCCTGGGGAAGTATTTGGAAAACTGTGGGAAATGATAAAGGACAAGTTTTCCGCTCCCTTGAAGCTCTTTCTGACATTGACCGGTGTTTTGCTTCTGGCTGCGCTGATGGACGCGTTCCGGGAGGGTATGGACTCCAATAATGGATGTGCAGCTGCGTTTTCAGCTGCTTCTGCTCTCGCGGTATCTGCCGTACTAATTTCTAATGTAACAGATGGGATCAGGCGTGCTGCAGAAGTAATTGATGAGCTGTCGTATTTCGTCCTAAGTTTTATCCCGGTTTTTTCCGGCGTGGCAGCTGTTGCCGGCCGTCCGGCATCAGCCGCTGTCTATCAGTCGGTGACCTTTGCAGCCGCGCAGGCTTTTTCTCAAATCGCAGCCAATGCGGTGACACCGCTACTGGGAATATTTTTGGCTGTATGCACAGTGGGTTCTGTCTCTGACGTCATTGATGTACAAGGAGTAGCACAGGGAGTCAAAAAAGTCGCAGGCTGGCTGCTGGGGCTTTGCCTGACGGTTTTTGTGGGACTCCTGACGGTGCAGAGTATGGTGACAGGGGCAGCGGATACGGTCGGCAACCGTACAATCAAATTTGTCATCAGTTCCACTGTCCCGGTGGTGGGAGGAGCACTCAGCGAAGCCTATGGCTCCCTGTTCGGCTGTCTGGGAGTCGTAAAAAGCAGTATCGGAGTTTTTGGAATCGTAGTAGTTGTGGCTACCTTGCTGGCACCGGCTATAGAACTGTCCCTGACCATGCTTGCGCTCAATTTGGCAGGAGGAATTGGGGAAATGTTGGGGCAAAAGCGGGCATCCGGTGTCTTGAAAGCATCATCATCAGCTTTATCAGTGATGTTGGGACTGATTTTTTGTTATGGGATGATGATTTTGGTGTCAGCAACAGTGCTGCTGTTGATGGGCACACCATCCTGAAGGGAGCAGAAAATGGAAACGATTCGGAATATAGCAGCAGCTTTGTGCGGTGCGCTTGTGGTAACAGCAATTTTTGCAATGCTCACCCCTTCCGCCGGAATGAATCGGTTTGTTAAACTGGCGGTTCGGCTTTTTTTTCTGCTCTGCATCGTAGCACCTTTTGCCAGAGGAGAAGTGAATCTGAATTTAGATACCAGCCGGTATTTTTCAGCAGGCGAGACCGTAAAGACAGATTTGTCAACTTTGGCAGAAAAGCAGCTTTTGGAAGCTTTTTCGCAAAATGTAGAGACGGGGGTTTCGGGAATTCTTCAAAAACATGGCATCACAGCGGAGAAAATCCAAATTGACGCTCATATTGAGGAAGAACAGCGCATAGAGTTTACTACCATCGAAATCACACTGGAGCAGGAAAGCGGAGAGCTGGGGGATGCTCTTTCAGAAATCCGGACGTCCTATGGAGTGGAGGCATCTGTCCTCTACAACAGGGATGCAGAATAAAGGAGACCGTCATGGGAGGAAAAAATGCTTTTGCAGCTCGTTTGGCAGAGTTTTTCAAGACTGGGGATCGGAAAATCAAAATTATTACGATTTTGGGACTGGCCGGGATACTGTTGATCTTTTTGTCACAGTTTGCTGTGCCACGTAAAACGGAAGACCAGTCTGCGTCACAACTTGATTCCGTCGCGTATACCGCTGCGCTGCAGGAGCAGCTCTCCGAGCTTATCGGCCGCATTGAGGGGGCGGGAAAAACCACTGTCTTCGTTACGCTGCAGAATGATTGGGAGACTCTTTACGCCAGTGAGGAAAAGACCGATCAGGATTCACAATCATCTGACGGAGAAACCACCTCCCAACGGCTGTCCCGGGAAGAAAATTATGTCCTGGTAGACGGCAGTGACGGACGCAGTGCCCTGGTTCGCACCAGATTGGAACCGGTGGTCAAGGGGGTGGTGGTAGTCTGCGAAGGGGGGGATGATCCCCTGACCGTATCACGGATTCTGGAAGCAGTGACAACGGCGCTGGCAATCAGCTCGGCCAAAGTCTGCATCACAAAATGTGCATAGGAGGATCGGTATGAAACTAAACATGATTTTAGGGAAAAAACAAATTGTGCTGGCAGCGCTGGTGCTGGTGCTGGGCGGGGCGATCTATCTGAATTACAGCTTTTCCAAGACAGGGGCTCCCTATGACATCACCACCGGAACTTCCACATCTTCAGAGGATGGCACCGGCGTCTATGGCGAAGCACAGCTGACAGACGCCAAAGCGGATGAATATTTTACCCAAGCACGGCTGGACCGCAAAAAGGCAAGAGACGAAGCTGTTGAGACATTGGCTAATACCTTGAAGGACGCAGAACTGAGTGATGAAGAAAAGGATATTGCAACCGCGAAAGCATTGGAAGTCTCCAAACAGATGGAAAGCGAGGTCAATATCGAAACTTTGGTAAAAGCAAAAGGATTTGAGGACTGTCTGGCTATGGTAGATGAGGACAGCGTAAAGGTCATGGTAAAAACAGAAGGGCTCAGCGCAGAGCAGGCGGCTCAAATCAAAAATATTATTTTGGAAGAAACGGATGTCTTAGCAGAAAACGTATCTGTTAGTGAAGTACAGTAATGGCTTCCCTCATTCCTGATCAATTTCGTTGAGCAGGGATGAGGGGGTTTTTTGTAAAAATTTTAAAATTATCGCTCAGAATGTATACTGAGAATGAATATGCGTTAAATTTTTCCGAAAATATTCACTTTTTGCTGGAAAATGGTTGTGTCTTCCGGAAAATGTGCTATAATATTTAATGTATACACAAATGTCGAAACCGCTATCCTGCTGTGCTTGTCACAGAGGAAGAAAGGACAGATCATATGGAACAGAAGAATACAGCCGCCAGCGGCAGCATTAAAATTTCTGAAGAAGTCGTAGCAACAATTGTAAAGACGGTTTTAGAGGAAATCGATGGGGTACATTCTGTGGCAACTCGTCCGGTCTCTGCTTCTGATGTCCTGCTGCGGGGGTCGATGCTGAAACCTATTTCTATCACCCTCAATGCGGATGTGGCTACAATTGATATTGTGGTGAATTTGTGCTTCGGCTGTCGGGTTAAAACAGTGGCTGAACAGATCCAGCAGCGGGTGAAGGATACTGTCCAGTCTATGACCGGCGTTACCGTAAACCGGGTAAATGTCTATATCGCCGGCATAAAAGCCCGGGAGGCTGTCTAAATTTTGCCCTTGGAGGAAACTATGAAAAAAATCTCCCGCCACCAGATGAGGGAAAATGCCTTCATCTTGGTTTTTGAAAAGAATTTTTCCGATGATTCCGTGGAGGATATCCTGGAATCTGCCAGAGAATGTGACGCAATTCAGGTCGATGACCAAGTGGAGGCTATGTTCCGCGGGGTCGTGCAAAACCTTCCCTTGATCGACAGTGTGATTGCACCGAATCTGAAAAATTGGACCAAAGACAGGATTTCAAAGGTCAGCTTGGCAATTTTGCGGCTGGGTGTGTATGAGATCCTTTTCAGCAAAGATGTTGGGGATGATATTGTGGTCAGCGAATGCGTTAAGCTGGCAACTACCTTTGCATACGAGGATGATGTTTCCTTTATAAACGGTGTGCTGGGGTCTATCGTCCGCAACAAGGATCAGTAACATGGCATTGACTTTTGGAATCGACACCAGTAATTACACCACCTCCGCTGCCCTCTACGATGATGCGGCGGAGGTGATTGTAATGGAAAAGCGACTTTTGCCTACTGCAGAGGGTACTCTGGGATTGCGGCAAAGCGATGCGGTTTTTGCCCATGTCAAACAACTGGGAGAAATCACCCAAAAGCTTTTTGATCGGGTAGATTGTCCGACAGAAAAGATTGAAGCTGCTGGGGTTTCTGTTTTCCCACGCAGGGAGGCAGGGTCCTATATGCCTTGCTTTTTGGTGGGGCAAACGGCAATGGAAGTTTATTCTGCAGCAAACCGGATTCCTCTTTTTCGATTTTCCCATCAGGAAGGCCACATTGCGGCAGCACTTTACAGCGCAGGAAGATTGGACCTGTTGGAACAGCAGTTTTTGGCGTTTCATCTATCAGGCGGAACGACGGACGCACTGCTGGTAACACCGGACGAAAACGGCTTTTTTAAGGTGGAGCAAGTCGGCGGATCGTTGGATTTGAAGGCAGGACAAGCGGTAGATCGTGTGGGATTGCTGCTAGGACTTCGGTTTCCGTGTGGCCCCGAATTGACTGATCTTGCAATGAAATGGGAAAAGCCGGTTCGCGTAAGGGCAACTTTAAAAGGGACAAGCTGCTGCCTTTCCGGCGTGGAAAACCAGTGCCGCAAACTGTTGGAACAAAATCATCCAAAAGAAGAGATTGCCCGGGTCTGCTTGGAATCCATTCGCACAGCTTTGGAAGGCATGACATCCGCTCTTTTAAAAGAATACGGAAGATTGCCGCTGCTTTACGCAGGAGGAGTGATGTCCAGTACCTTGATCCGGAATCGAATGGAAGAAAATTTTGGCGGCATTTTCGCGGAACCCGCTTTTTCTTCGGATAACGCGGCAGGAATTGCTATTCTGGCTGCCAGGGCCTTTCGACGGAAAGGTGGGACAGAATGAATCAAATTTATACGGTTTCTCAGGTTAACGGATACTTGAAACAGTTGTTGGAAGAAGATGTTCAGCTGAAAAGCATCTTTGTGCGAGGAGAAATTTCCAATTTTGTGCATCATATGAAAAGCGGCCATTTCTATTTTACGCTCAAAGATGGAAAGGCCGCCATCAAGTGTGTGATGTTTCAATGGAATGCCCGGCATCTGCGCTTTTTGCCAGCCAACGGCATGAACATTATTGCGTTTGGAAGCGTTCAGTTTTATGATCGGGATGGTGTCTGCCAACTTTATTGCAGTGATCTTCAGCCGGATGGAGTGGGCGCACTATATTTAGCCTTTGAACAGCTGAAAGAGCGGTTGGGCAAAGAGGGACTTTTTGATCCTGCGCATAAACGCCCGTTGCCGTCGCTGCCCAAGCGAATTGGCGTGGTGACATCCCCAAGTGGTGCGGCTCTTCATGATATCTGCAATATCCTTGGGCGCAGGTATCCCATTGGAGAATTGGTGGTAATACCGGCGCTGGTTCAGGGAGAAGGTGCCCCCGAATCTATTTGCGGCGGGATTCAAAAGGCTCAAAGTGCCGATTTGGATCTGTTGATTGTAGGCCGCGGTGGAGGTTCTTTGGAGGATCTTTGGGCATTTAATGATGAACGGGTCGCCAGAGCAATTTATGATTCCAAAGTTCCGGTGATTTCTGCTGTGGGCCACGAAGTGGATTATACAATTGCGGATTTTGCGGCGGATTTGCGAGCGCCTACTCCTTCTGCTGCCGCCGAATTGGCTGCACCGGATGTATCCGGCTTAAAGGAAACTGTGAAAGAACAGAGGAAAAGAATAGAAACTGCCGTTCATCGGCAAATTGAGGATCACGCCGCTCAACTGGATGCAATCAATATCAGATTGCGGGCTTGTTCCCCACAACGTTCTTTGGCAGCAGCAGCGGAACAGCTTACGGGACTTCGGGAACGGCTTACCATTCAGGGCGGACAATTGATCAGCCGCCCCGGTTCGGAGCTTCGGCGCTTGGAGACGGCGCTGGAAGCGCTGAGCCCTTTGAAGGTTTTGAAAAGAGGATACGCTATAGCGTTTTCGGATAATCGAGTGGTATCGTCTGTGTTGAATGTTAATATGGGCGATTCTGTAGAGATCAGGCTGTCGGATGGCTCTGTAATGGCTCAGGTTACGCAGGTCCTCCCAGTCGGAAAGGAGCAGTCATGACAACTGCAATGACTTTTGAAAAAGCGTTGGAAAAGCTTTCCGGCGTAGTAACCCAGTTGGAACAGGGAAATCTTCCTCTGGAAAAGTCTCTGAAATTGTATGAAGAAGGGATTTCTCTATCGGCTTTCTGCGAGAAGGCTTTGAATGAAGCTCAATTGAAAATCACAAATTTGGCAACGGACTCTCCTAAGGAGGAACCTGTAAATGAAGAACTGGCTTCCAATCATTGAAAATGAGTTGAAAAAATATCTTTTCGTTCCGGATATGCCATACAGTGCTGTAGCGGAGGCAATGGCTTATAGTGCGGAAGCAGGCGGAAAACGGCTGCGTCCGGTGTTGGTCCTGGAATTTTGTGAGCTTACCGGCGGCGACCCCATGAAAGCATTGCCCTTTGCCTGCGCAATCGAGATGATTCACACTTATTCGCTGATACACGATGATCTGCCTTGTATGGATGATGATGACCTTAGAAGGGGGCGTCCTTCCTGCCATAAGCAATTCGGGGAGGCCACCGCTTTATTGGCTGGGGACGGACTTCTGACAAAGGCTTTCGGGGTAATGGCGGAAGCACAGTTGCCGCCGGAAATCATTGTTGAGGCAGTTCGTACGCTATCGGCTTTCGCGGGGCCGGAGGGAATGGTGGCAGGCCAGGTGATTGACCTGCAAAACGAAAAGGTACCGCCGACTGCTTCTGTGCTGGAATTGACGTATCGATTAAAGACAGCCGCTCTTTTACAGGCCGCCTGCCGATTAGGCGTTCTAGCGGGGGGCGGTACAGAAATGCAATTGCATCAGGCCAGTGACTATGCGTATTATCTTGGAATGGCCTTCCAAATTGTTGACGATATACTGGATGTCACCGGTAATACGGCAGATCTGGGTAAGCCTGTGGGTAGTGACGAAGCAAATGGGAAAACAACCTTTATATCGCTTCAGGGATTGGAAGGGGCCCGTCAGATGGCAGCTCAATACAGCACCAAAGCCCTTCAGGCTCTTTCGGCTTTTCCGAGGAGCGAGGATTTGGCAGCTTATACAGAGCAGCTGTTAACTCGGAAAAGTTGACCGGATGACTTGCAAGGTCGGAAAGGCGAAGCAAAATGGACGATTTTTTGAAGCTTTTTGAAAACTACATTTTGGGTACTGCGCTTCTGTGTTGGGCAGTCGCGCAGATCTTAAAGGTGCTGCTGTATCTCATCAAAAACAGACGGTTCAGTTTTGAACGAGTGGTAGGAGCAGGAGGTATGCCAAGCTCTCATAGTGCCACAGTGTGCGGATTGACGACAGCGGTGGGAAGGGTTTGCGGACTAGATTCCCCAATGTTTGCGATTGCCTTTGTACTGGCCTGCATCGTGATGTACGACGCAACCGGAGTCCGGCGCGCAGCCGGAGAACAGGCAAAGGTCCTGAACCGTCTGCTGGAGGGGCAGCAGGTGGATCCCCAGAAGGCGCTGAAGGAGTTTTTGGGCCATACGCCTCTGGAAGTTTTAGCGGGAGCAGTATTGGGAATCGTACTGGCTGCAGTCCTCCCAATCGGTTGAGCAATATGGATGATTATCCGATTTTAAATCGAGTCAATGACCCCAAGGATATCCGTTCAATGAGCGAGGAAGAACTTGAGGCCCTCTGCGGGGAGCTGCGGGATTTTTTGATTACACATGTAGCGCGTACCGGGGGACATTTGGCATCGAATCTGGGAGTAGTAGAGTTGACCCTGGCCCTCCACCGGGTCTTCAATACTCCCCACGACAGTCTGGTATGGGACGTAGGACATCAGTGCTACACACATAAAATTATTACGGGCCGGCGGGACCGATTTTCAACTCTTCGGCAGCCAGGAGGATTGTCCGGCTTTCCAAAGCCGTTGGAAAGCCCTTATGACGTATTTGTAACAGGACATAGTACCACTTCTATTTCAGCGGCTTATGCGATTGCCTGTGCAAATAAGCTAAAAGGCAGTGATGATTATGCGGTAGCAGTAATAGGAGATGGGGCGTTTACCGGTGGAATGGCCTATGAAGCGTTGAATAATGCGGGCCGCAGCAAGACAAATCTGGTAATTGTGCTTAACCACAATTCTATGTCTATCAGCAAGAATGTAGGGGCGTTTGCCCGGTATCTGGCCGTGATCCGTTCGAAACCTTCCTATCTTAGACTGAAGGAGTGGACGGAAAATGCGTTGGATCATATTCCTGTTCTCGGAGAACGTATGAAAGAGGCTTTGAGATCCTCAAAATCTTTACTGAAATTCATTCTTTACCACTCTACTTTTTTTGAAGAGTTGGGTTTTGCCTACTTTGGGCCGGTAGACGGACATGATCTTCCGGCGTTGGAACAGGTCCTAACCCGAGCAAAGGCATTGCATCGTCCTGCTTTTGTCTATGTGGAGACGACAAAGGGAAAAGGTTATGAGTACGCGGAAAAGAATCCGGCAGTCTATCATGGAATTAGCCGTTTTGATGTGGAAACCGGGAACCCGGACGTCTCGTTGGAAGACAGTTTTTCTGCAGTGTTTGGGCAGGAACTCTGCGAATTGGCCGAAAAGGATTCCCGCATCTGCGCGATTACTGCAGCAATGAAGGCCGGTACAGGACTAACAGAATTTTCCGGCAAATTTCGGAACCGATTTTTTGATGTCGGGATCGCAGAACAGCATGCTGTAACCTTTGCAGCTGGTCTTGCCTCTCAGAAACTGTTGCCTGTAGTCGCAATATATTCGACCTTTCTTCAAAGGGCGTATGATCAGATTCTCCATGATGCTGCGATTTCCAGACTGCATATAGTGCTGGCCGTGGACAGGGCCGGTTTGGTAGGAGACGATGGGGAGACACATCAGGGAATTTATGATGTGGCATTTTTGGGGACGATTCCGGGAGTAACCGTGTATTCACCAGCAACAAATCGGGAGTTGAAGGCTCAACTGGAAAAGGCGCTCTATCGGACAGATGGGGTCGTCGCGATTCGGTACCCCAAAGGCAGCGATGCCGGCGAGGAAGAGTTTGGTTCCGACCCTGCTGCAGATTGGGTATTTGAACAGAATGGCGGCCGCATTGCAGCGGTTTCTTACGGACGGATCTCAAATTCTCTGCGTCGGGCAATTCAAAATATCCGCCGCCCTGTAGACTTTTTGAAATTGAACCGGATATTTCCCTTAGAAGATGCTTTGGTGCAGCAATTAATGGAATATCAGCGTATTATATTTTTTGAAGAGACTGAAAGCGCCGGATCAGTTGCAGAACGACTGTGCTTTCAATTGAGCGTTAAAGGATTCTCTGGACGTTTTCAAGCAGTAACTTTGCCGGATGCCTTCATTTCTCAAGGAAAAGTACCGGAGCTTTTGAAAAAATATAAGCTAGATCAGGCATCAATGGAATTTATTCTGCGCGAGGAGGAAGCAGAAACGTGTCAAAAATAAGATTGGATTCTCTGCTGACAGAGCGGAATCTTGCTCCCAGCCGTGAGCGCGCCAAAGCGTTGATTATGGCAGGCGTGGTTTATGTGGCAGGTGTTAAAGCGGATAAGGCAGGAGATATGGTCCCGGCCGATGCGGAAGTCGAAGTTAGGGGAGAGCCGCTGCCGTTTGTAAGCAGAGGCGGGCTGAAGCTTCAAAAAGCAATCGAGGCACATTCGCTGGACTTAACAGGAAATGTCTGTGCAGATATCGGCGCTTCTACAGGAGGTTTTACGGACTGCATGCTTCAGCACGGAGCAAGTAAGGTGTATGCCATAGATGTAGGATATGGTCAGTTGGCTTGGAAACTTCGTAATGACCCTCGTGTAGTGAACTTGGAACGAACCAATATCCGATATGTTACTGAAGAACAGATTCCGGAATTGTTGGATTTTGGTTCCGTGGATGTTTCTTTTATTTCCCTGACATTGGTGCTGCCGGTTCTGCATCGCCTGCTGCGGGATGGGGGACAGGGCGTGTGTCTGGTCAAGCCTCAGTTTGAGGCAGGTAAGGGGAAAGTAGGCAAAAAAGGAGTTGTTCGGGAGCCAGAAATTCATTCGGAAGTTTTGCGGAAGATTTTTTCCTTCTGTAAGGAGTTAGGATTATGTGTAAAGGGGATTCACTTTTCACCGATTAAAGGTCCAGAAGGAAATATTGAATATCTTTTTTATTTTCAAAAATCCACTGAAGATAGCACATTTACCGATGAAGATCTGGCACAATTAGTGCTTCGTTCGCATCAGGAACTGGATCGAAAGGATGACGGAATCAATGCCTCCCACGATGCTCATTAAGCCGAATTTGACAAAAAAGAATGCAGCTGATTGTGCGCGGCGTGTTTGCGGAATCCTCCATTCAATGGGTGCACAATTGGTAATGGAAGAGTCCCTAAATACAGAATTTTTAGACTGTAAAGGAATTTGCTTTCTTCCTGCAGACGAGGCAATGAAGGCTTGTTCTGTCTGTATTGCCATCGGCGGAGATGGCACAATTATCCATGTAGCCAAGTGGGCATTGAAATTTGAAAAGCCGGTTTTGGGAATTAATCTGGGACGTCTTGGTTTTCTTGCCACGTTAGAACCGGATCAGCTGGAGGCCCTGAGGCAGCTGGCAGATGGAAATTATCAGGTGGAAGAACGGATGCTCTTGGAAGTAGAGGTTCGGAAAAGCGCTGATATTCGTCAGTATTTGGCGCTGAATGATGCGGTGCTCTCCAAGGGGCAGCTTTCCCGTATCGCGGATATCGAAGTTTCTTGCGGCGGAAGGGCAGTTAGCCGTTATCGGGCCGACGGAGTGATTGCGGCTACTCCTACCGGCTCGACCGCTTATGCGCTGTCTGCCGGAGGACCTGTCGTAGATCCTGCATTGGATTGCATTTCTTTGACGCCGATTTGTCCCCATTCGTTGGTTAGCCGTACCATCCTATTCGATGCTGCTAGTCAGCTGGAGATAAGGGCAGCGGGTTCGGATACCGGGCCATTATTTTTGACGATTGATGGGGAAGAAGGAGTTCCGATTGGTGAAGAGGATCGGCTCTTGATCCGTAAAAGTCATTCGGCAGTCCGTATCATCAATCTGGCGGGCAAAAAGTTTTACGAAGTGTTGAATGAAAAGCTCTTGGGAAGAGCTTATGAATAGACGGAGGGATTAGAATGAAAGCACTGCGCCTTGCCAAAATCGTAGAACTGGTAGAAAAAAATGAGGTTTATACGCAAGAGGATTTGTTGCAATTACTGGCTCGGGAGGGCATTGCAACAACTCAGGCAACGATTTCACGGGATATTAAGGAACTGAATCTTGTAAAAAGCGTTACCGAGGATGGGAAGTATAAGTATACTACTAGCAGAAAAAAGCAGACGGATACCATGGAAAAGAAGTTTCGGTCGGTATTTATTGAGTCAGTAGTTTTGGTGGATTATGCACAGAATATTGTAGTTGTAAAATGCCATACGGGTATGGCCAATGCCGCCTGCGCCGCGCTGGATACCATGGGGCTGGAAGGAATCGTAGGTACTTTGGCTGGCGATGATACAATTTTTATTTTGATGCGTACAGAGGAGTTAGCCCGCAATATCAGTGATGAAATCCGGGCCATGCTGGTTTCGTAAGTGTGCAAAGGAGCAGATTATGCTTGCAGCGCTATATATTGAAAATCTGGCTGTTATTGAAAAAGCGTATGTGGATTTGCCGGTTGGATTTACTGTTTTTACTGGAGAGACTGGCGCAGGAAAATCTATCCTGATCGATGCTATAAACGCCTGTCTGGGGCAGAGAACTTCTAGGGAAATTGTCCGTACAGGTGCGGAAAAAGCCAGTATTTCGGCAGTTTTTCGGGAGATTCCCGCTGATGTGATTCAGCTTTTAGAAAAGAATGGGTATTTTGCAGAAAATGGCGAACTGATGGTATCCCGTGACATCCATGCCGACGGCCGCAGCGCAGCCAGAATCGGTTCCCGTCCGGCGACTGTCGGGTTCCTGCGGGAAATGGGAACGCGTTTGATAAATATTCATGGTCAACATGATAACCAGATCCTTCTTTCGCCGGAACAGCACGTGGTTATTTTGGACAATTTCGGGAACCTGGTGGAGGAACGTGAACGATATCAGGAAAAATTTAAGGAATTGTCCGCGGCTATTCGAAAACTGCGTGCTGTTTCTAAAGATGAAGCCGCTCGAAACCGCCGGGAAGAACTGTTGAAATATCAAATAGAGGAAATTACGGCTGCCAGGCTGACACCAGGTATGGAAGAGCAACTGCAGCTTAAATCACAGCGTTTTCAGAGTGTAGAGCGACTAGCACGAGCATTGAGTGCGGCATGTGATGCTTTGCAGGGTGCGGGTGAGGAAACTCCGGGTGCAGTGGACTTGTTGGCTTCGGCCCGGGACGAAATTCAGAGCCTTTCGGAGTTCCCTGAATTTTCCCAGGCGGCGGAGGGCCTGGAAGGCTTATCAATAGAAGCGGCTGATTGGGCAACTGCCCTTCACGGGCAGTTAGAGAGCTTGGAATACGATCAACAGGAAGCCGACCGGGTGGAAGCACGTCTCAGTGAAATCCACACGCTGAAACTGAAGTATGGGAATACGGTTTCTGATATTTTGGACTATCTGGAGGATGCCAAAAAAGAGCTTTCAGGGCTTCAGTCTTCCGAGGAAGAGCTGCGAAAACTCAATAGCCGCGCCCATGCGCTGAAAAAGGAAGCCGCTTCAATGGCAGCAGCTTTAACGCAACATCGCCGGGAAGCAGCGGAACGTTTTACTGCTAAAGTGGCAGAAGAAGCACGCTTTTTGGAAATGCCTAATCTCCGGTTGGAAGCCAGATTTGCTCCGGGGAAACTTAGTATCGGCGGCGATGCGTCAGTTGAATTGCTGATTTCCGCAAATCTCGGGGAACCGCCAAAACCAATTGCAAAAATAGCGTCTGGTGGTGAACTTTCCAGAATCATGCTGGCCATAAAAAGCGCGTTGGCCGATAAGGACGATATCGGAACATTGATTTTCGATGAAATTGATACCGGAGTAAGCGGGAAGGCCGCACAAAAGATAGGCCGCAAGCTTCGGGAAGTGGCTGCGTCTCGGCAAGTACTTTGCGTGACCCATTCGGCACAGAGCGCCGCTCTGTGACAGGCTCATTGCCTGATCCGGAAGGAGACTGCCGAAGGTCGTACCCGTACCCGGGTTTTGCCGCTGGATTTGGAAGGCAGGGTGGAAGAGATCGCCCGTATCATGTCGACTGATAATGTTAGTGAATTAATGAGACAGACTGCTCGCAGTATGCTTTGCGAAGGCGGCGCCTGTTAGCTTTTTAATCTTGAAAGGATGTATTTATTTTGCCTAACCCTCTTTTATATGTGGTGCTTGTGATTCTGATTGGATGTTCCGCTTTCTTTTCCGCGACGGAAACCGCTTTTTCTACTGTCAGCCGGATCCGGCTGCGTTATCACGCAGAAAACGGAAACCATCGTGCCAGTCGCGCTCTGAAAATTATTGAACGCTTTGACGATGCCCTATCAGCAATTCTCATAGGAAATAATATCGTCAATATTTCAGCGACAGCGATCGCGACTGTGGTCTTTACGGACCTTTTTGGAAATAGCTTGGGGCCTACTGTTTCCACTGTTGTTATGACATTGTTGGTTCTGACCTTTGGAGAAATTCTCCCTAAAAGTATCGCCAAAGAATTTTCAGAACCTATGACTTTGGGCGCAGCTGCAGTTCTGTGGGGAATTATGACGATTTTAAAGCCACTGGTGTGGTTTTTTGTCCAATTGAAACGGTTGGTCATGCGAATTTTCCCGAAGGGCAACTCTGCTCCAGCAGTAACCGAAGAAGAATTGAAGTATATGATCGAGGAGATTGGCGACGAGGGCGTTTTGGAGGAACAGGAAAGCCAATTGCTCCAATCCGCTATGGAATTTACCGACATTACGGTGGATGAGATTATCACCCATAGAGTAGACGTCGTGGCAGTAAAAAATGGTACCCCAATTGAGGAGATCAAAAATATTTTCCTGACAGAGAGGTTTACACGCCTGCCGGTCTATAACAAATCTATTGATGATATTTTAGGAATCATCAATGATAAGGACTTCTTCAGGGAGTATGTAAAGCAACCGGATTTCCCTTTGGAAAAGATACTTCAGGAAGTCCTTTTTGTCCCTCCGAAGAAGCGAATTTCTGAAATGCTGAAAGATTTTCAGCGGACGAAAACGCAAATGGCAGTCGTCACAGACCAGTTTGGAGGAACTTTGGGCATTATTACGGTGGAGGATATTGTTGAGGAACTGGTGGGGGAAA
Organism: uncultured Clostridia bacterium; assembly: GCA_944386445.1. GTDB lineage: Bacteria > Bacillota > Clostridia > Oscillospirales > Ruminococcaceae > Merdivicinus. The sequence goes on from CALXBD010000040.1 coordinate 25,833, forward strand.
TCTGGGACGAAGATGAGGAAATCGTTTCCGAATTCGTGCGTCAAGCGGATGGCAGCTGTCTGGTCAATGGGGACATGAATGTATCAGACTTTTTTGAGGAACTGCTTCCGGGGAGCCGCATCCACGAGGAAGACACTCAGAGTGTGGGCGGCTGGGTTATGGAGGCTTTGGATAAAGTGCCTGAACCCGGAGAGGAATTTCAGGAAGGACAGGTCCGTGTGGTTATTCGTCAGGTGGAGGATCAGCGGGTTAAACAGATTCAGGCATATCTTCTTCCGGACAACAAAGACGAAAATAGTACAGGAACGACATCAAAAGATTAAAAACGGGCTAACATATGGTGAATTCGGTCGGATATCCAAAAAACCGGGATACATAAGAAAAACCACAGAATGGAATATAGGGGACAGATTTGCCCTAGAAGATTTCCAAAGCTGTTGGAATAATCCCAAACCTGCCAGTGCAATTTCAAGTTGACAAGACACCCTACCAGAAATTCTACTGCAGTGATAACAGCAGTTCCTCGAAGGCAGCGAAAAACCATCCGCTCCCTGGAGTGGCGCCGGTTCAGCCCATATAACAGGACAAAGCAGATCCCTCCGGTGACTGCCATCGTCCAATGGGTAAACCCCCGCCATAGAATTTCGATGAGACTGTATCCGGCTGAACCAATTAACCAGATTACACTGTAGTCCCGTGCTTTGCGTGCCGCTGCCGACATCTGCATCCCGCCTTTCGGAGTTGATATTCTTATCTTGCGCCGGAAAGGGATGGTTATAAGCGGAAACCTTTGGAAAAGACTTGGCAGCTGATGAAGATGATCTATAGAAGAAATCAATTGGAGGATGTGTGCATGGACGCCAAACTTATAGAAACGCTTCGCCAGATAACCGACGAGGAGCGAAACATTCTTGATGGGCGGGTTGGTGTGGACCAAACCTTGTACACAGCAACAAAGGAATTTACAATCGATAGTCAAAAGATGCTTCAGCGAGGAAAACTGATTGACGTCCGTCCCCACACACGATTTGTGCATTTTCCAGAGCATAAACACAATTATATCGAAATCATCTTTATTTGTCAGGGAATGGCTACTCATATTATTGATCGAAATCATACAGTGATTCTGGAAGCTGGGGATCTTTTGTTTTTGAATCAATATGCTAGCCATGAAATTTTGCCGGCGGGTCCGGAAGATATTGCAGTAAACTTTATTGTCCTGCCAGAATTTTTTGATACAGCGTTTCAAATGATCGGTAAAGATAATGCGATTTCCCGGTTTTTAGTCAGCACTCTCTGTCGAGATGGGGGAGAGGGCCAATTTCTGCATTTTAAAGCAGCAGGACTTTTGCCGGTACAGAACCTTGCTGAGAATATGATTTGGTCATTAGTAACCCATCAACCTGACCGTCGCCGAACCAATCAGTTTACAATGGGATTGCTGCTGCTGGAGCTTTTGAACCATATCGATACCCTGGACAGCGGCAGCAGCCAAAGCCGCAGCAGAATGGTTATGACAGCTCTTCACTATATTGAAGAGCATTATCGGGATGGCAGTCTGACAACTTTAGCAGGAGAACTCAACCAACCGGTGTACGCTTTAAGCAAACTGATTAAGTCTGAAACAGGAGTTACCTTTAAGGAGCTTCTTCAGCAGAAGAGGCTGTCCCGGGCAGCCCAGCTGATGCGAGAAACAGAACTGTCAGTTTCAGACATTATTACAGCGGTGGGATATGATAACACAAGCTTTTTCTATCGGGTATTCCGAAATGAATATGGAGTGACTCCGCGGGAATATCGGATGCAAAAAAATTCAGAGGCTGATAAGGAGTGATGTTTATGAAGCGTCAGGATTATCTTTCTTGGGATGAATATTTTATGGGAGTGGCGATGCTGTCTGCCCAGCGAAGCAAGGATCCTTCCACACAGGTAGGAGCCTGCATTGCCAATGCAGATCATAAGATTCTTTCGGTAGGTTATAATGGGATGCCTACGGGCTGTAATGATGATGTCATGTCCTGGAGACGGGACGGGGATCCGCTAGATACCAAATATCTCTATGTCTGCCATGCGGAACTGAATGCGATCCTTAATAATGACGGCGGCTCTCTGAAAGGAACTACTATATACGTAACATTGTTTCCCTGTAATGAGTGTGCCAAAGCCATTATTCAGTGCGGAATAAGGGAAGTCGTTTATTGGGACGACAAATACGCTGATACTCCGGCTGTCCAGGCTTCTAAGCGGATGTTCGAGTTGGCAGGAGTTCGCTGTCGGGCATACCAGCCCAGCGGGAAACATTTGGGGCTGAATTTCTGATGGCTGTCATGGACCAATATTTGCAGGAAGTCCGGCTTCGCAGGGAAAAGGTCCCTGATTTTAGAAGATATCCATTTTCGATTCCCGCTGTGCGTAATCTGGATTCTCTGCAGATGAATCCGAAAGTGACCTTTTTTGTTGGAGATAATGGGACGGGAAAGTCCACTCTGTTGGAGGCAATCGCAGTTAACTTCGGATTTAATCCGGAGGGCGGGAGTCGAAATTTTAATTTTTCGACTTATGCGTCTCATTCCTGTTTAAGCGAATATCTGCTTTTGGTTAAAGGAGTTCGCCGTCCCAAAGATGGGTACTTCTTCCGGGCAGAGAGTTTTTATAATGTAGCCACCAATATCGAGCAATTGGACGCAGAGCCTGGGATAGGCGGACCCATCAGCGCCGGATATGGCGGGAATCTTCATGAACGTTCTCATGGAGAGAGTTTTTTTGCTTTGCTTAATAACCGACTGGGTGGAAACGGGCTGTATTTGTTCGACGAACCGGAAGCGGCTCTTTCCCCGTTGCGGCAAATGGCAATGTTACGCCGCTTAAAAGAATTGACAGATTGCGGATCGCAGTGTGTGATTGCCACCCATTCACCAATTTTAATGGCTTTTCCAGAAAGCACCATTTATTGCTTTTCTCAGGATGGCATCTGCCTGCAGAAATATGAGGAGACAGATCAATTCTGTGTTACACGGGACTTTTTAAACCGATATCCGCAAATGTTGGAGCAACTTTTTAACGGAAGTTTATAAAATATAAAACGGCCTGCCTTATAAAAGAGGAGGTCGCTTTATTTTGCCAAGAGATTTTCTCTATTTACCATCGGATGTTCAAAAAACTATCACATAGGCATTTATAATAAAAAAGGAGAAAGGAGGAGTGTGTCCGTGAAAAAATTGTTAAATCGATGGAGCGGTTGGCTTGGAATTTTGGCAGCACTTCTCTGCTGTTTTCTCCTTGTAGGCGCCGGAATCGACGGACAGCTATCTTCAGATTTTTCTTTGGAATCTTCCCAATCCGAGTCAGAAAATCCTTTCGAGGGCGCAGCCGACATGCGTGTTTATCGGGAAGCCTTGGAAATCATTGGATCCACTTCCTTGGATGACTTGTCTGATGCACAAAAAGTCCAATTGGCGGCATTGGGAATTCCAGAAGAGCAGCTGCCGGAATTTTTGAGCAATCTGGAAACCTATCTTTCTCAGAGCAATGAAAGCACAGAAGGGTACGAGCCTGTCAATTCCTGGTGGGACACAGGTTGGATCGGATTTGTCATAATGGTTCCTGTACTCTTAGCAGTAGTAATCTTTTTGCTGATTTGGTTTGGAAAGAGAAATCATCCGCGAGGCAGCTGAGTTGCTCTTCGGGAGCAAAAGCGATTGTGAACTGTGTGACAGATCGCAAAATTCTGTCATGTTGTGCCAATATCGTTTGGGGCAGTGCGTCATACGACATCGCGGATTATAACGCCCTTCAATTGCAATAGTATCGTAAAAACGTTTCCACAAGGCTTCATACTGTGCTTCTTGTTCGTCAAGAGCCGGCATATCAATGGAATCAGCGGGAAGAATCATGCATTTGTGATTCCAATAGGTCAAAACCATGCCATGGGTGTCGTCATAGATGAGAAAGGTTTCCTCCGGGTAGCGCTGCACGAAATGCGGAGCCAATCGGGGGAGAACTTGATTTTTGGGAGAAATAATAGCTGTCAACGCACCGTTTCGCTGGGCGAATCGGATAAAACCCTTGAGCAGATGGGTTTCATTGTCCACAAATTGTACTGCTTTATGAAGGCAGAATACCGTTTCGTCTTGAAGCATCCGGGTAATCGAAGGGCCTTTTTTGTATCCCTTTCGTAGAAAATCTAAAATGACCCGTTCTTTGTTTTCCAGGCAGGAGAGAAAACCGTTTTCTACCCAGTAGAGTGCTTCTGATGAAATCTTTTTTGGAATCGAATTCCGGACTCTGGAAGCGTGGACAGAGTCCGTCGGGATATATCTTGGCGGGCAAAGGGAGGGCTGTGCAGCATTTTCAGGCAAGATATCGGCAGGGGATTCCTTTTCTGCGATGGCAGTAAAAATACAGCATAGCAAACCATCAAAGCTGCCATCATAAAGATATGCAGTTATAGTTGGCCGGTCAGACATTTGGCCACCTCCTCCCGCGTCAGCAGCCGGGGATCAGAGAATAAAGACAGCTGTTCACCGCGGGCTGAAGCCAGCAGGTGAGCTGCCTTATCTGACAACACCGCTTGGATCATATTGTCAGATCGAAGACGGGCACCATCAGGTTGTTTTCCATTGCATAAAATAAAATATTGGGCACGCTTTAATACAACACCGATCTTTTTCAAAGCAGCTTCGTTCAAAGAGCCCAGCCGCCGGGCAGCAATAATCCGTTTGGCTGAGCGAACACCAATACCGGGGACACGCAGCAGGGTTTCATAGGATGCGCGGTTTACTTCTACAGGGAACTGCTCCAGATGATTGACAGCCCAGTTACATTTGGGGTCGAGAAACGGATTGAAGTTGGGATGGGCGTCATCTAAAAGTTCCCGGGCTTCGAAGCCATAGAATCGCAGCAGCCAATCTGCCTGATAAAGCCGGTGTTCCCGGAGCAGCGGCGGCTTGGTTTCCCGAGAGGGGAGAAGGGAGCTTTCCACTACTGGCATATACGCAGAAAAAAAGACTCTTTTCAAAGAATATTTACGGTACAGCGCCTCTGTAAGGTTCAGAATTTGGAGATCGCTTTCCGGCGTAGCGCCGATGATCATCTGTGTACTTTGGCCTGCCGGTGCAAAGCGGGGAGCATGACGGTATTTTATCAGGTCTGTGCAATTTTCCTCGATCCCATTTCGGATAAGGCCCATAGGCGCCAGGATTGCTGCTTTGGACTTATTGGGAGCCAAAGTGTTCAAACTTCTTTCACTGGGCAGCTCAATATTAACGCTCATTCGGTCAGCCAACAGCCCCATTTTTTGAATCAAAATCGGATCAGCGCCTGGAATCGCTTTTACATGAATATATCCATAGAACCGGTATTCATTTCGGAGAATCCTTAAAACCTCCAGCATTCTTTCGCAAGTGTAGTCAGGATTTTTAAGGATACCAGAACTTAAAAACAGCCCTTCGATATAATTTCTTCTGTAAAATTGAATGGTCAGGTCTGCCAGTTCCCGGGAGGTAAAGGTCGCTCTGGGGGTATCGTTGGTCGCACGATTGACACAGTACTGACAGTTATAGGCACAGGCGTTGGAAAGCAGCACCTTAAGAAGGGAAATACATCGTCCGTCCGCTGCAAAGCTATGGCAGATCCCGCACGCTGATGCGCTTCCAATTCCACCTGCTGCGGGAGCTTTATCCACTCCGCTAGAGGTACAGGCTGCATCATACTTTGCTGCGTCACTTAGGATCGTAAGCTTTTCCATTAAATCCATTTTATCGTCCCTCCACAGAACATCTATTCTTATTATAACATCGAACATGTGTTTTTGTAAAGAGGGAAACGAATATTTATTCTTTTTTTACAAATAAAAACACCCCGGGAAGAGATCCGGGGTGTGAAAGAAACATTATTAACTTATTTAACCATGCTGGCAACTTCGTCTGCGAAATTGTCAACACGTTTTTCCATACCTTCGCCTTTTTCAAAGCGAACGAACTGGACAACTTCCAATTTACCGCCTAACTCTTTTGCAGTATTGGCAACATACTGCGCAACGGTCAAGTCTTCGTCCTTAACAAAGGGCTGTTCCAGCAGGCAGTTTTCCTTATAGTACTTAGAAATACGGCCCATCACCATTTTCTCAGCGATAGCCGCGGGCTTGCCCTCATTCATAGCCTGGACTTTCAGGATTTCCTTTTCTTTTTCCAGAACGTCAGCAGGAACATCTTCCTTTTTCAGATAAATAGGGGTAGCAGCCGCAATCTGCATAGCAACATCCTTGGCACAGGCTTCATAGCCATCTTTGCCGGCACAATCGGTATCGAATTTTACCAAAACGCCAATTTTGCCGCCGCCATGGACATAAGAATAGAGATTGCCTTCCAAACGAACGAAACGACGGATATTCATATTTTCACCGATGGTGAGAATCTTATCACGCAGAGCTTCGGCTACAGTCATATCAGTGCCTTCGCAGTGGAGATCATTGAGGGCAGCAAGATCAGCAGGATTATCCTTGATAATGGTTTTGGCAACGTTATTGACAAACTCTACAAAAGAAGCATTTTTTGCCACAAAGTCAGTTTCGGCATTGACTTCCAGAACGACGCCGACATTTCCTTCGACGATAGAAACAACCAAGCCTTCTGCAGCGATACGTCCAGCTTTCTTTTCAGCAGCAGCCAGACCTTTTTCACGAAGCAATTCAATTGCTTTTTCCATATCGCCGTCAGCTTCAGTCAGAGCCTTTTTGCAGTCCATCATGCCGCAATTGGTGCGTTCGCGCAGATTTTTAACATCAGCAGCTGTAAAAGTTGCCATTTTTATTCCTCCTCGAATTCATCAAAATGCCCGAGGAGATTGTCTCGGGCATTTTGTCGTTTAGTGTAGAATTATTCAGCAGTGGTTTCTTCAGCAGTGGCTTCTTCCTCAGCGGGAGCTTCCTCTGCTGCATCATCACCCTGTTTTCCTTCCAGAACAGCATTTGCCATAGCGCCTGCAATCAGCTTAACGGCACGAATGGCGTCGTCATTGCCGGGGATCACATAATCAACTTCATCGGGATCGCAGTTGGTGTCAACGATTGCAACGATCGGAATTCCCAATTTGCGAGCTTCAGAAACGGCAATTTTCTCCTTCTTGGGATCAACCACAAAAAGAGCAGCAGGGATCTGGCCCATATTTTTGATACCGCCGATGAATTTTTCGAGCTTTTCGATTTCCAATTTCAGCTTAATAACTTCTTTTTTAGGAAGGAGTTCGAAAGTGCCGTCCTCTTCCATCTTCCGCAACTGAGACAGGCGCTCGATACGACGACGGATAGTTTTGAAGTTAGTCAGCATACCGCCGAGCCAACGGGCATTAACGTAATGCATACCGCAGCGTTCAGCCTCTTCCTTAACGGAATCGCCGGCCTGTTTTTTGGTACCGACAAAGAGAATTTCACCGCCGTTAGCCGCGGTATCGCGGACAAACATATAAGCTTCTTCCAGCTTCTTGACGGTTTTCTGCAAGTCAATAATGTAGATGCCGTTTCTCTCGGTAAAAATGTAGGGAGCCATTTTAGGGTTCCATCTTCTGGTCTGGTGGCCGAAATGCACGCCTGCTTCCAGAAGCTGTTTCATGGATACAACTGCCATAATAGGGGTACCTCCTGAAAAAAATTTGGTTTACAGAGTCCGTTTCCGGATTCTCCTCCGCACAGATTTCAGCGCGACTGACACGTTTCAGCACCATGCGCGAAAACATCGTGCGTGCGTAATGCGTGATATATTATAGCATAACTTGGCAATTTTCGCAAGCAGTTAACAGAAAATTTACAACTGATATCGTTCTTTTAATGCGGAAACACAGGCGTCTGCAGAAGCCTCACTGACCAATATGGAAATATCCACCGTAGAAGTTGTAATCATCAGGATATCAGCGCCACAGTCTGCAATCACCTCAAAGACCCCTGCCGCGATACCGGCATATTCCGGCATCTTTTCACCATAGAGAGAAATCTTTACATTGTTGCCACTAACCAGCGGCTTGATAGTAGGATATTTTTCCCGGATACGGGCGGAGATCTCCATGATTTTGCCGATATCCTCCCCTTTAGCAGTGAAATTCAGAGCAACCTGTGGCCCGGTCAGCGCAGTCTGGGAAATCATATCCACATTTACATCCAGCTCGGTAAGCGCCCGAAAGAGCCGGCTGACGAAATCCGGACCGGCAGGGGCCATGTTTAGCGTAACCAGAGCCACATCGGAGGTCACACTGAGATTTGTAATTACACCCAAGATTTCCGCCTCCTTTATTCTGTACGGATCAAATCTGACATGTCATACAGCCCGGCTTCATGACAACCGGCCATAAAGATAGCAGCATTTAATGCACCAACCGCAAAAATTTCGCGGGACATAGCCGTGTGCGTTAAAGTAAGGATCTCGTCCCGGCCTGCAAAGATGATCTCATGTTCGCCCACGATGGTACCGCCCCGAACGGAATGAATACCGATTTCATTGGGGTCCCTTTTTTTTCGGACAGAGTGACGGTCATAGACAAAGACATCTTTATTACCAAGGGTTTCGTTGATAGTATTTGCCAACATCAGAGCCGTTCCACTGGGAGCATCCACCTTTCGGTTATGATGCTTCTCCACAATTTCAATATCGAACTGTCCGCCCAAAACGGCAGTAGCCTTTCGGGCCAATTCTGCCAGCAGATTGACTCCTAATGACATATTAAAGGTAAAAAAGATAGGAATCTGTTTAGCTGCTTCATGGATACGGCTGATCTGGGTATCGCTGTAACCAGTGGTAGCAATGACCAGCGGAACACGCCGGGATAAACCATACTCCAGCAAAGCGTCCAGGGTACTGGGATGGGAAAAATCGATTACTGCATCCACTGCTTCTGTACATTCCAACGGGCTCTTGAACACCGGAAAATCCCGTTTGGTATCTGTATCCAAATCCACACCGGCGACGACCTGACAATCACCTCTGGTAAGGGAACATTCTTCAATAACATGGCCCATTTTCCCCTGGCAGCCGCAGAGCATAAACTTTACCATAATTTCACGATCCTTTATTTTGAAAATGCAGAAGTTACCGGATCAGTCCATGATTGCGCATGGCAGCCTTAAGAACTTCCAAATCTCCCTCACTCATGGGGTAGAGGGGCATCCGGCAGGGACCTGCTGCGAAGCCCATTAAATTCATTGCTTCTTTGACAGGGATGGGATTGACATCAATGAAAAGGGCATGGATCAAGTCCATGTATTCCAGCTGGAGCCGAGTGCTTTCCGCAATTTTTCCGTCAAAATAAAGCTGACAGATATCATGGGTTTCTTTGGGAGCCACATGCGACAAAACAGAAATCACACCGATACCGCCCAAAGAGAGAATTGGCAGGATCTGGTCGTCATTTCCGGAATAGAGGTCTAGGTCATCCCCACAAAGGTATTTTGTTTCCGCAATCTGGGAAATATTGCTGCTGGCCTCTTTAACCGCCACGATATTAGGATGCTTTGCCAGCTCCTTAAAGGTCTTCGGAGCGATCGTAACACCGGTTCTGCTGGGAATATGGTAGACGATCATAGGCAGGTCAGTAGCATCGGCGATGGCATTGTAATGGGCGATCAGACCTCTTTGAGAAGTCTTGTTGTAGTAGGGGGTTACGACAAGCAAGCCATCCACTCCCACCTGTTTAGACTCCTTGGCGAGATTGATAGCATAAGCCGTATCATTGGAGCCCGCTCCGGCGATAACGGGCACCCGTCCAGCAACACGATCCTTGGTAAAGCGGATCGCATTCAGATGCTCCTCATCGGTCATAGTAGAGGATTCGCCGGTTGTACCGCAGACAATGATTGCATCGGTAGAATTCTCGATCTGCCAGTCGATCAAGCGGCCGAATTCGTCCCAATTAATACTTCCGTCCGGATACATCGGGGTAATAATAGCGATGCCTGCACCGGTAAAAATTCTCTTCTTCAAAACGATTTCCTCCGTTCTCAGCTCAGTTTAGTCGAAGTAGCCCTTAGCAGCCAAAAGTTCCGCCATCAGGACAGCGCCGCCTGCCGCGCCGCGCAGGGTGTTATGGGACAGGCACACAAATTTAATATCATATTGGGAGTCAGGGCGCAGCCGTCCGATTGAAACTGCCATGCCGCCTTCTAAATCCCGATCCAGACGGGGTTGGGGACGGTCGTTTTCCTCAAAGTAATGCAGGAACTGCTTCGGAGCTGAGGGCAGTGCCAGTTTTTGGGCTTCACCTTCGTATTCTGCCCAGATTTTTTTAATCTCTTCCAGATCCGGTTTCTTTTCAAAGGAAGCAAAAACCGCTGCCGTATGGCCATCGCTGACCGGTACCCGCAGGCATTGTGTGGTGATGGAAGGAGAGTCTGCGTTCACAATATGGCCGTTTTCCACATGCCCCCAAATTTTCAGAGGTTCCAGTTCACTTTTTTCTTCCTCACCGCCGATATAGGGAATCACATTATCCACAATATCCGGGAAAGTCTCAAAAGTTTTGCCTGCTCCAGAAATAGCCTGATAGGTGCAGGCAAGCACACGAGTCAGTCCAAACCGATCCCGCAAGGGATGCAGGGCCGGAACATAGCTCTGCAAGGAGCAGTTTGACTTTACTGCAATAAAGCCGCGGCTGGTGCCCAGACGTTTTTTCTGTGCTTCAATTACCGCGATATGATCCGCATTGATTTCCGGCACAACCATGGGGACATCGTCCATGCCTCGATTGGCGGAGTTGTTGGAAACCACAGGGATTTCTGCTTTTGCATAAGCTTCCTCAAGAGCTTTGGTTTCGGCCTTGCTCATATTCACGGCGCAGAAAACAAAGTCCACCAAGGGTTTCATTTTTTCAATATCTTCCTCAGCGTTCAGCAGGACCATATCCGCCATTGCTGCCGGAATCGGGGTTTTCATAACCCAGCGGCCGCCTAATGCCTCCGTATAAGTTTTTCCGGCGCTCCGTCCGGAAGCTGCCAGAGCTGTCACCCGAAACCAAGGGTGATTTTCCAGCAAGGTCGCAAACCGTTGGCCTACCATGCCGGTAGCACCAATAATACCAACTCGATACGTTTTCATGATATACCCATCCTTTTGTTATCATTCCGGCTAACATACAGTTTCCGGATGTCTTATTTCCAGTGTATGAGGTTCTTTTGCAGGATAGTATGAAAAAAACCGGTTGAAAACCGGTTCATCATGGATTATAATAGATACGTTCCCCGGAGATACCCGCAAAGAACCCTTTGGGGGAGATTCAACGGTGGCAGCTCTCCATCATGACCATGATGACAACCCTGTAATTCTTCATCACAGGGTCAGGCAGGCTCGTTCCCGGCGGACCTCCTTCGGCGGTTTTCCCTTTGGGCTGTGTTCCGCGGTTTCGGGAAACCTCCGACAGCTTACTCTTTAAACCCGCTCCTCTGACCGGAATATTTGATTGGCTGAATCTATCATACCATTTTGCCCTACAGGTGTCAATCAGTTTTTCAAAAGATTCCCAAAATCCGTCCGGATTCTTGCAGAAAAGCAGGTTTAGGACAAAATAAAGGCCGTTGTTTCACGGCAGAAACGGATGTAAAGATATGGATATGCTTAAAAAAAGTGATTATTATTTTGACCTTCCCGAGGAACTGATTGCCCAGACGCCGGTAGAACCGCGGGATGCCTCACGACTGCTGTATCTGAATCGGGAAACCGGTGCGCTTTCTCATTGGCATTTTCGAGATCTGACAGAGTTGCTCAAACCGGGAGATTTATTGGTTGTCAATGATTCTCGGGTGTTGCCGGCCCGGATCTATGGCATAAAAGAAGATACGGGAGCCAATATGGAGTTTCTTCTTTTGGAGCAAAAGGAACAGAATCGATGGGAAGTCATGGTAAAGCCCGGCCGTCGGGCAAAAGTGGGATCACGGTTTATTTTTGGAGACGGATTGCTGAAGGCAACGGTTCTGGAAGTCGTAGAAGGCGGAAACCGGCTGGTAGAATTTGAGTGTGAAGAAAACATTTTTACAGTATTGGATCAGATTGGGCAAATGCCGCTGCCGCCGTATATCACCCATAAGTTGGAAGACAAAGAGCGGTATCAGACAGTATATTCCCATGAACTTGGGTCTGCCGCTGCACCTACGGCAGGGCTTCATTTTACGAAAGAATTGATGGAGCGTCTGGAAGAAATGGGGGTCAAGATTGCCCGTGTCACCCTTCATGTGGGCTTAGGAACATTCCGACCGGTCAAGGAGGAAAATATTCTGGAGCATAAAATGCATTCGGAACATTATTATCTTCCCAAAGAAACAGCGGATCTAATCAATGAAACAAAGAAAAACGGCGGCAGAGTGATTGCCGTTGGAACAACCAGTTGCCGCACTTTGGAAAGTGTAGCAACTTTCTGCGGTGAAGTTCGGGAAGCGGAAGGCTGGACCAACATTTTTATCTATCCATCTTATGAATTTAAGGTTTTGGACGGACTGATTACTAATTTCCATTTGCCGGAAAGCACCTTAATCATGTTGGTTTCTGCTTTTGCAGGATACGAACATGTAATGAATGCATACCGCATTGCAGTGGAGGAGCGATATCGGTTTTTCAGTTTTGGAGATGCCATGCTGATTCTTTAATTGACATTGAAAAGCAGCCCTTGATCCGTTTGAATGCGGATGGAGGGCTGCTTTTCTGTCAGAAATGATTGATAACTTAATTTTCAACTGCCCGGAAGCAATAAATATGGCTGTCTCCGTCTTTCCAGTGGGCAGTCAGGTTAAGGCCTGCGTTCATCAGGGTATTGCCGAAGTAGATACGCCCGGTTTCCACATCCTGATAGCGCATATTCGGATCAAGGCCTTTCATACGGACAAAGCTTGTAAAGTTCACCCGGCAGCGGGGAACCACAAAGGTCACCAAGGCTTCCTTGCGGTCGGCGGAAACATACTCCCAGGCGCAGAAGTTCTCGTTTTCAAAGGGGCTTACCAGCCGGTACAGGTCACCGTTTTGGATTGTATCATAATAGGCGTGGTATTGGGCCACCTGTTTTCGAACCAAGGCGCGCTCCTCATCTGTCAGCTTGGTCAGGTCCAACTCGTATCCGAAAGCGCCGGCCATAGCGACATTTCCACGGGTTTCAAAGCTGGTGGAACGACCGGTCTGGTGGTTGGGGCAAGCCGATACATGGGCGCTGATGGCAGAAGCCGGATACACCATCGAAGTACCGTATTGAATCCGGCAGCGTTCGATCGCATCAGTATCGTCGCTGGTCCAGATCTGAGGAGAATAGTAAAGCATCGCAGGGTCAAACCGTCCACCGCCGCCGGAGCAGCCTTCAAAGAGGACATGAGGGAACGCAGAAGTCAGTCTGTCCAGCAGCTCACAAAGACCCAGAACATAACGATGGAACACTTCCTGTTGCTGGGAAGCCGGCAGTAAAGCGCTGCCTGCTTCGGTAAGGTTCCGATTAAAGTCCCACTTGACATATACAATGTTTGCCTGAGAGAGAATACCGGAAATCGTGTCAAAAAGATAATCCCGCACATCGGCACGGCTCATATCCAGAACATACTGAGTCCGGGCGATGGACATCTCTCGTCCCGGAGCGCACAAGCACCAATCTGGATGGCTGCGGATCAGGTCAGAATCAGCGGAGATCATCTCCGGTTCAAACCAGATACCGAACTGGACTCCCAATGCATTTACCCGATCTACCAGAGATTTAAGGCCGCCCTTCAGCTTTTGCTCATTCACAAACCAGTCCCCAAGGGAGGAATGGTCATCATTTCGTTTCCCGAACCATCCGTCGTCCATGACCAGCATCTCGATTCCCAGCTCGGCGGCATCCTTGGCGATTGCCACCAGCTTGTCATCGTCAAATGCAAAATAGGTTGCTTCCCAGTTGTTGACCAGAATGGGGCGTTTCTTCTCTTTCCACTCTCCACGGCAGAGATTATACCGATAAAGCTTATGGAATGTCCGGGACATTTCACCGATTCCGTCCTGGGAATAAACTAAAACTGCTTCCGGCGTCGCAAAGGATTCGCCAGGGTCCAGATTCCAAGAGAAATCCGTGGCGTTAATCCCCATAACCAACCGGGTGGAATCAAGAGAATCACATTCTGTTTCAATGGCAAAATTCCCGCTGTAAATCAGGCTAAAACCATACGCTTCTCCATGATCCTCATCGGCAGAATGTGCAACCAGTGCTGCAAATGGGTTGTGATTATGACTGGACGAACCTCTTAAGCTGGATACGACCCGGATATCGTGAGAAAGGGATTCCCGGGAGATACGGCGTTCCTGCGCCCATTGCCCATAAAGGTGAATCAGGTCGTAATCCATTGTGGGGAAGTCCAAAGCGGCGCTGGCTGCTTTTTCAATGGAAAAAGCAGCTGTGCCGGTATTTTTGATAACGACAGCCCGGGTGATCACATTGGTATTCGCAAAAACTCCGTACAGCAGATGAACCTCTGCTCCGGTAAGATCATCTTCCAAAACGATTTCCAGTGTTTCTGCCTCATCATCGGAGTTAGTATAAACCGCGGGCAGTCCGGGCAAGCTGTACTTTCCCGGGCGGATCTCACAGGAACGGTAATGGAGCGCGGTAGAAATGCATCCATTTCTACCGCGGATTGCTACTGCAGCTGTACGGAAATCGCCAGTTCCATAGGCAGGGTATTCCAGCGGCTGGTTGTCCAGAGAAAAATTGCCGAAAGGATCTCCGGGAGGATTCGGGCAAAAAGAGCTGGTGTTGAATGGAAGGGCAAGATACCCTAAATCAGAATCCGAAATTTTCGCGCCGTAATACAGGTGGAGCAAGAAACCATGAGGATCCACGCGCATTACATAACTGGAATTTCCGGCGTCGAGACGGAAAGAGCGGGTTGCAGCATCATAAAAAATCGGCATGACAGACATCCTTTCTGAACGCACTTTCAAAGCAGCGGTATTTGACATCATTCTAGCATATTTCCGAATCAGTCGCAAGGGAATACAGGATTTGTCCATGTTTTTCCAGATTTCTCCATGTTGCCGCAAAAAACTTTCACGCGGAGTGATTATAACAAAGCTGCAAATGCGGTCGTTAATTTTCCCAATATCCGACCTTCCCAGCTGAGGTAAAATGGGTTATAATGGGTACAGAAGGGGGAGTGCGGATGGAGTATTATCTCGCCGTGGACATCGGCGCTTCCAGCGGCAGGCACATTCTGGGATGTATCCGGGATGGTCGCATTGAACTGGAAGAGGTTTATCGCTTCGATAACAATTTGTCAGAAAAAAACGGGCATCTCTGCTGGGACTTGGAGCAGCTTTTTCAGGAAATCCTCAAGGGCCTAAAGTGTTGTGGCGAGTTAGGAAAAGCACCCGCTTCTATGGGTGTAGATACCTGGGGAGTAGATTTTGTTTTGCTGGATAAACAGGGAAACTCTCTTGGAGATGCGGTCGCTTACCGGGACGCCCGGACCGATGGAATGGACGCTGCCGTTTCGGAGCTGATTCCCCCTGAGGAGCTTTATTCCCGTACCGGGATACAAAAACAGAGCTTTAATACGATTTATCAGCTGATGGCAATCAAAAAGCAAAGCCCGGAGTTCCTTAAACAGGCAAGCCGGCTGTTGATGATACCGGAATATTTTCATTGGCGGCTCACCGGGAAGGCTGTGAGCGAATACACAAACGCAACCACTACTCAGCTAGTCCGTGCAACTGATAAGGATTGGGATTGGGAACTCATAAAGAGACTTGGATACCCGGAGCGGTTATTCGGAAAATTAGCCTTCCCGGGAACAGAGATCGGGGAATTTTCTCCGGAGGTTTGCCGGGAAGCAGGCTTTTCCTGTAAGGTCGTGCTGCCTGGCACCCACGACACCGCTTCAGCCGTGCTGGCGGCGCCTCTTTCTGCGAAAAATGCAGTATACATCAGTTCCGGGACCTGGTCGCTGATTGGGCAGGAGCGGCTTGAACCTGATTGCTCCGAAGAAAGTCGCCTGCGGAATTTTACCAACGAAGGCGGTTACGAAGGTCGGTTCCGCTATCTGAAAAATATTATGGGACTGTGGATGGTCCAGTCGGTCCGCAGAGAACGAAAGGCCGCCGGAGAAAACTTGAGCTTTGACGACCTTTGTGAACTGGCTCAGCAGGCAGGAGATTTCCCATCACTGGTTGACGTTTCCGATGAATGCTTCCTGGCCCCCGACAGCATGGAGCAGGCAGTGGATGACTTTTGTGCCCGGACGGGCCAGCCGATCCCGGCTACCACCGGGGAGCGGATGCTCTGCATCTATCGCAGCCTGGCCTATGGCTACCGGAAAGCGGTGGAAGAGCTGGAATCCCTGACAGGAAAGGTGGTTCCTTGTATTCATATCGTAGGCGGCGGCAGCAAGGATTGGTATTTAAATCGGCTCACCGCAGATGTCACCGGAAAAACTGTCTGTGTCGGCCCTACGGAGGCAACCGCTTTGGGAAATGTTCTGGCGCAGATGTTGGCAGCAGGTATTTTCACTTCTGTAAAGGAGGCGCGTCAGGCCGTGGCCGCTTCTTTTGCAGTGGAGACGATTGAAAGTTCGAGGGAGGAATTGGTATGAATCGTTACGAATCAGCAAAAGAACTGTATGCGGGCTTGGGAGTGGATCCCGATGAGGCAATCCGTAAGCTCGGGAATGTAAAAATTTCCATGCACTGCTGGCAGGGGGATGACGTTCTTGGTTTTGAAAACGCCGGCGCTTTGACCGGCGGGATCGCCGCTACCGGCAACTATCCCGGCCGGGCTCGCAACTTTCAAGAGCTGACCTCCGATATTGACGAGGCACTGAAGCTGATTCCGGGCCGCCATAAGCTGAACCTCCATGCCAGCTACGCCGTCACCGATCGGAAGGTGGATCGGGATGCGCTGACCCCGTCCGATTTTAAGGCGTGGGTGGATTTTGCAAAGGAGCGGGGCCTGGGCTTGGACTTTAACCCTACCTTCTTTTCCCATCCCAAGGCGGCAGACAGCCTAACCCTTTCCAGTCCGGATCCGGAAGTGCGGCATTTCTGGGTTGAACATGGAAAGCGTTCCCGGGAGATTGCCGAATCCTTCGGTCGGGAGCTGGGGCAGGTTTCCCTTAACAATATCTGGATTCCCGATGGTTACAAGGATGTTCCGGCAGACCGTCTGGGCCCCCGGATGCGCCTGAAGGAATCTCTGGATGAGATTTTTTCTGAGAAGCTGGATGCCCGGTATCTCTGCGATTCGGTGGAGTCAAAGGTATTCGGCATCGGGCTGGAATCCTACACGGTAGGTTCCCACGAATTTTATATGGATTACGCGGCAAAAAACGGGGTTCTCTGCCTGCTGGACAACGGACACTATCACCCCACGGAAAAAGTTTCTGACAAAATTCCTTCGCTGTTGCTGTTTTCTGACCGGCTGGCTCTCCATGTGACCAGAGGAATCCGTTGGGATTCGGATCACGTGGTCACCTTTGAGGATGAGCTGCGGGAAATCGCCAAGGAACTGGTTCGTTGTGATGCACTGGATAGGGTCTTTATCGGGCTTGATTACTTTGACGCCAGTATCAACCGGGTAGCTGCCTGGGTCATCGGGATGCGGAATATGCAAAAGGCACTGCTGTTTGCTTTGCTGACGCCTCATGCTGCCTTGAAGAAGCTTCAGGACGAAGGAAACTTTACCGCCTTGCTGGCCATGCAGGAAGAATTGAAAACATATCCTTATGCCGACGTTTGGGATCGATTCTGCGAGGAAAAGGGTGTGCCGGTTCGGGAAGGTTGGCTCCGGGAAGTCCAGCAATACGAAGCAGAGGTTCTCTCAAAACGCTGATATAAAATGTCTGATTTACGCCCCCTCCGGATTCCGGAGGGTTTGGCGCGTTTGAAGATATCTGCAGAAAGGAACGAAAAAAATGGATATTTTAAAGTCAAAATTTATGGAAGGCTTTGTCCGGCTGACCGACGATGCCTTCAGAAAAGGCTGGCATGAGAGAAACGGCGGAAATTATTCCTATCGGATCAAATGCGAAGAGGCGGAAATGGTAATGGATTCCTTCTCCTTTGACAGGGATTTTGCCCCCATTGGGGTGGAGGTCCCTAATTTGGCTGGGGAATTTTTCCTGGTGACCGGTTCCGGAAAATTCATGCGCAATGTAATTCTGGATCCTGCTGCCAACACCTGTGTGATCCAGGTGGATCAGGACGGAAAGAATTATCGGATCGTCTGGGGCCTTAGGGACGGCGGCAGGCCCACCAGTGAATTGCCCACTCATCTGATGAACCATTCCATCAAGAAAGAGCTGACCGGCGGACGTCACCGGGTGATCCTCCACGCTCATACGACCAACGTCATTGCCCTGACCTTTGTGCTACCTCTCAAGGACGAGGTATTTACCCGGGAGCTTTGGGAGATGGCTACCGAATGCCCGGTGGTGTTCCCGGATGGGGTAGGAGTCGTGCCATGGATGGTTCCCGGCGGCAGGGAAATAGCTTTGGCAACTGCTGAGTTGATGAAAAAATACGACGTGGCCATCTGGGCACATCACGGGATTTTCTGCTCGGGTGAGGATTTTGATCTGACCTTCGGGCTGATGGACACCGTGGAGAAATCCGCTGAAATCTTAGTGAAGGTCCTTTCCATGGGCGGAAAGAAGCAAACCATAACTGCACAGGATTTCCGTGACCTGGCCAAAGACTTCCACGTCACCTTGCCTGAGAAGTTCCTTTATGAGTGAATTGCATCCGTGAATTTTGTGTGAAATTTACAAAAATTATTTATGTAATACGATTAAACTCTCAAAAATCCCTTGAAAAATCTGGTAAATCAGTGTATCATAATTAAAAGCCCCCTTAGAGCGACACGGTCGCTCATTAAAAATTTATACTAAGAGAAAGGACAAGGTGATTCCAATGGCAAACAGAATGATTCTCAATGAAACCTCCTATATCGGCTCCGGCGCGATTGCTTCAATCGTTGACGAAGCTAAAGGCCGTCGTTTTAAAAAGGCCTTGGTGGTTACAGATAAAGATCTGATTAAATTCGGCGTAGCGGCTAAGGTAACGAATCTGCTGGATCAGAACGGACTCGCCTACGAAATTTTCAGCGATGTCAAGGCAAATCCTACAATCAAAAATGTTCAGGACGGCGTTGCAGCATTTAAAGCAGCTGGCGCAGATTACCTGATCGCTATCGGCGGCGGCTCGGCCATGGACACCGCTAAGGGCGTGGGGATTATTATTGCCAACCCTGAATTCGCAGATGTGGTCAGCTTGGAAGGCGCTGTGGCAACTCCAAATAAGAGCATGCCGATTTTTGCTGTTCCTACTACTGCAGGTACCGCCGCGGAGGTAACGATCAATTATGTCATTACCGATGTGGAAAAAAGCCGCAAATTTGTCTGTGTGGATCCCCACGATATCCCTGTGGTGGCATTTATCGATGCAGATATGATGTCTTCCATGCCCAAAGGCCTTACAGCTGCTACCGGCATGGATGCTTTAACCCATGCAATTGAAGGCTATATCACCAAGGGCGCCTGGGAAATGACCGATATGATGCATCTGAAGGCAATTGAAATCATTTCCAGATCTCTGCGCGGTGCAGTCGCAGGAACCAAAGAAGGCCGTGAGGGTATGGCTTTGGGACAGTATATTGCAGGTATGGGCTTCTCTAACGTGGGCTTGGGAATTGTCCACTCTATGGCTCATCCCCTTGGTGCAGTTTATGATACGCCGCATGGTGTTGCAAATGCGATTATCCTGCCCACCGTTATGGAATACAACGCTCCTGCTACCGGTGAGAAGTATCGGGAAATTGCCCGCGCAATGGGTGTCAAAAATGTGGATTCCATGTCTCAGGAGGAATACCGCAAGGCCGCAGTTGATGCAGTCAAACAGCTTTCCAAGGATGTGGGAATTCCTTCTAACCTCAGCGAGGTAGGTGTACAAGAAAAGGATATTCCTTTCCTGGCACAATCTGCTATGGATGATGCTTGTCGTCCCGGTAACCCGAAGGATCCCACTTTGGAAGACATTATTGCACTGTATAAATCCATGCTGTAAGATATTGGCTGGCAAAATAGCTCTTTGTATTCAATATTCGTTTCGACATCGGAGGATTAGTTGGGGAATCTTCCTTATGTTCTGAAAGACGCAGAAAAGACGCAGTTTCAATTGAAACTGCGTCTTCTATCATTTGGAAAGAGCTTCATAAGCTGCCAGAGTATCAGCCGGATCTCGGGCAGTAAAAAAGATCGTACGATCCGGCAGCTTTATCATAAGACAGGGGGAACTATCTGAATAAACATAAAGTAGAGAATCTCCTGTGTCCGGAATGTAATAATGTCCCAGTCGATAGGATTCTGTGGCGGCGCCATTGGTTCTGCGGCCGTCCGGTACACTGTCAATAAGAGAGATTTCTTCAATTTCGTCAGGTGAAAACTTTGTGGAGTACATGGCAGCAGAAATTCGGACTCCATCATCACTGACAGACAAAGTAAAGGGGATCACATCCATGCGGACAAACATAATGAACATTCCAATCAACAAAACAGCCACAACACCAATAGTTCCCCAAGCAAGGATTTTCCCCTTCACGGTCCCCAAGTTGATTGTCCAACCGATTCCCAAGCGTTTTTCGACCATAGTCCGTGGATCATAAGGGTTACAGTAGCACCCACGGCTCCAGAATTCGTCTTCTTCCGCAAGTATAGATCCACCCATTCCCTCAAGAAGGGAGTTTCGCTTTTTACGAATCGCCAACCAAGTGATGAAAATTCCTGCCAAAATCGCTGCGATGAGAAATGTCAGCATTGTAATTGCCCAAAACCATTCTGAGGGTCCTCCGAAGCTGCAGAACCAGCTTACGGACAGACAGATTGCCGCTCCTGCTGACAGTACAGCCCGACAGAGGGTCCAAAGTCGAATGGTAAGAGCGTGACAAGCAATATTGATTTCTGAATTGTCACAGTAGGCCGTAGAACGTCCTCGTACAGACAACCATCGGCAAAACCAGAAAGCTCCCTGAAAAGTAAGGGGCATTAAGGCCAAAAACCAGTATTGGGAATCTGTATGCCGAATTAAAATATCACCGATTGGAATACAGGATATCACCAGTGAAGGTACCATCCACCATTTGGATACGGGCATTTTTCCTTTCAGCCTGGCAACCTCTGTGTCAATGGAAATGATCCGCGGAGCAGAAACCATCCAGCCCTTTTGTTTTTTCAGCTGCTTCAGCGCCTTTTCCCAATGTGCCAGAAGACGATCGAATGCCAATAAATAGCCGACAAACCACATAATCTGCAGGAAGAAAAAAAGCGAAAAAGGCTTTTGGATCAAAAGCACCGGCACAGCAAGCACCGTAAATCCACCACTTAGGAAAAGAAGTTCTATGCGGTAAGAGCCCGTCATTTTTAGAACCGCCGGCTCTTTTAGATGCGAGTAGGGAAGGCTCACACCCAGCACGATTCCCCGATCCGGAGACGCAGCCGTCCATCCGGTTGCGGTGATCGTTATCAACAATACCAAGATGACAATTCCTGAAATAATGGCTCCCATACTAATTCCCTCCCAACATTTTGGCAGATTCAACAGCTTCAGCACAGGCTTCCATAAATTTCTCTCTGGATATTCCCCGGGCTGCAGCCTGAGCTGCCAGCAATGCAAGCTGTTCTTTCATCTCTTTGTCTATTTCTTCAGGTGTTTCCGGAATTGGGCGGATCATTGCTCCATGCCGGCGATCAATCTCAATATATCCTTCAGCTTTCAGGAGGGCATAAGCCTTGTTTACTGTCATGGCGTTAATTCCCACCTCGGAAGCTAGCTGCCGAACAGTTGGAAGACTATCCCCGGGGTGCAGTTCTCCGCGGCCGATGCCCAGAATGATTTGGTTGCGTATCTGGAGATAGATAGGAGTTTCTCCTGACATATCCAACTGAAGTATCACAATTGCTCCCCCTTTATTATTTGTATTATTTATTGTAATACAAATAATACATTTTGTCAAGGAAAACGCGTCTGACTTTAGCCAGACGCATTTTGAATAACCAACTCTCTTATTTATGGTACAATTTTTTTGTTTGATAAACAGGCTCGCAAGTGAGATTGACACCCAGCTTTCTGAAGACGGAGTCATCTACTTGAGAAAGAATTACCGATGAATGGGCCTCACAGCCCTTTAATTTACTGAGTTGCTGCATTGCAATCTCCGCAGCCGGGTTAGTGACAGCACTGATGGAAAGTGCGATTAAAACCTCATCGGTGTGCAGCCTGGGATTGTGGTTCCCCAGATGATTGACTTTCAAATCCTGAATGGGCTCGATAGTAGCGGGAGAAATCAAATGAAGACGACGATCAATACCGCCCAACGCTTTAAGCGCGTTGAGGAGTGCCGCCGCTGAAGCACCTAGCAAGGAGGAAGTCTTGCCCGTTACAACTTGTCCATCCGGCAATTGAATGGCAGCTGCAGGCATACCGGTTTCTGCGGCACGTTGCAGCGCATGGCGGATAACAGGACGCCAATCGGTATCGATTTTTGCCTGCTTCATGAGGAGCTCAACCTTGTACACTGCTTCTTCTGTGCCGTGGCCCTTACGGTGATCACACAGCGTATGATAGTAACGACGGATAATTTCCTGGCAGGCGGCTTCCCGGACAGCCGCATCATCCGTAATGCAGAATCCTGCCATATTGACCCCCATATCGGTAGGAGACTTATAAGGGCTTTCACCAGCAATCTTTTCGAAAATTGCATTCAGCACCGGAAAAATTTCAACATCCCGATTATAGTTTACCGTTGTTTCGCCGTAGGCTTCCAGATGAAAGGGGTCGATCATATTGACATCATTCAGGTCTGCTGTAGCAGCCTCATAGGCCAGGTTTACCGGATGTTTCAGTGGCAGGTTCCAAATTGGGAAGGTTTCAAATTTCGCATAGCCTGCTTTAACGCCTCTCTTATACTCATGATAAAGTTGCGACAGGCAGGTAGCCATTTTACCGCTTCCGGGACCGGGGGCAGTGACAACTACCAAAGGCCGGGTTGTTTCAATGTACTCATTTCGTCCATATCCTTCATCACTGACAATCAGCGGAATATTTCCCGGATAGCCGGCAATGGGATAATGAAGAAAACTCCGGACACCCAAAGAATCCAGTCGGTTGCGGAAGGCGTCGGCAGCAGGTTGCCCAGCATATTGAGCGATGACCACACTGCCCACATACAAACCGATGCTGCGGAAGGCATCCATCAATCGAAGCACATCTAAATCGTAGGTAATCCCCAAATCACCGCGAACCTTATTTTTCTCAATATCTGCAGCGTTAATGACGATAACGATTTCGGCGCTGTCCTTCAATTCCAAAAGCATCCGAACTTTACTGTCCGGTTCAAAACCCGGCAGCACCCGGGAAGCGTGAAAATCATCGAAAAGCTTACCGCCGAATTCCAAGTAGAGTTTGTTGTCAAACTTGGAGATTCGTTCGCGAATTTTTCGAGATTGCAGCTCCAAGTACTTACTGTTGTCAAATCCGATCTGGTTCATGTTTTCTCCTCTTCCCGCGGCCATTACCGCACAATCTTTTACACATACATTCCTATTATAATTGCTTTTCCTCCAATTTACAACGGTTCTGCAAGTTTTTTTTATTTCTGTAAAAAAATATGCTATACTAAAAGATAGATTTGTGAAAGGAGTCGGTTTTATGTCACAGCCTGTTGTGCATACGCTTGGGCCGCTCTATAATTCTTATTCAAAGGTGCTGTTGTTGGGCACAATGCCTAGTCCTCGTTCTCGACAAATGGGCCTTTACTATGGACATCCCCAGAATCGGTTCTGGAAAGTATTTTCAGCACTTTTTAGGGAGGAGTATCCTGAATCCCCCAAAGAACGGATGGAGTGGCTGGTCTGTCATGGAGTTGCTCTATGGGATGTACTCCAAAGCTGTGAAATTGATGGCGCGGATGACGGAAGTATCCGAAATCCCGTCTCCAATGATATTGTCTGGCTCCTTGGGGAAGCGCCTATTCGCCAAATTTTCACTACCGGCTCTGCAGCTGCTCGGCTCTACAGGAAATATTGCCTGCCACAGACGAAAAAGGAGGCTTATTCGCTGCCTTCAACTAGTCCGGCAAACTGCCGTTTCTATACGTCGGAAACTTTAATTGAAGCATACCAACCGGTATTAGAGGCGTTGCAGAGTGCAAAATAAGAACGTCTGTACGGATTTCGACGGGAAGCCCCTTGCAAAATTTTGGGAAATATACTAAAATAAAAGGGTTAGGTTCGGGATTTTGATTCCCAACGAAAATTTATATGGGAGGATCACATGGCAAAACGTAGTCAGGAATACGGAAACGACAGTATCTCTTCGCTGAAAGGGGCAGACCGTGTACGGAAGCGTCCTTCCGTCATTTTCGGCTCTGATGGCTTGGAAGGATGCGAGCATTCGTTTTTTGAAATTCTGTCAAACTCCATTGACGAGGCCAGAGAGGGGTTCGGTACCCGGATTCTGGTAACCCGTTGGGAAGACAATACCCTAGAAGTGCAGGACTTTGCCCGGGGAATCCCGGTGGACTGGAACAGCCGGGAACAGCGGTATAACTGGGAACTGGTTTTCTGCGAGCTTTATGCCGGCGGAAAGTATAAGGAACGAGGAGAAAACTATGAGTTCTCTTTAGGGTTGAACGGACTTGGCTCCTGCGCGACTCAATATGCATCGGAATTTTTTGACGTAACAGTTGTCCGTGATGGCTTCCAGTACGATCTTCATTTTGAAAAAGGACACATTGTAGGGGAGATGAAAAAGACTCCTACTACCCAGAAAAAGACCGGTTCCCGGCAGCGCTGGCGGCCAGACCTGGAAGTGTTTACCGATATTGCGATCCCGACGGAGTATTTTCTGGATGTGCTGAAAAAGCAGGCGGTCGTCAATCCCGGAGTGACTTTTGAATTTACAGATCATACCGCTGACGGAGTCAAAAAATACGAATTTTGTTATGAAAACGGCATCACCGATTACTTGAAGGAGCTGTTGGGTCAAGAAGAAACGCTGACGGACGTTCAGTATTGGGAAGCGGAACGGGTAGGCCGGGATCGGGCGGACAAGCCGGATTATAAGGTAAAACTGTCGGTAGCGGTAGCGTTTTCCAATCGGGTGCAGGTTGCCGAATATTACCATAACTCCAGCTTTCTGGAGCATGGTGGGTCTCCGGAGCGGGCAGTCCGTCAGGCATTTGTCTCCCAGATTGACGCCTATTTGAAGCAGCAGGGCAAGTACCTCAAAAATGAGTCCAAAATTTCTTTTGCCGATGTGGAGGACTGTCTGGCGTTGGTATCCAGTTCTTTTTCCACACAGACTTCTTATGAAAACCAGACTAAAAAGGCGATAACGAATAAGTTTATCTATGAGGCGATGACGGATTTTCTGAAGCATCAGCTGGAAATCTGGTTTTTGGAAAACCCCATAGAAGCAAATAAAATTGCCGAACAGGTACTGGTCAACAAGCGCAGCCGTGAAAATGCGGAAAAAACCCGCTTAAATCTGAAGAAAACTCTTCAGGGAACCATCGATATGACAAACCGGGTGCAGAAGTTTGTCGATTGCCGGACAAAAGATGTATCCCGTCGAGAGCTGTTTATCGTGGAGGGCGACTCGGCATTGGGGTCCTGCAAAATGTCCCGGGATGCGGAGTTTCAGGCAATTATCCCTGTACGCGGAAAAATTCTTAACTGCTTGAAAGCAGACTACGATAAGATTTTTAAAAACGAAATCATTACAGACCTGCTGAAAGTGCTGGGCTGCGGCGTGGAAGTCCGTTCCAAGGCCAATAAAGAGCTGGCCGGCTTTGATCTTTCCGCCCTGCGGTGGAACAAGGTGGTCATTTGTACCGATGCAGATGTGGATGGATTTCAGATTCGCACTTTGATTCTTACGATGCTTTACCGGCTGACCCCAACATTGATTGAAAAAGGGTATGTGTATATTGCACAATCACCACTTTATGAGATCACTACTAAGGAACGGACCTACTTTGCCTATAATGAGGTGGAACGTTCCCAGATTATGGAGATGATCGGCAAAGATAAATTTACGATCCAGCGTTCAAAGGGCTTGGGAGAAAATGATCCGGATATGATGTGGCTGACGACGATGAACCCGGAAACCCGCCGTGCCATCAAAATTACTCCTGAAGATGCCGAAAAAACCGCGAAGCTTTTTGATCTGCTGCTGGGCGATGATCTGCAAGGGCGGAAAGATATGATCGCGGAACATGGCCATGAATATCTGGATATGCTGGACATTTCCTGAGAAAGCGAAATGGAGATAAACTATGCCAAGAAAGACAACGGAACACAAAAAGCCGGTTTCCGGCAATGCATATATCAAAGATGCAGGGCTTGTGGTGCAGCAGCCGATTACGGAGATGCTGCAGGAAAACTATATGCCCTATGCGATGAGCGTGATTATTTCCCGAGCGTTGCCGGAGATCGACGGGTTTAAGCCGGCACACCGGAAGCTTTTATATACTATGTATGAGATGGGGCTGCTGACAGGCCCACGGACAAAATCTGCCAACGTGGTAGGGCAGACCATGCATCTAAACCCTCACGGCGATCAGACGATTTATGAAACTATGGTGCGTCTTGCCCGGGGAAATGAAAGTTTACTTCATCCGTATGTGGATTCCAAGGGGAACTTCGGAAAAGCGTACTCCCGTGATATGGCCTATGCGGCATCCCGGTATACGGAAGTGCGTTTGGAGAAGATTTCCGCGGAACTGTTTCGGGATATCGGCAAGGATACCGTGGATTTTGTGCCGAACTATGATAATACCACTACGGAACCGGTTCTGTTTCCAACGACCTTTCCGGCTATTCTGGTTAATAATAATGTTGGTATTGCCGTTTCTATGGCAAGCGCTATCTGTTCCTTCAATTTGGCAGAGGTCTGCGAGACGACGATCGGCCTTCTGAAGGATCCGGATTTTGACATTACCGAAACCCTAAAAGGGCCGGACTTTCCTGGAGGCGGATTTCTCATTCACGACGCCGTAGAACTGAGAAAAATTTATGAGACCGGCAGGGGAAGTCTGCGGATTCGGGGACGTTGGCATCAGGATAAAAGCTCGGGATGCATTGAGGTCACAGAAATTCCACCGACTACAACGGTAGAAGTGATTATTGATAAAATCATTGAACTGGTTAAAGCGGGGAAAATTCGGGAAATCGCCGATATCCGGGACGAGACAGACCTTTCCGGCCTGAAAATCGCCATAGAACTTAAGAGAGGTGCAGATGCAGAAAAGTTGATGCAGAAGCTTTTCAGGATGACACCTCTTGAGGACAGCTATTCCTGTAATTTCAATGTACTGATTGCGGGAATGCCAAAGGTGTTGGGTGCTAGGGGGATTCTGCTGGAATGGATTGATTTCCGGCGGGGCTGTGTTGCAAGACGGGTTCGCTTTGATCTGAAAAAGGCAAAGGATAAGCTGCACCTGCTGCAAGGCCTTGGAAAGATTTTGCTGGACATCGACAAGGCCATCCGGATCGTGCGGGAAACGGAAGAGGAAGATGAGGTTGTTCCGAATTTGATGATCGGGTTTGGCATCGACCAAATCCAGGCGGAGTATGTGGCGGAGATCAAGCTGCGGCATCTGAACCGTCAGTACATTTTAGACCGCCTGCAGGAAACTCAAGAACTGGAAAAGTCCATTGCTGAGATGGAGGATATCCTCAATAGCCCCCGGAAAATCAGCCGGATCATTATGGACGAACTGCGGGATGTAGCGAAAAAATATGGCCAGCCGCGGAAAACGCTCTTCATCTATGAAGATGAGTTGGAAGAATATCAGGAAGAGGATGAAACGCCAGATTATCCGGTTCATCTATTCGTCACCGCAGAAGGCTATTTCAAGAAAATTACGCCTCAGTCCCTGAGAATGAGCAATGTCCAGAAGTTAAAAGAGGGGGATACTGTCGTATTTCAGACGGAAACGACAAATAAAGCAGAACTTCTCTTTTTCACCGATCATGCACAAGTTTATAAAGCAAAGGTTGCTGATTTTTCGGAAACGAAG
>CALXBD010000041.1 GCA_944386445.1 uncultured Clostridia bacterium
ATCCATTAGGTATTGTCAGTACCGAAACTTTTACTTTTTCCTGTTTGGAAACAAAACCTCCAAATTCAAAACGACTTACCTCTTCTCAAAATTGACTTACCCTTGTTTTGAAACTATTCACTTACCTCAGGCATTTTGTCTATAAATTCGTCACAGCGAGCAGCTTTTGCTGCCGCAAGTACCTGTTCTTCGGTGGCATCCATGTTTCCTATTTTAATGTTGTTGTAAACAGTGTCGTTGAAAAGAACCACGTCCTGAAATACGAAGGACATATATTCCATCAAATGTTCCGGATCAAGTTCTTTCACGTCAATGCCGCCGATTTCCACTTTTCCTTCATTGACATCCCAGAAACGTGCAATCAAACGAGAAAGTGTACTTTTACCACTTCCGCTGGGACCAACTAAGGCTGTGATTGCTCCTGCAGGAATCGTAACATTCACATTTTTTATGGTTTCCTCACCCTGTGAGTTGTAGCGGAAACTGATATTTTTCAGTTCGATATCGTATTCCTTCACCGGTTTTTCGGCGTCTCCTTCCATCGGCTGAGTATTCATCAAGGTTCTCATCCTGCGGATGGCAATTTGATGATAGAACAGCTCTGGAAGTAAGGTGAGTTCTGTAATGATCGGTCCATAAATTCGGGTGACGATCAAAAGGCAAAGCAGCATAGGGACAAGCTCGATTTTCCCGCTTAATAGCAGAGAGGTTCCTGCAAACACGGTAAGCCCGATACCGGATTGGACAACCATCTGTGCTCCTGTCACAAAAACGCCGGAACCGAATTCAAATTTAATTGCAAGGTTTTTCATGGTGCGCAGCGCTTTTTCCAGCGCCTTAAACTGCTGGCTGTCCAGATTGCAGGCTTTAATCACTTTGATTCCTTCTATGTATTCCTGAACCTGTTCGGAGGCTTCCAGTTTCGCCTGAGCGTGCTTTTTTCCAAGCCTCTCCTGAATCCGCCTGCTCGCAAAAATAATGAAAAAAGCAACCGGTACGGAGATGAAAATGGCGAGCGCCATGCGCCAGTCGTAAAAGGCAAACATAATGCAGACAACAGTAATAGTAATCACATTGGAGATAATCTGCGGATAAAGATGGCTCAGTACATGTTCGCAAGTCGCAACATCGCCCATAAGATTTGTCGTAAGTTCCGAAAGGTTTTTGGAATTAAACACGCTCATAGGCAGCTTGCGGATATGTTCGGCCAAAGCGACCCTTGTATTTTCGCTTTCCATGTAAGAGGCCACATACGTTTTCTTATAGTCGTTTTTGTTGCAGAGAAATACGATCACTGCACCAATGATACCCGCTCCAAAATAAATCCACATATTTGTCCATGAGATGCTTCCGCCTGTAAATGGTTTTAGAAGCTCCATAACAACCTGAAGCATCACCATAGCTGGAATAAACATGGAGAAATTCGTCAGCGTGCAGGCAGCAATCGCTTTCTTTAAATCTCGATAGCCTTTGTCAGTCAGCATCAGCGCATCTTGAAAAGTTGATTTTTTCTTATTCATTAACTGGCACCTCCTTTTCCATGGCCCAACTGGCTGTTTCGTTGTAGGTCTTCCACATAGATGCGTAGCGTCCGCCTTTTTGCAGAAGGGTGTCATGGCTCCCTTCTTCGGCAACACATCCGTTGTCCATCACGATGATATGATTGGCGTTGCGGACAGTGGAAAGTCGATGTGCAATGATGATTACTGTTTTCTCATGCATCAGTTTTTCAAACGCCTTTTGAATCAAATGCTCGTTTTCAGGATCGGCGAAGGCTGTTGCTTCGTCCAGCACGACTACAGGCGCATCCTTTACAATGGCACGGGCGATAGCAATCCGCTGCTGCTCGCCGCCGCTTAAATGCATACCCTGTTCCCCGATGACCGTATCATAACCATTCGGCAATGCCATAATAAAATCGTGGCATTGGGCGGCCTTCGCTGCTGCCTGGATCTGTTCGTCACTGGCGTTCTGATTCCCAAGCCGAATATTATCACGGATACTCTGTTTGAATAAATAGACATCCTGAAATACGAAACTGACCTGTTCCATCAGATAACGGCTTTCCATATGCCGGATATCCACCGATCCAATGGAAATGGCGCCCTGATCTACATCGAAAAAGCGTGGAATGAGATGGGCAATCGTACTTTTTCCACCGCCGGAAGGTCCTACAATCGCTGTTACCTCGCCTTGCCGCGCATGGAAACTCACATTGGAAATTGCCTGTTTTCCCTTGTCCTTGTCATAAGAGAAGGATACATTTGCAAATCTGACATCATAACTATCCGTCGTTTTAGGAACCGGCGGCTGTTCAAGCTCCGACTCAGCCAGAATCTGATCCATGGCCTCTACACCGTTGACAATCCGCATGGCATCGGAGTTAACATACATGATTTTGGAAAGAATCCCCGCAATGGATGGTACGAATACTAGATAAAAAATAAAGCGAGAAGCAAAATCTTTAAAATCCCCGGTATTTATACCAATCAGAATGCCCACCGGCAAAAGGAACAGATAAATATGGTTGATAATCGTCATAAAAGCAGACATCATGTTTTCCCAACTCAGCGTGTAAGGAATCACCATGGAAGTGTATTCCTTGATGGTTTCGTGAAGTCGGTGAAACGAGTAGACTGTCTGCTTAAATGCTTTTACTATCGAAATTCCACGGATGTATTCTACTGCGGCATTGTTCATGTTTTCCAAAGAATGTTGGTACTGATCCATCATCTTTTTGGCGCCTTCCCGACCATAGGCGATACTCTGAATGATAAAAGCAATAATCACCCCTACAATAGAGGCCAGGCCAAGCCGCCAGTCTACGCTTAACAGAATTACAGCCATCACAACTGGAGAAACAAATGCGGCTACAATATCCGGAAGCTGATGAGCAATAAAATTTTCAATATTTTCGATATTCTCATCCGTAATTTTCCGTAGTTTACCGCTTCCAATCATTACATGAAATCCAAGAGGTACCTTTGCCAAATGGGAAAGAAAATTCACTTTTAACTCATACAGCGTGCCAAAGGCCGCCAAATGCGAACACATGAGGGCGGCGAAATACAGGATAATATTCGCCGCAACGCCGCCAAGCGCCATCCAGCCATAGGAAAACAGGCTGGTCTCTCCCAATGCGCTCAGGTCTGGATATACGGATAAGATCTGCCGGATAATAAAATAAATTGCAATATAGGGGATAAAACTGGCTACTGCCGCCAGCGAGGACAAAATGACAGAGGCAATCACCAAAGGCTTTTTTGTCATTGCCAGCTGCAGCATCCTTGCCATCCCTATTTTGGGCTTCTGCTTGCTCATAATTCCTCCTCACTTTCTTTATGTAATAAAAACTCTTCTTTTACCCTTGCTTTTCCTCTGCTGTCAAGCGGATAAAACGCTTTGACTGTTCCATGGTCAATATGCAGTACACAAGTACAGCAGGCCATGATGAATTCCAGATCATGGGTAATTACAAGGGATAACTCCGCCTGCCGGGAAACCTCTCGGATCAAGGCACAGGCGCAGCGCATACTTTCATAATCCAGCCCACTGGTAGGCTCATCGTAGATCAAGATTTTCTTTCCTGCACACAGGGCGCTTGCAATGGCGACTCGTTGTTTCTGCCCTCCGGACAGCGTCAGCGGATGGCAGTTTGCAAGCTCGGCGATCCCCATCTGTTTCAGAATACTTTCTGCTTGTTCTGTCTGTTCCTCTGAAATATTCAGCATTACTTCATCCCGCACACTTTCCGTAAACAATTGATGGTTCACATCCTGCATAACCATATAGCTTTCTTTCAATCGCTTTTTATTGCTCCGTTCAGTTTTGTCATAAACAATCTTACCAGTGTGTTTTCTGATTCCGCAAAGGCACCCGGCGAGCGTTGATTTCCCGGCTCCGTTGTGGCCGATCACCGCAACAATCTCTCCTGCCGGGATTCGCAGCGATTCGATATGCAAGACACTGTGTCCAGATACTTTACAATCCAGATTTTGAAACGCAAATTCATGCCCTGAATATTTCTGACGATTCGGTTGAGTCCGCAGATCCACCTGGTTCAAGTCCAGTGCCCGCAGCCCCATCGCCGAAATCTGCAGCGGGCTGAATGAAAGAATCTCTTCTCTGGTATATACGGATCGGATTTCGCCCTGATCTAGCCAGACAAAACGGTCTACTATATCCAGAAGATAATACAGGCGGTGTTCGGAAATTACCAGCGTTTTCCCTTCCGATTTTAGTTTTAGCAAAACATCTTTTAACTGTAAGATAGAAGCAGGATCCAAATTAGAAGATGGTTCGTCCAAAACAAAAATATCCGGGTGAACCGCATAAACGCTGGCACACGCGATTCGTTGTTTCTCACCGCCGGAAAGCTCAAAAATACTTCGGTTCAGCAAACCGCTCAAGGAAAAGCGGTTCGCCGCCTCCTCGATTCGTTCCAGCACATCTCCCTTGGGCAGTCCTTGGTTTTCACATCCGAATGCCAGTTCCGATGTCGTATCCACATTAAAGAACTGACTGCGGGGATTTTGAAATACGGAACCAACATACTGTGAAATTTTAGAAAGCTGCTGGTTTTTGATTTCTGCTCCATTAACGGAGACATGTCCCGACAATTTTCCTTCATAGTAATGTGGAATGAGACCGTTAATCAATCGGGTGATCGTCGTTTTTCCGCAGCCGCTTCGTCCGCAAAGGACAACGCATTCGCCCCTCTGTACGGTTAAGTTGATATTGCGGACGCTGTAGACATGTTCCGGGGCACTTTCGTACTGGAAGGTGACATGCTTCAATTCGATCATAACATTCCCCCCGTCACGGCGATTACAATGGAAAACACTATCAATAGATAATCCTGCGGCCGTAGCCTTACATCCTCAATGGAAGTGCGTTTGGTGTCAGCGTCCAGTCCGCGAGAAAGAGAAGCCGCCGCCAGTTCGTCTGCAATTGTAGCTGTTGACATCAGTAGTGGCACCATCGTATATTCCAGCGTCATCATCGGCTTTGTCAGTACAGAACGCACAGAGATGCCAATCCCCCGGAAACGCATGGCGTCCCGGATACTGTGCCATTCCTCGGAAATTGTCGGGATGAAGCGGAACATAACTGACAAGGGTATAATCAGTTTATTTGGCAGGTGCATCCGCTCAAAGGAAAGCATAAACTCGCTGACGGAAGTGGTTTTCATCAGCAATATTCCAGCCATAAAAATTGGGAGCATGAGTCGCCCTAACCTTACAAGAGAAAAAAGCAGTGCCGCAAATCCACCGCTGACTTTCCATGATACCAACCAGTCTAAAAGGAGCATAATAAGGAATATAACAGTAAACTTTACGGAAGTTCTATGTCGTTTATTTAGTGCCAAAAGCAACGATATTAGTATAAAGGTTGTCGCTTCCAACCAAAAAGGTGGGAACGTCAAGGATGATATTCCCACCCCAAAGAGCAGTGCAAATTTTGTACGGGCATCAATTCTCAGAATGGGCTGCTGGGCAGCTTCCATAAGCTGCATTAAACCACACCTGCCTTTTGAAAATGTTTTTTCAAAAGTCTGGAACCGACTAACCCACCAATCAAGCCGCCCAACATGGCACTTCCAATCAGTACTAGAATAATCCAGCTTGGTGTCAATTTATCCAGAGTCGCAGCATAATCAGCGCCATAATAAATTTCACAAGCCTGAATAAAGCTAGGTTTTGCATAAACTAACATCCAGAATGGACCCTGATATTGTCAAGATTAGTTGACACATTTATTTCAAGGATATCACTGACTATGCTACCAGTTCCAAATCCTCATAATACTGTCTGCGTTTTATCATGGGAGGAAGCCCGCCATTGGCAGAGCA
>CALXBD010000042.1 GCA_944386445.1 uncultured Clostridia bacterium
TCAGCTACGCCGCAATCCTCCAGAATCCCCTGGACTGTCTCAGGCGACACTGTCAACGGTTCTTCCACCTTTCGCTCCTTGTGATCCTCGATCATCTCACGAAGCTGGTGATCCACTGCCTGGACCACCTCACAGCTGCACTGGTCGGCCAGGGTCTCCGAAAGCAAGGCCCGAAAGGTCTCCTGTTGCTGCTGAGCAGGCATGGGAGACGGACAGCAGAACACCGATTCAATGAATTCCGGATGGTTTTCTTCAGCACTTTTGGTATAATAAAGAGCATTATAAAGATTTGTGCTTCGATCGTCAAAAGCAGGAAACAAAAATCCCAGTTCCGGCGGGGATACCAGCCAGTCAATGGAACAGGTGCGGAACTCGTTGTCATTCAGGTAATAGCCCAGGGCAGGCTTTGTAGTCTTTACCGGACAGACAGCGCAGAGAATATAAGGAAACACTTCAGAAGAAGCGTCCTCCTGCCGCTCCCCGTCTCGGGAACGGTATGGAACATCATAAATTTCGTGGGACAAAAGGATCAGATAATTCCCTTCGATATGCAAAGACGAGGCTGCCCGGCTGAAAAATTCTTCCAAAACAGCCTCATGCGCCAGCCCCGAATCCCGCAACGCCATCAGCAGCCGATGCTCCTCGCTGTCTGCCACCTGTGATGTGGAAAAGGTCAAATCCAGAAGGTTTCGGCCCACTGTCCCGGAAAGCGCCTTCCGCAACAAAGAAAGAAGCTTCTCCGCTTCTTCCTCCGGCATGATGTGCAGAGACTGGGAAAACCGGGAAACAATCTCTCCTTTATCGTTGACGCAGCATCCGTGTACGCAGGAGATATTATTCTTATCCGGGCGGTAACGCCGCCGAAGTTCAGCGATTTCTTTTTCTGTCATATTAAAACTGCCTTTCATTAGAAACGTTCTTCTGCCATTATAGCACATTCAATCCGGCTTGTCATGCGAAAAAAGGCGTACAAAGTACCGCTGCCGGACCATTCGATGAATGGTCCGGCAGTTTGACGCTTTGAAGGAGCAAGCCGTTTCGGTCCTCCGAACCCCTGCGGCAATCGCACAAAATTACTGGAACTGGAAATGAACGCCGTTTTTCTTCTGCTCTCCGCCCAGAAGGCAATCATAGACCTGCGCTTTCAATTCCATAGGCAGCAGCGGATTCTTTCCCCGATAGATCTGGGGCAGCGCTGCTTCCGGAACCTCCTTGTCAAAGTCCCAATACCGGGGCGGCGTATGGACAAACGCCGGTTTCGGCCGGAACCAACCCTGCTTGCCCGGAATCTCCAACGAAGCGTTAAGTCTCCGCTCCAGTTCTGCCTGCAGCGGCCCGGCTTCATTTGCCATTGCCAATTCCGTCAGTTCCATGGCGGACCGCAGAGACTTGAGACGAATTGACGGCAGCGGTCCTTCAATTCCAAAAGCCGTTCCCGGATAGAACAGCGCTTCGCCGCCCTCCGCAGCCGGACATTCCAATGGATCCTTTCCAAAACCGGTGGTATTCCACACCGTAAAACCGGTAACTCCGGTCATCATGCAGCGGATCGGCCAAATCCACAACGAGAGTAACGGCTCATCCAGAGCCTGCAGGACGCTGCCGTAAATCCAAAGAATATTTCCTTTTTGGCGCATGACGTCTACGCTTTCAGGGAACCAGCAAAACATTGAGTCCCCTACAATCCACATACCGCAATAGTCGGAAAAACGATGATTAAAATGGTTGCCGTAATGATTGCTGGAATCCATCCTGAACACAAATTTTGCCGCGCTATCTTCGAAGGTCCCTTTGATTATATTATAGTAGGTATCCACGACGTCCTGGTCATGCTCATACCAAATTTCATCAATGGTATATGGAAAGAAGCGATAATCCTTTTTATTGTTGAGAAAAATTTCAAAGGTGGTATGGAACCAGCCTTTTTCCTCAAAATGCCGGACAAACTCCTGTAAAATCCGCCGGTATTCAGTACGATACCCCTTTTTTCCCCACTTTTCATAGCAGGCAGGCCAGGCTAAGCTGAACGGAAGATAGGCAAATTCCACCGGCTGCTCCCCCTCTGGACAGTCTGAAAAAGCACTGCCGTCAAAATAGGGACCGAAATGGGCGTCAAAAAGGCTCCAGTCCTTGACACGGATGGATTTTCCCTCCCCTTCCAGCTCTGGGAAAAAGCTCTCCGGCATGGCCCCGGAATGGCGGTAGGGAAGATTATGAAAAACGCCCCTATGCTCCCTGGACATCCGGTAGAAGCCCTGCTCCACCGCAAGATAGCTGCCATCTCGATAGCGATTCGGATTATTCCGGAGGGTGGCAAAGGAATCTGACAGGGAGTCTGCATAGTTGTTAAAGTCCGCCGTCAGCTTTCCTCGAACCGGGACAGCAAAGGGTTCGACCTCACAAACAATAGAAAACATCTTCTCCCCGCCGTCCCAG
This sequence comes from uncultured Clostridia bacterium, assembly GCA_944386445.1. Classification (GTDB taxonomy): domain Bacteria; phylum Bacillota; class Clostridia; order Oscillospirales; family Ruminococcaceae; genus Merdivicinus. The sequence goes on from CALXBD010000042.1 coordinate 2,437, forward strand.
CGGGCAGTTAGAGCACCCTGATAGCGACCAGCAGGCTGCCCGACTGGAACCCGAAACTCAATCCAAACCGCCCCTGCTTTTTGATCCGGCAGCCATTTCTTATCCAGTGGGATTTTAAAAGGCAGCGGTCCATCAAAGGGCAGCAACAGGTCCGGCACCAGCTTTCCATGAAGGCGGTGAAACCACTGGGTATAAAGCCGCACATTTTCTTCTGGAATGGTGCCTACCTCTCCGGTGGGAGTGGTCCAAGAAAGCTCCAGCCCCGAAAGCTCCCCCGTTTCCGGGGCCACAGCCAGCTGGAAAGACACCCAGGCGTTCCGGGGCGTCCGCAGAAAAATTTCCGTATCCATTCGAGTTCTGGAAGATGTTTCCAGAAAGTTCCCGTCCAACCCGTTGATGCGCAAACAGTCCGGAAATAACCACACTTCATTCTGTGTCATAGCTGCCCCTCCTTATATATCGACATGAGGCCGGAGGCCTTCCAGCAATTCCAATGCCCCAACAATTTCCCCGTCACTGTTCCGAACAGGATAGTAGTGAGAAGAGCAGCTTTCTGATCGGCGGGTCGTCACACCAAATTCCCCGGCAAGAGCCTGCCCCAGGGCCGGCGAAACCGGACAGGGCCGGTATCCTTCCAAAGGCAAGGCGGTTCCCGCTGCCACCGGCACCGCTATTTCCTCGTTATCGGGCCGCAGCTGCCAAAGTACTGCCGTTAGCCCAAGGGTGGGATTCATCCGTTCCAGTTTTAAAAGAGTAATTTTGCAGCTGTTAAAGTGATCAAAATCGTAGTCCGGATGGCCGTACCGGTCCAGAAGAATATTCTCCAGGGCATCCCCATCCAAAAACATTAATCCGATCCGGGCCACGCTGTCAATGTCCAATTCCAGATATGACGCCATACGATTATTACCTCCCCTCCATCAGTTCCCGCAGAGTCAACAGCAATCCGCCGCCGGAGGGAATAGAAAGCTCCCCGTCAGACGGAAACTCTGATTGTTCCTGGAAGCCCGGAATCCCCGGAATTTCCAAAACTGCTTTCTCCGGATCGAGGCCCAAAGCCTCCCAATCAAATTCCAGCCGGATCCGTTCCTGCCGCCCGGCCCAGCTTCCCAGCGCGATCAGGCATTGATGGGGCCGCCGGTAGACAGTGGCCTTGATATCCGGACAGTCGGTTTTTACCGGACAGGCCGGGTTCCACCAGCCCAGCATCACCGCATCCGCCATGCCGAATTCCGTCCAGAAGGTCCAGAGTCCCGAAGGATCTTTGGGATTCGGCAGCCGGTTGGTCATTCCAAAGACCATTCCCCGCCAGACGTTGCCACCGTCCTGCAGCATTTCCCCCATCATGCCGAAGGGGATGCCGCTCATTTCCACCAGCCAGCTGTCAGGAGAAACATCATAATCGAAGCCTTCGCCGAACCACAACCGATCGATAAAGGCAAAGTTGTCAATATAAAGGTTCATGCTGTTGGCCCAGCCAGCCAGACGGCTATTATCGACAGTATTGTTGGCAAAATAGTTCCAGGAGTGCAGGTCAATGGTGCAACGGGGATGATCCCGATCCAGAATTTTTCGGATCCGCTTCATTATGCTCCGGTCAAATGCAACATCGTCAAAATAGAGGCCGTCAATCCCTGTGTTCTCCAGCAGCCACCGAAGACCTTCCAGAAAATAGTTGTTGAATCTGGACATGGGCGCAGTCAGCACAGAAGCTTCCATGGCATCATGGTAGCAGCCGTGGTTGACCTTCTGCCGCCAGGCGGTGATATAATCCTTCCCCAACATCCGCTCCATCCAGGCATCCGCCTCCGGAACATCCCCTTGGAAACTCTTCCCAGGCTCGTCAGCTGTCGGGAATATCTCCCCGTCCAAGCTCTTCATAGCCCAAAACTCTGTCATATGGACGGTCATTTCCGGGCAGCGGACAGCGGAATAAAGTCACTGAGGATTCCTACTGCCCCTCCTTCCATTGCCAAGGGGATCAGTTCACGAGATGTCCGATCGGTGAGAAGGAGCTTTCCCTTAACAGAAGCCGGATTGACCTGGTTCGGGTCTTCTACGGCAAGGACCTCTGCCCAGATTCCTTCTGGCGGAGTGGGAGCGCTGTACATGACCAATGAACAGGGTACTGACTGATAGTCTGCCAGCCGCCGTCCATCGGGCAGCTCCAGATATCTGCGCAACCTGATCATCGTCAACGAAACAGCCAATAAGGCTGGCGTCGAAACCGGCCTGAGCGCGTATGAACAATTTAAGATGGCAGTCATTATCATCGGCATTATCCCTGTAGTAGCAATTTACCCCTTTGTCCAAAAATACTTCACCAGGGGCATTATCCTTGGTGCAGTAAAAGAATAACTGAGTATCTCATTTAGAAAGGAGCATCTCTATGAAATTCAAGCGTACACTGGCAAGCATCTTCTCTTGCATTATGCTGGCTTCCTGCGTAGCTGTGCTGACCTCCAGCTGCGGTGATGAAGGCGGCAGCGGTGGCACCGGCGGCACTGGCGGCGGCGAAGAGGAACCGGTTACAATCCGCTGGTTCCAGGATCTGCGTGGCATTGATCCAGAAACAGACCGGGTAATCGCGGAAATTGAAAAGATCAACAATATTAAATTTGATTTTGTCGCGGCGCCCGGCGGCTCTGAAGAACAGGATCAGAAGCTGAACCTGATGGTTTCCACCGGGGAACAGCTGGATCTGGTTACTATGCTCAGCGGCATCGACACCCTGCGGCAGCAGTGGGTAACAGATGAAGTACTTCTGGCCTTTGATGATTACATTGGGGATGACCATCCCAACCTGAACGCAATCATTAATGCCGAGATTTACAACTATCTGAAGATCAATGGAAAATCTTACTTTCAAGCCATGCCGCTGGCAGCCGGCAACCGCGGCTACATCATCAAACAGGACTGGCTGGACGCAGTCGGACTGGACATTCCTACCAATATCGACGAATACTACGAAGTTATCAAGGCTTTCACCTATAACGACCCCGACGGCAATGGCAAAGATGATACCTACGGCTTCTTTGTAGCCGAGCCATATGGCTCTAATGCATTTGGATACATCGCCCGGGCATTTATCAACTGCGGCTGCTGGGGCGGTGACTGGGTTGAATTGTCCGACGGCACTGTCACTCAGTTTGTAGCGTCTGACGAGGCCCGCGAAGCATTCCGTTTCATCAAAAAGTGCTACGATGAAGGCCTTTTCAACAAGAGCTTTGTCAATGAAAAGGACGCAGAAGGCAAAATGGAAGACCTGATGGTCCAGGAAAAAATCGGCATGATGGATATCACCGGTGTCAAAGGCCTGTTGCGCCGCTACGAGGACGCAGGCAAAGAAGCAGATATTGCTTATCTGCCGCCTCTGAATCTGGCAGACGGCTCTCAGGGCACCCTTCCTCATTCCGGCGGCAGCTGGGGCTACCACATCATCCCCGCCACCTGCAAAAATCCGGAAAAGGTTGTAGATTTCCTGGAATGGGCTCTGACAGAAGAAGGACGTCTGTTGACCTTCTACGGCATTGAAGGCGTCCACTACACCAATGTTGAGGAAGACGGCAGCATGCGGATCTTCACCGTCAATAAGGAAGAGATGGAAAAGGACTGGAGCACCGCAGATTACGGCTTCTCTTACCCGTTGTCTTGGGGCGGCCCCAACTATGATGGCGGCTACATTCCCATGGAAGACTATGGATACGATTTTGATGCCGCATATCCAAACCAGCAGCTGTACGCTACCTCGGAAGATGTGGGCACCGTTCTGGACGATCTGAAGATTCGCAACGCTCAGTATGCTAAGACCTTCCCCTTCCAGGCAAGCATCGATCCTACCGTCGTTGTTGACCAGGCACTGATCGATATTGAAATTGAAGGCCGTACCAAAGCAATCGTGGAACCGGCTGAAGACTTTGACGCGAACTGGGATGCCATGCTGGAACAGTGGATGGCAGCTGGCGGCAAGGAACTGATCGAACGCGGCAACGAAGCTTGGGAAAAACTGAAATAACTTAATCTAACCGCAAACCGGGTCCCGTTTCCGCGGGACCCTATTTTTTCAATACAAGGAGGATGTCTATGGAAGAATTATCCATCGGGACCATTCTTCGGATCGGCTTAAACTTTCTCGACGGCGACGATCTGGAGTACGTGCTGCTAGACCGGAAGGGCCATACCGATTATGATTTTGCCCGGTTTTACCGGCTCAAAAGGACACTGACAAAAATCGAAGAGATTTCCCAAACATTGGACGTCTCCGCAATCCTCTGGCAGGCATATCCCACCAACCCGGACGTTGGCGCACCGCTGGTAGCAGGCAATTCGCTGCCCTGTGAAGGATGCAAACGCCGTTACCTGAACCCCTCCTTACGAAAAGCGCTCCGCGGCGAGCAAAACTTTTTGGACCGGGGAGAGGGCGTTGTTTCCCATTACGCGCCGGTCCGAAACAGCGACGGAGATATTGTGGGCGCCCTGGAACTGCTGGTCGGGAAGACCGAAAAGGTGGACGTCAGCTGCCGGGACATGTTCGTAGAGCCTAGGGAAGAGGAGGATGATGACGAATGAAGCTGTACTTGATTTCTGATTACTGCCGCATCGACGGGGAAACCGGGGATTTCGCGGAAAAGGAATTCTGCCAGGACTTCAGCAAGTATGATTCGGAGATCTCCCTGTTCAGTGCCCGGAATCAGATGGTGTCCTTCCAGCTGGTGGCTGAACGGGAGGATGGCGAATGCCTCTCCGATTTTGATATCTCCTTCACGCCCCTGGCCGGACCGACAGGCAGTATTCCTGCCGATTACGAGGTCTTTATCGAGTGGTTCCACAGGGTGGAGGGGGCTTTCATGGCGGATTTGCTCCTCCCTTTAGGCGGCTGCAATCTGGATTTTCGGGTGCCCCTGGAGCCGGAATACCACAGCACCCAGAAGGCCGGCGCTTTGTGGATCGACCTTTTTGTCCCGGAATCTGCACAGAAGGGACGCTATCAGGGAGAAATCCATGTAAAGGCCAATGGCTGCGAGAAGATTTTCACCGTCCGGCTGAAGGTATACGCCTGTATGGTACCCTATGAAAGTCGGATCGTCGCCGACTTGAACAACTACGCGGATAATATTTCTCCCAGCTATCCTTATCTGGCTTCCAATCCCGACCGTTACCGAGATGGCAGCTATCTGGCCGTGGAGCGACAATTTTACACCCTGGCGCGAGAACACCGCTGCCTCTTTCAGAACCTTAATTACCTCCATTCCGGTAAACAGGTGGAATCCTTCGCGCCGGAACTGACCGGCAGCGGCAAAACTATCTGCGTAAAGGACTGGAGCCTTTTTGATGAGCATTTTGGCCCCTATCTGGACGGCAGCGCCTTCAAGGATTCCCGCCGCGGCGCCATGCCCATTGAATTCATGTTCACCCCTTTCAACCTGGGTTGGCCGGCGGCTCTTTCCAAATGGGGCGAAAAGGGATTCAAAACCGAATATCGGCGTATTTTGTGGGAATTCACCCGGCATTTTGAGGAAAAAGGGTGGACTCAAACCAATATGGAGATCATGTTCAACCATAAAAAAGAATATCGCTTCGTTCCCAGCACCCAGGATGAGATCTGGTATGAACACGACGAAGAGATCTTGGAATATATGGCTGACGTCATGCGCGATATCACGCCCCACTCTTCGGCCAAGTTTGTTTTTCGTGCAGACTCCAGCAATCATTACGGGGATCACATGGTGAAATACGCCGACATGTTCCAGATGTGGGTATCCGCCATGACGATGTATGCCTGGTTCCCAGAGCGGGTTCAGATTGCCAAGAATCACGGCAGTATCCTTTGGATCTATGGCTGGTACGGCGAGGGCATGACCATTGATTTGCCTCTGAACGCGTTCCTGACCCAGCCAATGATCTGCTTTATGACAGGCGCCACCGGCTTCTGCTCCTTCTGGAACGCGGTGGGCTGGGGAGATAACTATAAAAAGACGCCTTTTGTAAACGCCGGACAAAGTCTCTTCTATCCGGGCTTTGAATTCGGTGCGGGAGATGTGCTGCCGTCCCTTCGTATGAAGGTCCTCCGCAATCAGATGCAGCTTGCCGACCTGATGATGACTACCGACGGTCTGGATGTGGAAGCCTTCGATTATCAACGAAAAGACCTGGAGCAGGCAGTTAACGACTGTTTTGGTTACGCAGACAACAGCGCCTGGTGGAAGGAAAAACCGCCTTTTGTGGATACCCCGCCCCGTTACTGGAAATACGGAGATGAGGTCACTCTGAATCACTACAAAGGACGTTCTCCGAAAATCATTGATGATCTTCGCCGGCGTGTTTACCGCAGACTGGGATGACTTTCTGAACTTCTGTGTGCATTTTTTCGCAAAATGTGTTATACTTGTTGCGTAAGAATGTGCGGGAGGAGATCAGCATGGAAGAAACCCCGGTAGTTTTTCGAGCCTGTGACGAACTGGAAGAAAACTTTCCTTTCAAAATATATACCTTTGAAGGAACCCTGCGACAACCGCTCCATGTCCATGATTATATCCAGATCTGGTTTGTTCGCCACGGGATCTGTACCCACTGGATGAATGGCCGGGCTCATGAACTGACAACAGGAAGTATTTTTGTCCTGCCGCCGGATATCCCTCATTATATGGAGTGCCAAAACCCTGAAACTAGCCTGGTTGGAATGGAGTTTACCGAAGCATTTATTCGTTCCGATGTGGAAGGCAGTCCTTTTTGGGACAGCGGTTATCTGGAACCTTTTATTGTCAGTCTGGAGCAGGTAAAGCCCCGTTTTCCGCTGGAGGGGGCCGCCGTGAAAACTGTGGGTGCTTTATTTGATGAGCTTTTGTGGGAATTCCGCCGGCAGGAACCCGGTTATCAGTTATTTATCCGGGCTGATGTTCTGAAGGTACTGGCCCTCATTTCCCGTCAGTACGGGCGCAGCCTGGATGAGGAAAAGCTCCAATATCTGGAGCGATATAAGGATTCTGTCGCACGGGCAATCGCGTATATGGATGAGAACTTCCAGAAAAAAATTTATTTGGAAGAGGTCGCCCGCATTGCCATGATGTCCGCCACCAGTTTCTCTTATGTTTTTAAGGAGGCTACCGGTCGGACCTTTACGGAACAGCTGAATTTTTTGCGGGTCCGCCGCGCAAAGGAATTGCTGAAAGACCCCAACCGGACCATACGCGCGGTAGCCTATGAAGTTGGATTTCAGGATATTGCCTATTTTGATCGGGTATTTAAGAAAGAAGCCGGCGTCTCCCCAAGGGTTTACCGGCAGAATCTTTAAGCGACAAAATCGCAGCCGTTAATGGCTGCGATTTTTTATTTGCCTTTAATTTTTTCCCAATAGGCTTTAGCAGCCTGCTCCATTTTGTTATCCCCATACTCGTAGTAGACTCTGCCGTTTAAAGCATCGGGCAGATACTGCTGTTCTACCCATCGATTGGGGAAATCATGGGGATATTGATAAAATTGCCCTTTGACCTCGGCATCCTCACCATCAAAATGCTTGTTCTGCAAACATCGCGGTATCGGTCCGGAAATCCCTTTTTGGAGATCACCCATTGCCTGATTGATCGCATTGTAAGCTGTATTCGATTTCGGCGAAGTCGCTACCAATATCACCGCGTCAGCCAAAGGGATCCGTGCCTCCGGAAGCCCTACCTGCAAAGCCGCATCCACTGCCGCTTTCACAATGGGGATTATCATCGGATAAGCCAGTCCCACATCCTCACAGGCACAGACCATTAACCGCCGACATGCAGATGGCAGGTCTCCCGCTTCCAGTAACCTGGCCAGATAGTGAATCGCCGCATCCGGGTCGGACCCCCGCATGGATTTCTGATAAGCGGAAACGATATCATAATGTTCGTCCCCTTCCCGATCATACCGCATGGCGCTCCGCTGAGATAATTCCTCCGCAAGTTCCTTTGTAACGCTTCTTCCCTCTTCACTCTGGGCTGCTGAAAGAGCCAGCAATTCCACCGTATTCAGAGCTTTCCGGACATCCCCTCCGCAGCTAAGGCCTATATGCGAAATTACGCCGTCCTCTATCTGCAGCGGCTCGCCCAACTCCTGCTCCACAGCGTGAAAACCGCGTTCCACGGCCTTTTCGACTTCTTCCGGCGGAACCGCCTTGAATTCAAAAACCGTGGACCGGCTCAAAACCGCATTATAAATATAGAAATACGGATTCTCGGTGGTGGAGGCAATTAAAGTAATCCGACCGTCTTCGATGTATTCCAGCAGGGATTGCTGCTGCTTTTTGTTCAGGTACTGGATTTCATCCAAATACAGTAAAACCCCATTATATCCAATAATCGAATCTAGTTCTTCTACGATCGCCTTGATATCCGCCAAAGACGCATTGGTGCCATTGAGTTTATGCAGCCGCTTTTGTGTCTGGGCAGCAATGATTCGGGCAACTGTAGTCTTTCCCACGCCGGAAGGCCCATAAAAAATCATATTGGGGATATTCCCGCTTTCGATAATGCGGCGCAGACTCTTTCCCGGCGCTAGCAAATGCTGCTGACCGACTACTTCGTCCAGGGTTTTCGGCCGCAGGCGGTCAGCCAATGGTGATCCCATTCAAAATTCCTCCTATTCAGAGCAGTTCCTTGAGCTTCTCAAGAAAGGCCTCTTCCCCCCATGTATTGATCTTAAAAAATACGGCCTGACTTCCGCCGGATGTGATCGCAGAAAGATGAATCCCTTCATCACCATTCTGAAACAGTGTTACACTGAGGCTGACACGATTGTTCCCAGCCCAGCTGTACCGCTCAAAAACCCGCACGCTGCAACGGGCTTCTCCGCTGCGAAAATCGCTGGACTCTTCCAGAGAGGCAGACATGCTTCCATTTACGATCCCTGATTCGATTTTATTCAGTATCGTATTAAAATTCCCATAAAGAGTCTGTTCCAATTTAGCCATAACACACCTCACAAATCCATCCTGACGCCCGACCCAACGAATACCCGCACGCATTAATTTGCATGCTTTTCTATTTCTTATTGTACGCTCTTATCGCTAAAAAGTAAACCTTCTGTTTTCATGTCATTTATCTTCGATTACAACTTCCGGCAAGAGATCGATCTATTCACCAGTCCGTATGCCCGGCAGCTGAGACCCAAAAGCGGACAGTGTTTGGCGTTTTCGAGAATCATTATTGCCCTTTTCGCTATAATATGGTAAAATGGGAATAAATAATATGGGCGTTTATACTTATGTTAGGCAAGGAGAGTATTGTCCCCGTTTCAAATGGCCAGGTCATCCGCACGGAGGAGCATGAAAAAAACGACTTTTTCCCCTGTACTGAATGTCAAACCACATTTTATCAGTGGGTTAGTCCCATTGAAGCTGTTTCGAGTTTTGCCATATATCTGACACCGGGAAAATTGGCCAGCACTGGCACGGCATCTTTTTTGCCATCAATGATAGATGCTCGCTGCGGCAAAAGCGGCTGCGTGCTATTGTAGGAATAGGCGACTGTAAAGGCGCAAGATACTTGACAAGCCGTCAGATTGAGATTTTGTTCGCGATCACCAATTTGCTGACGGCCTACCTGCTGACTTCCAAGGAGGAAAGCTAAAATGAAACCTGTAATGAGAGCCCGCAACGGCAAATGGCTCAAACGCCTGCAATTGTTAGCCGCATTGCTTGCCTTGGCGGCAGCCATCCGCCCGTTTGTACGTCTGGCGTGGGAAGTGGGCACATATCTGCAACAAAACAAACAGCTTCGGTCAGCTCAGTTGAATCGCTATTCGAAAAGCTCATCGACTGCTTCAGAAACTATATCATAATGAAAGGATGCATATTCTATGAACGAAGTAATCCGTACAATTTTAAACCGTCGAAGCATTCGGTCTTATCTTCCTGACCCAATTCCCCAGGAAACGATGAATACCGTCATCCAGGCTGGTTTGGCTGCTCCCAGCGCTATGAACCAGCAATCCTGGCATTTTGTCGTGCTGCAGGGAGCAGGTGCTCAACGTTACCGGAACTACTGTATAGAAAAGCTGGGACGGGATCCATATTATGGCGCTCCAGCAATGATTCTGGTCTTTGCTAAAAAAGATGCCATTGCCCCTATCTGTGACGGAAGTCTGGCGATTGGAAATATTCTCTTAAGTGCTACTTCCCTTGGCCTAGGCTGCTGCTGGATCCACTGTGTCAATGATCTTTTCAAAGATGGCATCCATGCAGAAGAATGGGGCGTCCCCGAAGGATATCGACCTGTTGGTTCAGTAGCTTTGGGCTTTTCTGACGGGCCCGTGCCCGAAGCCAAGCCCAGAGCCGACAGAACTGTAACCATGGTTGAAGCATAACTGAAAAAAGCAGGCACTCACCATATAGTGAGTGCCTGCTTTCGTATGTGAAATCAAAATCGTTTATCATTCGGAAAACATTTCATCATATAAGAGATCGCCGTCAAAAATTGTTTTCAATGCAGTGACCGCAGCACCATAAATAGGAGCCTTCCAGCCAAAAGAGGAACGAATCAAGGAAATTTTGCCCATGGCACTTCCCAAAATCCTGCGGTTGACTTCCGATTCTATAAAATGAAGCTGGTCGTCTCCTAATGAGGCGCCTTCATGGCCAATCAAGACCATCTGAGGATCGAAAAGGTTGCAGAAGCTGACCAACCCTGTGGCAAATTCTCCACAGATCCTGTTCATTAAGGAATGACCGGTTTCGTCCACTTCGCTAAACCGGCAGATTTCTTCCAGTCCTGAAAATGTGCGCCCGAATTGCTGGGAAAAGCGCTCCATAATTCTTGGGACGCTTACAAATGTTTCCAGACAGCCCCGATTCCCGCAATGGCAAAGGATCCCATGGCTATCAATGATAACATGTCCCAGTTCTCCCGCCACACCCCGGGTCCCTTCAAAGAGACGGTCATCCAGTACGACTCCCGCACCGATGCCGTTCGTGATGCCTACATACGCGAAATTCCGGATATCCCGGCCCAATCCGTAGTATTTTTCGGCTAAGGCGGCTGCGTTCATATCATTTTGAAGAACTACCGGCAGTGCCAGCCGATGGGATAACCGTTCACCGACTGCAAAATTGCGGATCCCGAAAAAATTCGGAGGATTCAGGATGATTCTGGCCGGGATATTCAACGGTCCGATGGCGGAGATTCCAATTGCCGCAACCCGGCGTCCGGATTTTTTGATCAGCGTTCCACATAGCTCCGTCAGCTTTTCCAGAATGGAGTCCGCCGTCTCTTCGGCGTGAAACCGGAACGCCCCATGAGCTAATTCTTCCAATTCCGGTGTCACAACCATTCCTTCACAGCCGTCGCGGGACAGCCATACGCCGGCCACACATGGTGCTTCTTCTGACAACCGCAATGCCATCTGTTTCCGACCTGCACCGGTTTTTCCTTTTTCTACCGGTTTCGTTTCCCGTACCATTCTGTGGACCATGAGGTCGGCAATAATATTGGTTACGGTCATTTTCGCCAGGCCGGTCTGCCGGGTCAACTCCGTGCGCGACAGGCCGGGCGACGTACACAAGAGTCTCAAAACCAGCAGCCGATTGATTCGCTTTGTTGCCTCACTGTTAATTCCTTTTTCCTTCATTCCTCCACATCCTCTTACAGCCTCTTACATTCTTTTTCTTTAGCATACCATATACTGAATATTTTGTAAATCCTATTTACAAAAAATTAGGAATCTGCTATAATATTTATAAATCAGATTTACAAATAAGGAGGAGTTTTATGAAACGGGTTCTCTGTATCGGGAGTGTTACCACCGATATCATCGTGTCACCGGTGGATAACCTTCCGACTCCGGGAACGCTGCAGGCTGTCAGCAACACTGCTTCCTTTGTAGGAGGCTGCGCATCCAATGCGGCAATGGATCTGGCCAAACTGGGAGTTCCGGTAACTTTGAGCTGTCTGGTAGGAGACGACAATTTCGGAAATTTCGTGCTGGAACAGGTCCGGGCCTCCGGTGCGGATGTCAGCGGGATCCGGAAGCGCGCAGGAGTCCCCACCACCAGTTCGGTTGTATGCGTGGGGTCTGATGGGGAACGAAGTTTCCTATACAATCCCGGCTCTACATCAAGATTTACGCTGGAAGACATTCCTGAGGAAATTACCGATAAGGCCGATATTGTGTTTGTAGCAGGCGCCATGCTGCTTACTTCCTTTGACGGGGAACCCTGCCGGGAATACCTGCGTCAATGCCGCAAGAAAGGAAAATTTACCGTTATGGATACAGCGTGGGATTTTGAAGACCGTTGGCTTGCTAAAATTGCCCCCTGCCTGCCGATGCTTGACCTGTTTATGCCCAGCTATTGCTGCCTGCAGCTTCTTTGGAAGAGCTTTCCTGCTTCCTGCTGCCTATGGCAGAAAAGGCCAGTGTACCGGTAGTCGTCCATTTTGACCATGGTCTGACTGCTGAAAAAACCCGGCTGGCGATGGATTTGGGCTTTACATCGATTATGTATGACTGCTCAACGCTGGGATTCGAGGAAAACTGCAAGGCAGTGGCTGAAATGGTTCGGGAAGCCCACAGCAGAGGAATCTCTGTGGAAGCTGAACTGGGACATGTAGGCTCCAATGAATCCGCAGCAGAAGCATCTTCCGCTTCAGATACCTCAGCATATACCGATCCCGAAGAAGCACGCCGCTTCATCGAAGCTACCGGTGCTGATGCACTGGCTGTATCCATCGGAACAGCTCACGGTGCCTATCGTGCGGCTCCCAAACTGCAGCTGGAACTCCTGCGGAAGATTGCAGAAGTGGTTCCGGTCCCGCTGGTTATGCATGGAGGCTCCGGCCTTTCCGATGATGATTTCCGCAACGCGATTCGCGATGGTATGGCTAAGGTCAATATCTTTACTGACCTGAACTGTGCCTGTGCCAAAGCTGCCCATGATTTCTATCAGCCCGGCTGTGGCATGACTGACTTAATCCCTCATTTGACAGAGGCTGTTAAGGAAGCTACCCTTAAAAAGATGAAGCTCTTCGGCTGCGTAGGCCGTGCATAAACAAAAGCGGCTGTCCTGTTTAGGACAGCCGCTTTTGTTAAGAAAATATACAAAGATTCATAAATACTTATTGAATATAAAAGAAATTTTTGGTAAAATAAAATGTGTGCATAATAATATGTAAGCCGCAAGATTCCGGAAGAGGTGGTGAAACCATGTCTGTTTTGGATACAATTAAGGAAGCAGAAGCAAAAGCACAGCAGGAAAAAAGTGAAGCCTCCCGCCAGGCACGGGAAAAAGTCGCGAGTGCCCAGAACGAAGCGCGGGAAAAAGCGCAGGAGATACTGAATACGGCCCGACAGCAGGCCAATGAGCTGCTGGCAGAAACCCGTTCCCGTGTGGCAGAGGAAAACCGGGAAACTTTGACCAGCAGTCAGCAAGCTGACCAGGCAGCAGCATCATCGGCAGAGAAGAACCTCTCTGCAGCGGCTGCTTTCTTGGTAGAAAGGATTGAGAAGCAATGATTGTCCCTATGAAAAAAGTGCTGCTGGTTGCACTCAGGGAGGATCGGGAAGCACTGGCACGGGCTTTGCAGCGGGTCGGCGAGGTGATGCCCGTGGATCCGGAAGGGGACCTTTCCGGAAAAAGCGAAAACCGGGATGCGATACGTGCAGAACAGGCGCTGAAAGTCGTGCGCCAATATCAAGGAAAGCAATCTTTGTTTGCTCAGCGTCCGCAGGTTCAGTATGGGGAATTTGTGACCAAGAACCAGGCTGCGGAGGAACTTCTGGAAAGAATTGAATCCCTTTCGGCGGAACATGACGTAATTTCGGCGGAAATCGCAGGGCTCCAAGGGAAAATTCAGGAACTCCTGCCCTGGATGCCGATGGACATTCCCGTGGAAGAGATCGGAAGTACCCGATATGCCGGCGTTCGCTGCGGGTATGTAGATCGGTCCCGTACTGATGAGGCACGGCAAACGGCAGAGGACGGCGGCGGAATGCTGGAACTTTTAGATAGCGGTCCCCAGGGGACGGCAGCTCTGCTGTATACATGGCTCCCGGGGGAGGAAGATTTGCTGAGGGCAATGACTGCGGCAGGGTTCTCTCAGGCGGCTCCGCCCGGCGGAAAGGGACTGCCGAAAGAGATCTGCGACGGATATCAGGCGCAGATCGCAAAATTGGAGACGCGAAAAGAGGAAATCGCCGGGGAGCTGACAGAACTTTCCAAGCGGAAAGCCGAACTGGAAATTCTGGAGGATCAGAGCCGTGCAGAAGGTGCCAGAGAGGATACTCCGTTCGGAGAAACGGTGGAAACGGTTTTCCTGGAAGGATCGGTCCGGGCAGACAGGACGGAACGGGTGGAAAAAGCAGTGGCAAAGGTGACAGACTGCTGCGTCCTTACGTTCCGGGATCCGGAAGAAGGCGAAGTCCCGCCCACCGTTACCCAGAACAACCGGTTTATTTCCCAGTTTGAGACAATTACCGATATGTTCTCCCGGCCAAGCAACGGGGAACTGGACCCGAACCCGGTCATGGGTCCCTGGTACTGGATTATTTTCGGGCTGATGATGGGAGACGCCGGATACGGCCTGATGATGCTGGTGGGAATCTGGGCGTTCAAGAAGCTCAAGAAACCACGGGGAGATTTCGGAAAGCTGGTCAACGTGTTGTTTTTCTCCAGCTTTACAACGATTTTCTGGGGCATCATATTCGGAAGCTACTTCGGCGAAACCTGGCATCCGATTTTGTTTGCGCCCCTTGATAATCCTATGGGAATGCTGGTATTCTGTATGATCATCGGCGTGCTGCACATCTTCTCCGGTATGGTTATGAAGATGGTGGAGGACGCAAAGGCCGGGCATTTCTGGGATGGCGTGTTTGACCAGCTCAGTTGGATGCTGCTGATTACCGGACTGGGGCTTTTGTTCCTGCCGGTGACCCGGACAGTGGGAATGGTCCTTGCAATTGTGGGGGCCGCGATCATCCTGCTGACCGCAGGACGTGCCAAAAAGGGAATTTTCGGCAAGCTTATCGGTGGACTTGGAGGCTTGTACAATATTACGAGTTATATGAGCGATATCCTTTCCTATTCCCGTATTTTGGCATTGGCGCTGGCTTCCGGCGTTGTGGGTATGGTCATGAATTTGCTGGCCGGTATGGTGCAGGGCTCCGTGATCGGATTTATTTTTTCCCTGCTCATCTACGTGGTAGGACACGTCTTTAACCTGGCAATGGGGCTGCTGTCTGCTTACGTTCACGACAGCCGTCTGCAGTATATTGAATTTTTCAACAAATTCTACGAAGGCGGCGGATACGCCTTCCGGCCCCTGTGCATCGACCCCAAGTATGTGGAGGTCGTGGATAACAAGGATTCAAATTAAGGAGGAAACCAATATGTCAACAGGTCTCGTTATCGCTATTATCGGCGCATTCCTTGCTGCCGCCCTTCCCGGAATCGGTTCCGCTTACGGTGTTCAGATCGGCGGCCAGGCTGCTGCCGGTGTCGTCTCCGAAAAGCCTGAGCTTTTCGGTAAATTGCTGGTTTTGCAGGCTCTGCCGGGCACCCAGGGTATCTACGGATTCCTGACTGCAGTGTTGATTATGGTCCGTACCGGTTTACTGGGCGGCGGCGCTGTGGCCCTGACCAATGAACAGGGCTGGGCATTCTTCTTTGCCGCACTTCCCATGGCGCTGGTAGGGCTTCTTTCCGCTGTCAGCCAGGGCAAAGCCGCTGTGGCTGCCATTCACATGACTGCCAAGCAGCCGGATTCTTCCGCAAAAGGTATCACCATGACCGCTCTGGTCGAGACTTACGCCATTTTGGCGCTGTTGGTCTCGGTGCTGCTGATTTTCGTCGGCATCCAGCTTTAATCCGGAATCGGTTGCAGAAAGGGTGGAGATCCCGTGGGTGCGGAAGCAATTATTGATAAAATCCGGAAAAATGCGGCCGAAGAGGTCGCGGCTATCCGGAAACAGGGCGAGGAGCGGGCAGCCGCCGCTGCAAAGCAGCTGCTGGATGACGCTTCTGCCAACGCGGAGGAGATCCTTCGTACAGCCAAAGCCGAGGCGGCAGACTTGGAACGCCGTGAACGGCTGATGACCGGGCTTGAAACCCGGAAAAATTCCCTGGCATCCCGGCGGGCAGTGGTGGATAAGGCCTTTGCTCAGGCATTGGAACAGCTGGCACAGCTGCCGGAAGACAGATGGGCGGCATTGATCGAAAAGATCGTGCTGGAAGCAGCGGGAACAGGAAAAGAAGTATTGTCGGTCTCTGCGGCGGATCAGCCCCGTTATAAATCTTCCTTCGGCGGCGGGCCGTCCATGTTGGAACGGCTGAATTCCGCTTTAAAGGCAAAAGGACTGGCGGGGGAACTGACTTTGTCGGAGCAGCCGGCCAACATCCGTGGCGGCGTGCTGCTCTGCGGGGAACATTACGATGTCAATGCTTCCTTTGAGCTTCTTCTGGCCCAGGCCAGGGAGCAGTGTGAAAAGGAAGTGTACCATATTCTGTATGCATAAACAGAGGATTCTGGAAGAAAGGGTTTTACCGGTATGGCGCAAGTGAGTTATCCCTTTGCCTTGGGGAGAATCAAGGCCCTGGAAACCAGGCTGCTGGATCAGGGAAAATGGGCGCGCCTGCAGGAGGCGGATCGGGATGAGGCAGTCCGGATTTTAGCCGAAAGCGGTTATGGCGGCGGCAAAACCGGGGCAGCGGATGCTGAAACCCTCATCCGGGCTGAAATCGAGGAAACCCGCCGTACGGTAGCGGAGCTTTCTCCGGCACCGGAGTGGACCGGATTGTTTTTGCTGCCTACGGATGCTCATAACATCAAGGCCCTTTATAAAGGGAAGGTTTTGGGTGAGGACATCTCAAGGCTTCTGGTAGACGGCGGTTCAGTTCCGGTGGAACTGCTGCGAATCTCCATAGAGAACGAGGAGTATTCCATGCTCCCCAAGGCCTTTGCGGCGGCGCTGGAACAGAAATATCCGGATCTGCTGCACTTCAGTGCGGCAGTGGACCGGGCGGTCTTTGAGGAGATCCGGACGGTTTTGAAAAAGAAGAAAAACCCGCTGCTCAGCCGGTATTTTTCCGCTCAGGCGGATTTTACCAATGTGCTGAGTACGCTGCGGGCCTTGGCCCTTCATTGGAACAGTGAAAAGCTGGAAATAGTACTGCTTCCAGGCGGCACCATTTCTTTAGACGCATTTCCGGCGGCGTTGGAAGCAGGAAATCCGGACTTGCTGGCAAAAGGAGACTTTTCCTTTGCCATCAGCCGGGTCCTTGCCAGTTACGCTCAGTCGGGCAGCCTGACCGGAGCGGAACAGCAGTTTACCGAAGAACGGCTGGCCCTTTTGAAGGATGGAGATGATTCCTGCTTCAGTATCGGGCCGGTGGTCAGTTACCTGATGCAGCGGGAAACCGAAGCACGGGAGCTGCGGGTGTTGTTTGCACAAAAATTGTAATTCGCGATTTGTATCGGGAAGGAGGGTGCTTATGAGCAGCGGAACAGCACAGGGTTCCCTGGCGGTCATCGGCGACCGGGAATCGGTGATGCTTTTTCAGGTTCTCGGCGTAAAAACTATTACGGCGGAAACCGCGGAGGATACCGCAAAGGCAATCCACAGACTGGCCAAGGCGGGCTGTTCGGTGATCTATCTGACTGAGGAGCTGGCAAAGCTGGTGCCGGAAGAACTGGCACGATATCAGTCCCGGACCTTCCCCGCCATCATTCCGATTCCCGGGAGCAAGGGCTCTCAGGGCTTCGGCGCAGAGCAGATCCGGCAGAATATTTACAAGGCTGTGGGAATGGATCTGCAATAACTTGAGAAAAGGAGGAGGTTCCCGCCTTGCGAGGGAACCGATATGGATATGGGAAATCCCAATACCACCGGTGAAGTCCGCTGCGGAACCATCCTGAAGGTGGCCGGCCCGCTGATTGTGGCCACCGGGATGGCGGATGTGGAAATGTTCGACGTGGTCCGCGTCAGCGAAAAGCGGCTCATCGGCGAGGTAATTGAATTGCGCGGAGACCGGGCGTCAATCCAGGTCTATGAGGAAACGGCCGGCTTAGGGCCGGGAGAACCGGTGTACAGCACTGGGGAGCCGCTGTCTGTAGAACTGGCTCCCGGACTGATTGAGAGTATTTTTGACGGCATCCAGCGCCCCCTCAATGTGATCTATGAGGAAGCAGGCGACCGCATTACCCGGGGCATCGAGGTTCCGAAGCTGGACCGTGAGAAAAAGTGGGAATTTGTCCCCGTGGCGAAGGTGGGGGATAAGGTCATCGGCGGCGACGTGCTGGGTACTGTTCAGGAAACTCCCGCTGTTGTCCAGAAAATCATGGTTCCCCCCGGAGTGTCCGGAACTGTAGAGTGGGTCTTTGAAGGAGAAGCGACCATTCTCGAACCAATCGCTAAGCTGCGCATGGAAGACGGTTCCGTGAAGGAACTGCCGATGCTGCAGCGCTGGCCAGTTCGTCGCCGGCGTCCCTCTGCAGAAAAAATCGCGCCTACCGAGCCAATGGTCACCGGACAGCGGGTCATTGATACCCTGTTCCCCATCGCCAAAGGCGGTATCGCCGCTATCCCAGGGCCTTTCGGCTCCGGCAAGACAGTGGTGCAGCATCAGCTGGCCAAGTGGGCCGATGCGGATATCATCGTTTACGTAGGCTGCGGCGAACGCGGCAATGAGATGACAGACGTGCTTCTGGAATTTCCGGAACTGCATGACCCCCGTACCGGGCTTTCCCTGATGAAACGGACAGTGCTGATTGCAAACACTTCCGATATGCCGGTGGCAGCCCGAGAGGCTTCTATCTATACCGGCATCACCATCGCGGAATACTTCCGGGATATGGGATATAAAGTCGCAATTATGGCGGACTCCACCTCCCGCTGGGCAGAGGCTTTGCGTGAAATGTCCGGCCGTCTGGAAGAGATGCCCGGTGAGGAAGGATATCCGGCATATCTGGGATCCCGCCTGGCGGAATTCTATGAGAGGGCGGGCTTTGTGCGCTGCATCGGTTCCGAGGAACGATACGGGGCGGTCTCGGCTATCGGAGCGGTTTCCCCTCCCGGCGGAGATACCTCCGAGCCTGTCTCCCAGGCAACTTTGCGGATCGTCAAGGTCTTCTGGGGACTTTCTGCGGATTTGGCTTACCGGCGGCATTTCCCGGCTATTGACTGGCTGACCAGTTACTCCCTCTACAGTGATAATATGGCGGAATATTTCGATAAAAATGTGGCGCCGGCCTGGTCGGCACAGGTGGCGGATACCAGACGGATCCTTCAGGAGGAATCTGAGCTGCAGGAAGTGGTCCGCTTAGTCGGCGTGGACGCGCTGGCTGTGAAGGACCGTATGGCACTGGAAGCTGCCCGCTCTATCCGTGAGGACTATCTCCATCAGATCGCTTTCGACGATGTGGATACCTATACCTCCCCGAAAAAGCAGTTTGGAATGCTGCAGCTGATTTTGGAATGGTATTATAAAGGTCAGGCGGCGGTGGCTGCTGAAGTGCCCTTTGAGGATATCATGAAGATGCCGGTACTGGAGCAGATCGGGCGTATGAAACGGATCCCAGAAGCAGACTGGGAGACCCGCTATAAGGAAATCTCCGAGGAACTGGATCGGGAATTTGCAGCACTGACAGAGGAGGATGGCGACCATGCGTAAGGAATATAAGACAATCCGCGAGGTCGTAGGTCCTCTGATGCTGGTGGAAGGCGTCGAGGGCGTCAAGTACGACGAACTAGTGGAAATCGAAGAGGCCAGCGGAGAAATCCGTATCGGCAAGGTGCTGGAAGTCAACGGGGATAAGGCCATGGTGCAGCTGTTTGAAAGCGCCCAGGGCCTGCGGATCTCGGACTCCAAAGCGCGGTTTTTGGGCCACGGCATCGAGCTGAAGGTAAGCCCGGATATGTTGGGACGGGTTTTTGACGGTATGGGACGTCCCATCGACGGTGGTGTGCCGATTATTCCGGAGGAGTCCCTGAACATCAACGGTTCTCCTATCAATCCCGCTGCCCGGGACTACCCTGCTGAGTTTATCCAAACGGGTATTTCCGCTATCGACGGGCTGAATACCCTGGTCCGGGGACAGAAGCTGCCGGTGTTTTCCGGCTCCGGCCTTCCCCATGCCCAGCTGGCAGCACAGATTGCCCGTCAGGCAAAGGTCCGGGGTTCCGGCGAGAAATTCGCAGTCGTTTTTGCCGCTATGGGTATTACCTTTGAAGAAGCTGACTTCTTTATTAAGGATTTCCGGCGGACCGGTGCTATTGACCGAGCTGTACTGTTTATGAATCTGGCAAACGACCCGGCTGTCGAACGGATTTCTACGCCCCGTATGGCCATTACCTGCGCGGAATATCTGGCTTATGAACTGGGAATGCATGTGCTGGTTATCCTGACGGATATTACAAACTATGCCGAGGCCTTGCGGGAAATCTCCGCAGCCCGGAAGGAAGTCCCCGGTCGCCGGGGATATCCCGGATATCTCTATACTGACTTGGCATCTCTCTACGAACGTGCAGGCCGTATCCGGGGAAAGAAAGGGTCTATTACCCAGCTGCCGATCCTGACCATGCCGGAAGATGATAAGACTCATCCGATCCCTGACCTGACCGGCTATATCACCGAGGGACAGATCATCCTTTCCCGGGAACTCCATCATAAAGGCATTACCCCGCCGATTGATGTTCTGCCGTCCCTGTCCCGTTTGAAGGATAAGGGTATCGGCGAAGGCAAGACCCGGGCAGACCACTCCGGTGTAATGAACCAGCTGTTCTCTGCATATGCCCGTGGTAAGGAAGCCAAGGATTTGGCTGTTATCTTAGGCGACGCGGCCCTTTCGGACATTGATAAGCTCTATGCAAAGTTCGCGGATGCCTTTGAGAAAGAATATGTTTCTCAAGGGTATAACACCGACCGGAGTATCGAAGAAACGTTGGATATCGGCTGGCGGCTGCTGGGAATCCTGCCTCGCAGCGAACTGAAACGAATCAAGGATGAATTCCTTGACAAGTATTATCATCCCATGGAAAAGGAGTAAGCGCCCATGGCAACTCGAGTCAACCCTACGCGGATGGAGCTTTCGCGGCAGAAAAAGCGGCTGAAGACTGCCGTGAAAGGCCATAAGCTCTTAAAAGACAAGCGGGATGAGATGGTGCGTCAGTTTATGATCTATATTCGCCGCAACCGTCAGCTGCGCCGGGAAGTGGAAGAAGCCTTATCCGCAGATATGCGGCGGGTGGCGGTAGCAGCTGCCCGGATGGGTGAGGCGGATATCGGGGAAGCGCTGCTGTCCGAAGCCGGCGGCAGTGTGTCTGTGCAGGTCGGAAGCCGGAACATTATGGGGGTTACGGTGCCTACCTTCGAAGGAGAAGGCGGCGGCGAGATCCGGGAATTGCCCTATAGCTTCGCATTTACCTCAGCGGAACTGGACGGTGCGGTACTGGACCTGGCAGGGCTGATGCCAAAACTGATCGAGCTGGCACAGGTGGAGAAAACCTGCGCCATGCTGGCCGATGAGATTGAGAAGACCCGTCGCCGGGTCAATGCGCTGGAACATGTCCTGATTCCGGAAACGAAAAAGAATATCCGCTTTATTACCATGAAGCTGGAGGATAATGAACGCAGCAACGTTACCCGCTTGATGAAGGTCAAGGACATGATGCTCAAACAGGCGGAAGGATAAAATACTTGATACACGCAGAAGCGGTCCAAAATGTTTTGGACCGCTTTTGTAACACTATCTAAGATTTGGTGTATATATAGGCAGATGAAAACCAAAGAAATTTATCGAAAAATGTCCTTGTTGTTTTCTAAAAAAAGTGTTATATTAAAAATGTTGATTTTGAAAGGATGATATGAAATGTCAGAGAATAATGGTTGGGGCGTACCGAACCCTCCTCAGGAACCCCAAAACAACAGCGAAAATTCTCAGGGGAATTATCAGAACGTGCAGCCACAGTATACACAGGATGCAGGTGCCTATCAGCAGGGTGGACAGTACCCTCCAAATGAAAACAGCGCTTATCAGCAATCTCAATACACGCAAAACAATGGTTACTACCAGCAGCAATATCAGGCTCCATATCAGCAGCCGCAGCAGAACTGGGGACAGCAGCCTCCGAAAAATTGGGGCGGCGTCCAGAGCAACTACTATGCCGGTTATGCAACGGTACTTCGGGTATTTGTGATTCTGGGTTCCCTGGTTTTGCCTCTGATTATTTGGGCAATCGTCGGATTCTCTCTTGCTGACCAAACCGATGGCAGCAGTTTGATCTTAGCGTTTTTTGGATATATAATCACCGCGTTCGTGCTGTGGGTCCTTTTGTCTTATAAGGCCAAGCAGTTTGATCTGCTTTCCAGAATTGCCAAGAACACAGAGGCGGTTTACAGAGAACTGGAAAGAATCAACAGGGGGCAGTAATATGTTTGCTGCGGGAAATCCGGCAATCAATGTTTTGATTGGCTTATTGGCCCTCATTATGTCGGCAATCGCAATTATTGGTGTCATCACTACATATACCGGCGCCGGACATGGAAAAGTCGTGACGCGATCGAGAATCCAACTCTTTGGAGTTTTTGAGATCATTGCCGGATTGCTGCGGATGTTTGGTGATCCCATCACCGGGATTGTGCTGATCGTGGCAGGAGTTCTGTTTTTGGCCAGTATACAGAAGTTTTCCCTGGCGAAGATATCGTTCCTTTTGACACTGCTTTCCTTGGTAACGCTGGTATTTGTGGGTGTATTTACAATCGTGCTGCAAATTGTTTATTATGGACTGCCGTTTTCAGGGAGATGGGTGTTCCAACTGATATTAGAGATCATTTTATAAGCGTATAAGTAATTGAGGTGTAAATATTGTATAAATTCGATTTGCATTGTCATACCCAGGGCGTTAGCAAATGCGGCAGGGTTTCTCCGGAAGAAGGCGCAAAATTATACATTGAAGCGGGGTATTCCGGGGTAGTGATCACCAATCATTTTAACCGATTCACCTTTGATGTGTTGTCTCCCGATGCAACATGGGAGGATACTGTCAACTTTTTCCTGAGCGGATGGAAAAGATTTCGGGATGCTGCAGGGGACAAACTGACGGTACTGTTGGGAATGGAAATTCGTTTTGACCAGAATGAAAACGATTATTTGGTTTATGGGATTACAGAAGAATTCTTGTTGACTCATCCGGAAATGTTGGATATGGATGTCAAGACGTTTTCATCGTTTGCCAGGGAAAACGGGCTCCCTTTTTATCAGGCGCATCCGTTCCGCAATGGAATGACTGTGGTAGACCCCAAATACCTAGATGGCATCGAGGTTTATAATGGACATCCCCGGCATGACTCCCGCAATGAAATTGCATTGGCTTGGGCAGAGAAATTCGGACTTCGGCAGATCAGCGGTTCGGATTTTCACGATCCGGACGGATACGCCTTGGGCGGAATCCTGACCGATCAGCCGATCCGGTGTCAGGAAGATTTGCTTCGTGAATTGGAAAAGGGGCCGAAGCTGATTCGGCGTTAAAAAAGGAACAGAAAATCCCGCAGCGGCTTTATGTTATGCAGTCGCTGCGGGATTTTGGATTGTATAAAGAGAACCACTCACTATGTGCATCTGTCTAAAGGAATAAACACTCAAAAGCACCACAGAATTAAAAGCTCAAAGGGCTCGCTGGTAGCTTGTTATTAAGGTAGACATCATGCTGGTTTCCCATGGTGTCTACCTTTTCTTACATCTTCGCCTCGCCGGTGGTACATGGCGTGCTGTCACCTTCAAAATGCTGCCAGGAAAGCCTCTACTTCCTCATGCGCAGGCACCGACGGAGACGCCCCTTCTCTGGAAACCGCGATAGCTGATGCGGCTGATGCCCGACGCAGGCACTCTATTCCGGACAGGCCACGACAAGCACTCTCCAGAAAATAGCCGGTAAAGGTATCCCCTGCCGCAGTGGTATCAACCACTGTCACCGGAAAAATCGGATGGCTAAACGTCTGTGTGCCGTCAAAATACATAGCTCCGTCTTTTCCTAAAGTCAGAACGATTCTTGCGTGCGGAAACCGCTCCCGGAGGCCTTGAAGAATTTCGTCAGGGGTCTTGCCGCCGCCAAGTGCAGCTCCTTCAATTTCGTTCAGCACGAAAAATTCCACCAACTCCAGCGGAAGGTGTGAAATATTCTCATCAATCGGGGAAGGATTAAACGCAATTCTCATTCCCCGCTCCTTGGCTTCCGACATCATTTGCTCCAGGCCGTTGACCTCATTCTGGAGCAGCAGCAGATCTCCCTGTCCAAAACAAGACAGCGTTTCCCGAATCTGTTCCGGAGTAATGGCCTGATTTGCTCCACCATAGAGCAGAATGCAGTTCTGCCCGGAAGGATCCACCTGAATAATTGCATGACCGGTAGGCACATCCGACAGAATCCGGACTTGAGAAATATCCACCCCAGCCTGTGTCAGGCCATCTAAAAGCATCTTTCCGTCTTCCCCCACACAGCCGGCATGGTAAACCCCGGCACCGGCCCGACTAAGAGCCACAGACTGATTGAGCCCCTTCCCGCCCCGGAAGGTGTGCAGACTGCCGGAAGAAAGGGTTTCACCGGGACGGACAAAGTGATCCACTGCATAAACCTGATCCAAGTTCAGGGAGCCGAAATTCAATATCTTCAAGCCTTCTGTCCTCCTTTTGCCAAGGTCAGAAAACGATTCATAACGTCGTCCAAAGCAAGCTCAGGATAGCCTTTAATATAAGTATACACTTTATTATGGAAATTCCGTGTCCAGTGGGTGGGAATCCGACGGGAACCAATCACAGCGCCCAGAATACTGCCGGCTGTAGCCGCGGTACAATCGTTGTCCATTCCCATCGCCACGACTTCTCCGATGGTTTTGGTATAGTCATTTTCGCCCAACAGCAAGCCGAAAATGGTCAGGCAGACGTTATTGTTGGTATGAACCGCATGCATCCCGGCAAAGCGTTCATCCACCAACCGGCGGGCATCTTCCCAGTTATGGACTTCATTCGCATGGTCCAAAGCCCAGCGGATGTCTTCTGCCAGCGTACACTCTGCCGGGATTTCGGTCAAGCCGATCCGCAGAGCTTCTTCAGGGCTGTCGGTGCAGAATGCTGCTGCCTGAGCGGCTGCAAAAAACATTTCCCCGTAAATTCCGTTGCGGCGGTGGGAAAGATAAGCATCTCTCCAAGCGTATTCAGCGGCTTTTTCCGGATTGCCCGCGCAGGCCCAGCCCCAGGGATCGCTGCGGATATCTGCTCCGATCCACTGCTGGTAAGGATTGTCGATATCCCCTGCCTTATCCGCAGGGATCCCTTTTTTCAGGTTTTCCAAAGCTACCCATTCAGCAGTACAGGCTGCTTCCAGATGTTCCTTCCAAAATTCTCCCACGTCGGCAGTGGTAAAATCAGGGCCGTATTTTTCCAGGATCAGCAGTCCGATAATGGTATAGGTAATATCATCGTCCACAGCGACGCCGTCCATTCCATCCCGGGTATAACGGCTCCGGGGGCTGACGCCATACTGAACGCCGCCCGGATTCCATACCTCTGTCCAATAGTCTTCTGGCGGGAAGGCAATACCGCTGTCTTCAGCCAGCTGCTTCATAGGCTCCGGAGCCCAGCCCTCTACCGGCACTCCCAACAGGCAGCCGGCAAATCTTCCCAAAACTGCGCCGGCCATCCGGTCAGCTAATCCGGCATCCTCCGGCAGGGCAAGCTGCCGCGGGCCTTCCGGACGCAAAGCACGAATTTTTTCCAGTTCATTGGGTTCCCGGGCGTACAGTCCTGGTTCCGGGGGAGTTGTCAAAACCGACTTTTTAGCAGTCTCCAGAGCATCCTGAACCTCTCTGAAAATCTCCTCTGCCCGATCCTTCCGTCCATATTCACAAGCCAGCCGCAGCCATTCCTGCAGTTCATTTACTTTTGCCACAAGCTCCTCTGTTTTCACATAATTCATCCTAATCGCCTCCGCTGTTTCAAAGTCTTTACAAATACCAGGGAATACTGTTATAATAAACAGTATAATAGACAAAACTGCACATTTCTACCTAAAAAAAGGAGTTTTATATGCAAAAACAATCAATCCCCGGAGAGTATCGTTTAACCTATGCGCCCTTCCGTTTTTTGGAGGATGCCACGGTGCAGCCCTTCCACCTGGGAACGGATTCGCCGGCGCTTAAGGATATCGAAGAGCTGCACTATCATGATGGCTTGGAGCTTGGGATCTGTGTGGAAGGTTCAGGGATCTTTATCATTGACGGGGAGCCTCTGAGCTTTTCTGCGCCCTGCGCTACCATTATTTACCCCCAGCAATTTCATAAGGCCAGAAGCAGCCTGCTGCCCAGCCGGTGGTACTTTGCCACCTTCTGTCCGGAGCTG
This sequence comes from uncultured Clostridia bacterium, assembly GCA_944386445.1. GTDB lineage: Bacteria > Bacillota > Clostridia > Oscillospirales > Ruminococcaceae > Merdivicinus. Next base: position 28,779 of record CALXBD010000042.1, read on the forward strand.
CTCCTGCCGGACCTAGAGGCTGGTGCCAGCCGGGAACTGTTTTCTCCGGAAAACGTACCGCCAGAACTGAGCCTGTTCGGTCCGGATTCGCCGCTTTATTGGCTGGCGGACAGGATTATTTCGGAAATGCGGGAACGTCCGCCCCTGTTTTTGGAATGTATCCGGGGGCTGCTTCAGGCACTGGTAATCACCCACAGCCGGATGCTGGAACCGGCAGAGGACATTCCTCGCCGGAACCGGAACCGGCTAGGGCCGGTGGTCAGCTACATCAGTCAGCACTTTCGGGAGGAGCTGACTGTTCCGGAAATCGCAGAGCAATTCCATGTCAGCGAGACGACTCTCCGCCGTTGGTTTTGGGAAGCACTGCGGACGACTCCGCTGGAATACCTTCACAAGGTGCGGTTGTCAGCGGCCTGTTCCCTGATTCGCAGTGGGGTACCTGTACTGGAAGCGGCCTTAACAGTGGGATACAATTCCCTTTCCTCCTTCCACCGGAAGTTTAGGCAGGCTTACGGCTGTTCGCCCACAGAATATCTCCGTGCCTGAACCAAAACGGCCTTTACGAGCCTGTCGAGCGGTAATGCCGCAGCCCAAACCGCCAGAAAAGATAGGCCGGTATCAGGAAAATCAGGGCAGCCAGCGGTGACAAAGCGTTCCAGATGCTGTCTGTCCGACCAAGCAGGAACAGCAGCGGATAATATTGAATCATGGCCATAGGAATGACAAAGGTCCAGAATTTTAAGATTGCCTTGCCGTAAATCACTGCCGGGTAAGCACCAAATTCCCGCCCGCCATCAATAAAAATATTTAGCACTTCCAGTCCCTCAATGGTGAAAAAACTGGCGCCAGCGTAAAAAAGAAACAATCCTGCAAAAATAGCCGTTCCTCCCAGCAGCATTCCACAGAGGGTCAAAACCCGAGGAAGAGTCCATTCTACCCCGCAGGTAAGAATAGCATAGCAAAAAACCAACAATGCCTGAAAATATTTTCCCAAGCGGGAGAAATCGATTTGGGATACCATTACCTGAAAGATCGTACTGCGTGGCCGAATCAAAATACGGTCAAACTGTCCGTTTCCGATAAGGGTGGGAAATCGGTCAAACCCTCGGAAGAAACACTCACAAAAAGACAAAGACAGCATCACTGATGCGAAGCAGATGAGCACTTCCTGATAAGTAAAACCCTCCACGGCGTGGAACCGGTCAAAAAGAAAATATATGCTCAAAAATGCCGAAAATGCTGTTAGAAACTGGCCCCAAAAGGTCATCCAAAAAGAGGCCGGATACTGCATCGTACTCCGCAGATGGATGGAAAAATAACGTCCATAAAGTTTCATGTTCTCAGCCTCCTTGTACTACAGCACGTTTCAGAGCGTTCTGAAAGATCAATGCGCCCAGAGCAATCAACGTACCTGTCCAGAATATCTGCAACAAAACTCCCCACAAGATTTCCATCCCGGCAATATCACCGCTGTAAATCCGGAAAGGTAAATTCTGCGCCGATGCAAAGGGTAGAAATTCCATAAATTTCTGAATTCTATCCGGCAAAAACGGCAGCGGAATCAAAGCCCCGGAGCAGAATTCTGACAAAGAGCCAAAAATCATTCGTAAACCCAGCGGTGACAGGGTATAAAAGGTTAAGCCATACACAATCATGGTCATAGAAACCATCAGCAAGAGGGCCATCCCCATGGTAACTAGAAACAGCGCAAAAATTGGCAAGTTGACTGGCAATTTCATGTGAAAAGGTTCCGGCAGTAAAAAGGCGATAACCAATACCGGCAAACACCGGAGCGCCGCTTTTGCCACTCGACTAGCCATACTGCGGGTGAACCAAAACAGGTACAAATTCATGGGCCGACAAAGCTCATACGCCACATTTCCACTGGTGATGGCCTCAAAAATATCCCCATCAAAATACCAGCTCATATAAAGGGTTAAAAATGCCTGCTGAAGCCAGATGTAGGAGACCAGGGCGGAGAATTCCATAGGAAACGCCTCCGGATTTGCCTGATAAAAGGCCTTGTACAGAAGGATTTCCATGAATCCCCAGAAAAACTGGGTAGACAGCCCAGCCAGTGCCGCCAGTCGGTATTGCAAGCCATTGATGAACCGAATACGAAAAATGGAACGGTATTTGGCAAGCGTACTCATCTGTGGCACCCCCTAAATCCGGTATTCACGGTAGAGATTGGCGACAATTTCGTCAATGGGCGGATCCTCTACTGACACATCCCGCAGTTCCACCTGAGAGGACAAGCTGGAAATAGCCTGAGAGACCGAAAGCATTTCGGGAGTCAACAGCAAAACGCCATGATTCTCGCCCTTTTCCTGCCAGGAAAGCCCTTCCGGCAATTCCGGGGTATTGCCCTGGTACTCGATCCGAAGGGTTTTTCCGCTAGAAAACTGCTTTTTGAGCCCTTCCAGAGTCCCGTCCAGCAGGATTTTTCCTTTTCCGATCAGGATCACCCGGGAAGCCAGTGCTTCAATATCCTGCATATCATGTGTGGTCAGGATGACGGTGGTTCCCCGGCGCTGGTTTAGTTCCCGGATAAAGCTCCGGACCGCCAGCTTGGAAACAGCATCCAGACCAATGGTAGGCTCGTCCAAAAAGAGAATCTTCGGGCTGTGCAGCAGAGAGGCGGCAATTTCGCACCGCATTCGTTGGCCTAAAGAAAGCTGCCGGGTGGGGGTTTTGATAATCTCTGAAAGATTTAAAAGCTCTGTCAGTTCCCGGAGGTTCCGGCTGTATTCCGCCTCCGGAACCGCGTAAATATCCTTTAAAAGCTCAAAGGAATCGATGACCGGCACATCCCACCAAAGCTGGGACCGCTGACCAAAGACTACTCCGATATCCCGGACATGACGGGCGCGGTCCTTCCACGGACACAGGCCGTTTATTTCACACTGCCCGCTGTCGGGGGTCAAAATACCGGATAGGACCTTGATGGTACTGCTTTTTCCGGCGCCGTTGGGGCCGATATAGCCCACCATTTCTCCCTCCCGGATGGTGAAAGAGATGTCGTTCAGGGCATGAACCAAATTGTACTGCCGCTTCCAGAGCGCTTTGACCGCCTCCTTCATACCGGCATTTCGCCGGGCCACCCGGAAGGTTTTGGAAATGTGTTCCACCGTAATCATCTGAATTCCTCCTTTACAAAACGAAAGGCCCCTGACCGCAGTCAGAGGCCTTTCGCAGTTTCCGATTATCCCTGCAAAAAAGCGGCCTTCTGACGATAGCACAGGTTCTTCTTCATACTGACCGCTCCTTTTTTTAAAAATGGAATTTTATTATATAGTTTTCAATTTATAATGTCAATATTTTAATCAAAATTTTGTAATAAAATACAATTTTATTTCTAAAAACACAGCGTTATTCCCGAAAAATTTGATATAATTCTTCCAGTTTGCAAATTCGAGAACAGTAATCGTGTCCCCATTTGCTTTCGTCGAAAAGCAGCACTGCCCGGCGGCTCCCAGCTATATAAGCGCGTTTCACCAAGGCTTCTTCCTCATTGGGCTCAGTAGCACCGTTTTCGCTGCTGACGCCGCGGCTGGAAAAAAATGCGTAATCAGCACAATGGGCACGGACAAAATCGCAGGCTGCCGTCCCGATAAAAGATTTGGAATGGGGCCGCACCCGGCCGCCGGTGGTAAAAACCGTAAGGCTCGGAAAATCACTGAGCACATCCGCAGTCCGGATTCCGTTGGTAATGATGGTCAGCTCTTGAAACGCTCCCAGCCGCTGGGCCAGACGCAGCACCGTTGAACTGGAATCCAGAAACAAGGTCATCCCATCGGAGATCAGCGACAAAGCTTGTTCAGCCAGACGCTCTTTGGCGGCGGCGTTCTCCCCCGCCCGAATGGTAAAGGGGGATTCCGATGCGGCTCCCCGCAAGAGTGCCGCTCCGCCATGGGTGCGACGAATCAACCCTTCTTTTTCCAGAAACTGAAGATCCCGCCGAATCGTCGGCGCACTGGCATACAAAGCGTCGCATAGTTCCGAAACGGATACTGCCGTTTTTCGCTCCAAGAGGGTAAGGATTTCTTTCTGACGGATATACCCGGACATATCTTTTCCTCCGAATGATCTTTTTTGATTGAATTTGAGCGAAATTGCGCGTTTTCATGATTTTTTCGCGAGTTTAACGCCGGTTATTTACAAAACCGATCATTTTTTATTATAATGAATAAAAAGACAAAGTGCAAGTGTTGCGGATACTATTAAAAATAAGGAGAGATTGTGATGATTGAAAATCTGGATGCCGTAAAAGATCAGATTTGTGATGTCTGCCACAAAATGTGGCAGTTGGGTTGGGTTGCCGCCAACGACGGAAACGTTTCGGTTCGGCTTGGTGATGGAACCTTTTTGGCGACTCCAACCGGAATCAGCAAAAGCTTTATTACTCCCGAAAAGCTGGTTCGGATCAACGACAAAGGAGAGGTTCTGGAAGGCGCTCCCGGATATAAGCCCTCTTCCGAAATCAAAATGCACCTGCGCTGCTATCAGGAACGCGATGATGTAAACGGGGTCGTTCATGCCCACCCGCCCACTGCTACCGGTTATGCGGTAGCCGGCCTCAGCCTGGACGAGTATTCCATGATTGAAACCGTTATCGCCATCGGCTCCATTCCCCTGACCCCCTACGGCACGCCCTCCACCAACGAGGTCCCGGAAGCAATCGCCCCCTATCTGCAGGAGCATGACGTGCTGCTGCTGCAGAACCACGGCGCCCTGACGGTGGGCGCAGACCTGCTGACCGCTTACTACCGGATGG
>CALXBD010000043.1 GCA_944386445.1 uncultured Clostridia bacterium
ATTATGAACGGTTCTGCCCCTGAACGGCTCTATGACCTTTTTGATGGGCAGACAATTGGCACCTGGATCGGCTGAATGGAAGGAGTTTTACTATGAATATGCAGGAACTGGGCCAACGTGCAAAAAATGCTTCCCGGGTTATCGGAAAAGCTGATTCGGCACAAAAAGATCGCTGTCTGATTGCAATCGCCGATGCTTTGTGGTCTGAGCGGGCAGATATTTTGGCTGCGAATCAGGAGGATATCGCGGCAGGAAGGGAAAATGGCCTTAATGAGGGACTGATCGACCGGCTTACTTTGACGGAATCCCGCTTGATGGGAATTTGTGATGCGGTCCGAAAACTGGTGCAACTGGCTGATCCCATCGGCGTTATCGAAGGGGGAACTATCCGTCCCAACGGGCTGCGTATCGAAAAAGTCCGCGTGCCTATGGGCGCTGTCGGTATCATCTATGAGAGCCGGCCCAATGTTACCGTGGACGGCGCCACCCTCTGCTTGAAATCCGGAAATGCAGCACTCCTCCGCGGCGGAAAAGAAGCCATCCGCTCCAATACCGCTCTGGTCGCCGTGATGAGAAATGCTCTGGAACAATCCGGACTCCCGGCAGACTGTGTTCAACTGGTGGAGGATACCTCCCGGGAAAGCGCTGCTCAAATGATGAAATTAAACGGCCTGCTGGACCTTCTTATCCCCAGAGGCGGCGCCGGCCTGATTCGTTCCGTGGTCGAGAACGCTACGGTGCCCGTGATCGAAACCGGGGTGGGGAACTGTCATGTCTATGTGGAGAAAACCGCTGATCTGGATATGGCTGTTCGAATCGTGGACAACGCCAAGACAAATCGGGTTTCGGTCTGTAATGCCGCAGAGTCATTGCTCGTTGACGAGGCAATCGCTTCGGTAGCGCTTCCCAAAATAAAAAATGCTCTGGATGTGCATCATGTGATCCTCTATGGCTGCCCCAAAACCCGGAGTATTCTGACTGATATCCAGCCCGCCTCCGAGGACGATTACGGCAGGGAATATCTCGACTATAAAATGTCTGTCAAGGTAGTCTCCGGCCTGGATGAGGCTATCGATCATATCAACCGCTTCGGAACCGGCCACTCTGAAGTCATCGTTACATCTTCTCTAAATGCGGCTCGCAGATTTCAACGGGATGTCGACGCCGCTGCCGTTTATGTGAATGCCTCCAGCCGCTTTACCGATGGCGGTGAATTTGGATTCGGTGCTGAAATCGGCATCTCGACCCAGAAACTCCACGCTCGCGGCCCCATGGGCCTTGAGGCGCTGACTTCTTATAAATATCAGATCACCGGCGACGGCCAAATCCGCTGATCTGTTTTGGAAAGGAGCTTACCTTGGAAGATAATATCAAAAAACCAGACAGAACTTCAGGTAACGGGAATTCCCGTACTATGCTCGTTTTTGGCGGCATTGTCCTCGCCTTCGCAGTCATCGGCGTAATCGCTACAATTTGGTTCCTCAGCCGCACAATCGCTCAGTTCGTCGGAAATGACCGCGAAAAGGAAAACTATGAATGGCTGATTACCCCTGTCGTTTTGCAGGATCCCCCTACCTTCGAGAACCCCGATGAATTGATCGATACAACCATTATCACAGCCGGTGTTTGGAGACTTATTATGAATGAGGATACCTCTAAATACCCGGCAGATCAGATGAATTTTATCAGCGTCCCTCAAAGTGATATCGAGGTCCAGATTATGGCGCTCTTTGGTGATGTCGAATATACCCATCAGTCAGTAGGGGATACTGAACTGCTGATTACTTATGACGAGGAGAATAAATGTTACGTTTTCCCCGCCGTTCCTCATGTCCTCGCTTATACGCCTGAGGTACAGGATATCCAAAAAGAGGACGACAAAATTATCCTCACTGTTGGCTATCTCCCTCCAGGACTCGTCTGGGAAGGTGATGTCGATGGGAAAACCTACCGCCCTTCCGCTGAAAAAGTGATGACCTACACCCTCCAGGAAACGGAGGATGGCAGCCTTCATATCTACTCCGTTACCGGTTCCGGTCAGTCGGGAAATGATTTCCATCCGGATGGAAATACAGATGATATGGGAAGCTCTGTGGGGACGGTCGAGCCTTCTTTGCCGGCTTCTGAGCCCGTTTCAGAATCTGTCTCTGATTCTGCCGGGGAATCCTCTGTGCCGGCAGAAGATTCTGTCCAGGAATAATTTGCTTTTTTCGCTGAACTGTATGCAAAAGGCCTGCTCTCTGTTTAGTATCAGAGAACAGGTCCCTTTTTCATTTCCTTTATTCCAGAAAAAATACCTCTGTCAGCAGGGGCTGCGCCCCTGTTACAGGATCCATTTCCATTACCATTACATCTTTCATGTACTCGTTCCAACGCGCTACTACGCTGCTTTCAGCTTGCACTTTCGAAGCGTATTCCCGCCCTTTTTCACATTCGTAATACCCGAATAATTCGTTTCCACTCTTCCAGATCGTGTAATTGCAGATCCCTGCTTCCTTTAAAACAGCCTTCATCTCCGGCCAAATGTTATCATGCCGCCGTTGATATTCTTCCATTTTGCCTTCTTTGACTACAGCCTTCCACGCATACCGTTCCATTACAGGGCCTCCTTTTCGTCGCAATCATAATGTGTATCTTCAGTGTATCACAATCCGTTCCGCGTTACAAGGCGGAATCAGCACGATAACCCTTTGACTGCAAAAATCATTTACTTTTTGCCGCCTACCGTTTATAATAAAAGTGTTATGAAAGGAATGAGCCTCTTGCCTGCACAATCTCTACTTCCCGAAATCAATCCCGCAGAAGTCTTGCGCTATTTGGGCTGCCGCTGCTCATGTGACGATTTGTTGGAGCAAATCCGGACCCTTTCCGCCGAAATCCTCTGCCGGATTCGGCCACGTACGGTCTTCCGGGAATTTCAACTGAATATGAAACCTCACTCCGTTGAAATTGTAGGCGCCACAATGGCCCTCCCAGGCAATGATATACGGAATTTGCTGGCAAACTGTCATCACGCAGTCTTTTTTGCCGTTACTTTGGGGATGGAAATGGACTCCTTCCTTCGACAGAAACAGCTTTCCAATATGGGAGATGCTCTGGTTTTGGATGCCTGCTTGTCTGCGGCAATTGATGCGGTCTGCAACAACTTGCGGAATTCTGTCCAAGAACAATATGCAGCTCAAAACTGCTTCCTGACCGCCGGCTTCAGTCCCGGTTATGGCGATCTGCCCATCTCACTTCAGCAGGATTTTCTTGCACTGCTGGATGCACAGCGTAAAATCGGCCTTACTTGTACATCAGAATCAATCCTTATCCCGCAAAAGTCGGTGACCGGACTTTGGGGAATTGCCGATTCTCCAGGCAATACAGCGCCTTCTCGCTGCAATAGCTGCTCCATGCATGGAAAATGCCCTTATCAGCTGGAAAGTTCCCGTCCGTGTGATCCCTTACCGACAGATGCTCCGTCTTAACAGAAAGGATGATCCCTTTTGAATCATAAACAACTCTCCCTTAGAAAACAACTGGCAGACCGGAAATGGCTCTTTTTGGATGGCGCTATGGGTACTATGCTGCAGCCCTATCTCCGATTGGGCGACCGGCCGGAAGCTCTCAGTTTCAATAAACCTCAACTGATTGCAGATATCCACAGACAATATCTGGAATCCGGCGCACAGGTAATCTATGCCAATACCTTTGGAGCAAATGCACACAAGCTGATGGGAACCGGTCTCAATACTGAACAGGTCATTGCCGCTTCTGTAGCAGCTGCTAAAGATGCTGCCGCCCCCTATGACGCTTTCGTCGCTTTGGATCTGGGACCCATTGGTCAGCTTTTAGAGCCTGCCGGCCTTTTGACCTTTCAGCAGGCATATGACCTCTTCCGGCAGCAGGCTGTTGCAGGTGAAGCTGCAGGTGCCGATCTTGCTGTCATCGAAACAATGACGGATCTTGCCGAAGTCCGGGCCGCTGTGCTTGCTGTGAAGGAAAATACTTCGCTGCCGGTTTTTGTTACCATGACCTTTGAGAATACAGGCCGAACTTTTACAGGCTGTTCCCCCGAAGCATTCGCTTACACACTTTCCGGATTGGGAGTCGATGCCATCGGCATTAACTGCTCGCTGGGACCGAAAGAGATTTTTCCCATCGCCCAAAGAATGGCCGCTTGCACCAGCCTGCCACTAATCGTGAAAGCCAATGCTGGCCTGCCTGATCCAAAAGATAACAGCTATGCCGTGACTCCCGAACTTTTTGCGCAGCAGATGGAACCCTTCGCCCAGCTGGGCGTTTCTGTCGTTGGCGGCTGCTGCGGTACCACACCCGCCCATATCCGCGCCCTCCGGAATGCTCTGGAACCTTTGCGCCCTGCTCAGGCTAAAGAAACAATTCCGCCGGCTGTCTGTTCTTCTTCACAGGTTGTTACCATCGATGGGGTCCGCATCATTGGAGAGCGGATTAACCCCACAGGCAAAAAGCGTTTCCAACAGGCCTTGCGTGACCACGATCTCGATTACATCATTGCTCAAGGCGTCCAACAGCAGGACGCCGGTGCCCATATTCTGGATGTCAATGTGGGCCTTCCCGGTATCGATGAACCGCTTATGATGGAACAGGTCGTCAGAAGCCTTCAGGGTGTCACGGCCCTTCCGCTCCAAATCGATTCCTCAGACCCTGTGGCTATTGAGCGGGGATTGCGAGCTTGTAACGGAATTGCAATCGTGAATTCGGTCAATGGGGAACAGGAGATTTTGGATCGGATCCTTCCGATCGTTAAAAAATACGGCGCTTTTGTGGTCGGATTGACCTTGGACAGCAACGGTATCCCTAAGACAGCTGAACAGCGGTTCGAAATTGCTCAGCGAATCCTTGATGCCGCTCTTGCTACCGGAATTCCAAAAGAGAAGGTCCTCATCGACTGCCTGACCCTCACCGTTTCTGCACAGCAGTCTCAGGCTGCTGAAACTCTTCGGGCAATTCGGATGGTTCGGCAACAATTGGGACTGCATACGGTTTTGGGTGTATCCAATATTTCCTTCGGCCTGCCTAACCGGGAGCTGCTCAATCACAGCTTCCTCAGCGCCGCTATGGAAAATGGGCTCACCCTGCCGATACTCAATCCCAATATTCCTTCTATGACCGCCGCTGTAGCTGCTTTTAATGTCCTCCATGGATTTGATAAGGATGCGGTAGACTATATCAGGCGCTTTTCGGAGGAACCCGCTCCTGTCGCCTCTGCGCCATCGGCAGGCAGCCATGATCTGGCTACCGCAGTGAAAAAGGGCCTCCGGGATGAGGCCGCCCTCCGTACAAGAGAACTGCTGGAGCATCAGGAACCTATGGATGTTGTGAATCAGGTGCTGATACCTGCTCTTGACCAGGTCGGTGCCGATTTTGAAAAGGGAACCCTCTTCCTTCCCCAGCTTATCAATGCCGCCGCCGCTTCCCAGGAAGCCTTTGCAGTGATTAAGGAACGGATCCTTTCGGCAGGAGGCTCAAATGTCTCCAAAGGAAAAATTATCCTCGCTACCGTCAAGGGCGATATCCATGATATCGGGAAAAATATCGTGAAAGTTCTGCTGGAAAACTATGGGTATCAGGTCATCGATTTGGGACGCGATGTCCCGCCGGAACAAATCGTTCAGACCGCTATCGCCGAAAATGTCCGGCTGGTCGGGCTTAGCGCTTTGATGACAACTACCTTGAAAAGTATGGAAGAAACGATTCGGCAGCTCAGAGCCTCCGGTCATCCTTGTAAAATCATGGTCGGCGGAGCGGTTTTGACCGAAAGCTATGCGATGGAAATAGGCGCCGACTACTATGCAAAAGATGCAAAACGTTCGGCTGATATCGCTAGAGAAGTTTTGGGATGAAAGGGGAGTCCTATGGAACCGATTCGTGATTTCTTGAAAACCGGCCGTCTGCTATTTGATGGCGCCATGGGGACATACTATCTCAGCCGCTGGCCTGACAGCGATCCCAGATGCGAACTTCAAAACCTTCAAAACCCGGACAGAATCCTTCAAATCCATCAACAATACCGGCAGGCAGGCGCTCGTGCGTTAAAAACCAATACCTTTGCCGCCAGTACTTTGGCGTTGGAATGTGGCTTCGATATAGTCCAGGACATTATAAGAAAAGGATTCTCCCTGGCCTCTCAGGTTGCCGGCAAGGATGCTTACGTGTTCGCGGATATCGGCCCTTCCACACCGCCTGAAGAACGGTTGGCCATTGCAAAGCTGTTCCTTCAGCTGGGGGCGCGCCACTTCCTTTTTGAAACCTTTCCGGACTGCGAGGGACTGGCTGAAACTTGCCAAGTTATTAAGCAGAATGCCCCGGATGCCTTTATCATCACCTCGTTTGCCGCTGCTCCGGATGGTTTTACCCGTCTCGGTTTGCCGGTTGCCAGGATCCTGCATCAGATGGACTCCGAGGAGACCGTCGATGCCGTGGGCTTGAACTGCGTTTCCGGCCCCGCTCATCTCCTTCAGCTCCTTGACGAGCTTCCGGGTTTAAGTAAGCCCCTTTCCATTATGCCCAACTCCGGCTATCCCTCTATGGTCGCCGGACGCACTTACTTTCAGGACAGTGCCCATTACTTTGCAGGCTGTATGGCTCATATTGCTCAGCACGGCGCTGCCATTCTCGGCGGCTGCTGCGGTACAACTCCTGATTATATCGCCCAAACTGCTGAAATTCTCCCTAAAAATGGTGCCACCTTGTTCCATGCCAAAGACGACACTTCTCCTTCACAATCCGCCGAAAATATCGGCCGTCTGGAGAAAAAACTGCTGGCTGGCAAAAAGGTCATCGCCGTGGAACTGGATCCCCCTGTGGATGCCGATGGCGCATTTTTTATGGAAAGTGCTTCTCGCCTCAAAGCATTGGGGGTCGACGCCATTACCATTGCTGACTGTCCCGTTGCCAGGGTTCGTGCGGACAGCTCTATGCTCGCCGCTAAGCTGAAAAGGGAACTGGATATCGATCCTATCCCTCATATGACCTGCCGCGACAGAAACTTGAACGCTTCCAAAGCCCTCCTGCTGGGCCTTTGCATGGAAGGCGTCCGCAATGTTTTAGTCGTCACCGGCGACCCCGTTCCCAATGCCAGCCGTGATGAGGTTAAGGCCGTTTTTAACTTCAATTCTGCTATGCTGGCTGGCTACGCCCAAACTTTAGGTCAGGAACTGGGATATCCTTTCCTCATCGGCGGTGCTCTGAATGTCAATGCTGAGAATTTCGATGCCGAACTGGAAAAAGCCTTCCGTAAAAAGAAAAACGGCGTCCGTATGCTCCTTACCCAGCCGGTTTTTACCGATCAGGCCATCGCAAACCTGCGCAGAGCTAAAGAAGAAACCGGACTTTGGATCCTTGGCGGCCTGTTACCTCCTGTCAGTTACCGGAACGCTTCTTACATGCATAACCAAATTTCCGGTATTCGCCTTAGCCAGGAAATCCTTGACCGCTACTACCATACCCCAGACAAAGATCAAGCCGCTCTCTTAGGAGTTTCCATTGTTTTGGAGATCTCTCAAAAAATCGCCCCCTGGGTTGACGGCTATTATCTCATGACCCCTTTTAAACGGATCGATCTGATCCAAAAGATCGTTACTTCTCTTTCTTCTCACTAATACAAAACGTTTCCGATCACAGGTCGCCCTGCTGTCGGAAACGTTTTTTATTTACTGATTCAATACATCTAATGTGCTGTAATCTCCCAGCGGAAAGGTCACAGGCTTACCGGTTGCTGCCGACTTGTATACCGCCAACACCATCTCTAACGCCTTCATACCTTCTTCCAATGGTACATAAGGCGTACGATGATTCTCAATGGCGTCTATTACATCGGCATAAAGAAAACTGTGTCCAAATCCATATACGTTTTTCGGCTCAGTGTTTACCTCTTTACTTAAACTATCAAAGTCACGGCTGTCGCCCTTGACCTGGTAGCATGTCAGCTTATTGGTCGCAATTCCTCCAATCTGAATCGTTCCACTCTCCCCGTATACCGAAAGCGTTTCGTCCAGATTTCCTCCATATGTATTTACAGTTCCTTCCAGAACTCCGTATCCTCCGTTCTTGAACTTGAACAGCGCAAGCCCGATGTCCTCTGCCTCTATATACGGATGATTTAGGTTATCCGTGATCGCCATGACTTCTGTCGGTTCTCCGCCCATCATCCACCTCAGAAGGTCTATTCCATGGATGCACTGATTCATTAACGCGCCTCCATCCAGTGCATACGTCCCGCGCCAGGATGGCGATTGATAATAGTCTGCTTCACGGTTCCAATGCATTTGCAATGTCGCGTGAAATAACTTCCCTAAATTTCCTTGATCCAGCTGCTTTCGCAAAAGCTGGATCGGTTTATTGAACCGATTCTGCTGATTGATGCACGCGATTACTCCCATCTCATCCCGCGCCGCGATTACCCGCCGTGCATCCGCCATCGACAATGCCAATGGCTTTTCAATGATAACATTGCATCCGTGGCGAATACAGTCAATTGCTATCTCTGCATGATACCCGCTTTCTGTCGCAATTGCCACTAGTTCCGGCTTTTGTTCCCTCAGCATCTTCTGATATTCCGTATATACCGGAATTCCTTCCAAGCTATATCTTTTCAATAACGCTTCTGCTTTTTCTGCCTTTTTATCGCATACTGCTACAATCTCTAAATGATGGTCCACGGCAGAACCTAAGTGATTCGGAGAAATCCGTCCGCATCCAATCAATGCATATCTCATATTCGTCCATCCTTCCGCATTTTTCCTTTCAGCCCTATTATATCCAGACTTCTGTCCAGCGTCAAGGCCGTATTTTGGACTTTTTATCATTCTTTTTGACCTTTTGCCCTGTATTTTATAGAAGCCCTTTATTTCGATAGATTTTGACTGCGTCCAATATGCACTCTTCGCTGACCCCAAAATACTCCGCTAACTCCCATACCTCTGTATATCCGTGGGCAATCACTTCCTTCAGCTCATCTATTGGAACCAGATATTTGACCACCCATGCCGTACACCGGTATTCTCCTCGCAAAATCTCTTCCTCTGTCGCGCCAACTTTATGCAACGTTCCTGTTTCTACATGCCCCAGTTCATGTGACAAATGCTCCAATTCACTTCTATTCGTCCGGTTGTACCGTGGATTCAATGCAATCGCGTATGTTGGTCCGGTCTTTATTGTCGCTGCTTCTGCTTCCCCTACGTCATAATAATATACACCAATATCGTGTTGCTCTGCTATATCGTAAAGCTTTTGCAATTTGTCCATTTGTCTCTCTTTCCTCTGGTCCCTTTTGCAGCTGCTATTTTTTCCTTTTCTTTTTTTCCTGTTCTTTCGCAAATCGGGCAAATTCTAATACCTTCTCCAATGTATCTTCCGACATATCCGCCGTTTCATGATATAACGCATATCGAATATCGTCTTTTTCAACATTCGGAATGTCCCTTCCATCTTCCCGAAATAACGTGTCAATTGTTACCTCCAGATAATCTGCGATCCTTTGCGCTGTATCAGACCGCGGCTGGCCACCGTTTTTCCATTTCGATAGGTTCCCACTGCTTAATCCCAGTTCCTTTACCAATCCCGATACCGTTTTTCCTTTCTGCGTGCATAAAAATTGTAAATTTTGATAAAACATTTCCACTGCCCCTTGTGAATATTTTGTGCAAATATCCAATAAAATTCCTTGAGTGCGATCATCTATTGACAAACGCACTTTAGGAATATATAATGGATTCATCGCAGAACAAACATTTATTCCCTTTTCGCTTGTTAATTTTATAATAATACATATGTTCTGGAAAATCAAGGATTTTTTTAAAAAAGGGGGACTTTTTTTGAAAATGAAAAATGTTTTTGCCAAACTCCGCGGCATTGTCCTCACCGATTGTAAGGAAATGCTTTTCGCGGACTGTTCCGAGGAAGCCGGTGTTTTCCTCATCGCTTACCGTGATGGGTTGGGCCGCAAGTGTACCATTTCTTTCCGTAGAGAAACAGGGGAGGGCCGTCCACAATGAAATTCGATTCCAGAATGCAGAAAGCTTTGGCTGTCCTCGCTTCCATCCATGCTGCAGGCTCTTCCGCCGATGCAGCTAAAGCCGCGGGCGTCTCTTTGGATACTTTGCTTAAGTGGTTCTCTCATCCGGAGTTCAGAGACCGCCTTCGTTTGATGACCGAGCAGGAAAGCGATTCCGCCAGAGCTGAGGTTTGGCATGCCCTCTTGGAAAAATGTCGCGCCGGGGATTCATCTGCTATCCGCCTCTATTTCGACCTGAAAGACCGAAAATCTGATCCGCTTCCTTCCACCCATCAGGTCATCATTATCGATGATATCTCTAAAAATTCTTCCCACTGACCCTTCCCTTTAAGGAGTGTTATGAACGAACATTTGTTGTCTACACTCATTGCTCCCGCTTTCCATCCCATGCATCAGGCTCTCCTGGACGGTTCTATAACCCATTTCTGGCTCCCCGGCGGCAGGGGCAGCGGTAAATCTTCCGCAGTCAGTATCGAGATCCTCCTGGGAATCATGCACGATCCTTCCGCTAACGCCGTCGTCATCCGTAAAGTCGCAAGAAATTTGCGCGACAGCGTTTTCGAACAGCTCCTTTGGGCTGCTGATACCCTCGGCGTCCGGGACCTCTGGGATGCCAGGGCTTCGCCTCAGTTGATCCTCTCTTACCGCCCCACCGGTCAGAAAATCCTCTTTCGCGGTATGGATTCCCCGAGAAAACTCCGCTCCGTCAAAACGGAACATGGATATGTCCGCTATATCTGGTTCGAAGAGGCGGATGAGTTTTCAGGTGAAGAAGAACTCCGCTCTGTAAATCAATCCCTTCTCCGCGGCGGCTCCCAATTTGCGGTCTTTTATACCTTTAATCCGCCAAAAGGCCGCGGCGCCTGGATCAACAGGCTTATGGATCGGGAACGACTTCGGGAGGATGCTGCCGTATTTCCTTCTGATTACACCGGTATGCCTTCCGGATGGCTCGGTGACGCCTTCCTCGCTGAAGCTGAACGCCTCCGCCAGACAAACCCCCTCGCTTATGCCCATGAATACCTGGGCCAGTGTATCCAAACCGGTGCCGAAGTCTTTCCAAATCTCAAACTTCGCACAATTTCAGACGACGAAATCCATAACTTTTCCTGTATCCGCCGGGGTATCGATTGGGGTTATGGCGCTGACCCGTTCGTCTTCCTTGCTGCTGAAGTCCAGCATAAGAAAAAGCGCGTCCTGCTTTTCCATGAGTTTTACCGCTTCCAGGTCCCTTTCGATGATATCGCTGCCTGGATCTGTGGTCAAAACCCTCATGGCGATCCCGTTATGGCCGATTCTGCTGAACCTCGCTCCAACGATGAACTTCGTGCCAGAGGAATCCGCATCCTTCCTGCTAAAAAAGGCCCCGGCAGTATCCAACACGGCATCAGTTGGCTGCAAAATCTCGAAGAACTGGTCATCGATCCCGATCGCTGCCCAAACGCTGCCAGGGAATTCTCGGAATACACCCTGGAAGAGGATGGCTGCGGAGGTTTCCTGGGTGGCTTCCCGGATCGCAATAACCACTGTATCGACGCCTTGCGCTATGCCTGTGAAAGAGAAATGCGTCCCCCGGGTGTCGGATTTTAATCCTACCGTTACCGATCTGAAAGGAGTCTTCTTTTTATGACCGAAACCCAACGCATCGGCCATTTGATTCAGGCCCATGCTGCTATGACCGATGAACAACGCTGCAGCCGTTTGGTTGCTCAATGGCTTTCTAGTAAGGACAGAGACTGGATGCTGACCGGCCAGCGCTATTACCAAAACGCCTGCGATATCCTTCGCCGCAAACGATGGATCGTCGGCGAAGACGGTGCACCTAAAATCGACCCTACCCTTACCAACTGCCGCATCGCTCACGGTATCGTCAGAAAACTGGTCGACCAGAAATGTCAGTACCTTTTCGGCAGACCATTTACTGTCCGCGCCGATGAGGATGGCTTTCGCAAAGAACTGGAGGCCTTTTTTGACAGGGAAATGCGTAACCGTATCAAAAACCTCTGCAAAGAGGCTGTCAACAAGGGGATCGCCTGGCTTCAGGTCTTTCCCGATGGGCAGCGCCTCGGATGCAGAAAAATTCCTTCCGAGCAGGTTATCCCCCTCTGGCGTGATGATGAACACTCCGCTCTGGACGCCGTCATCAGGGTCTTTCGGCAGGACCGGTTCCAAGGAATGAAAAAGCAGACCGTTACCTGTGTCGAAAACTGGCGCCCCGATGGCGTCGATTGCTGGATCTATCAGGGCGGCGACCTCGTCCCGGACCCCGAACGCCGTCAGAAATCTCATCTCCGTATCGATGGAAAACCCTATAATTTTACCCGTGTCCCGTTCATCCCCTTTAAGTACAACGAAGAGGAACTTCCGCTACTTCGCTTTATTAAGCCCCTGGTGGATGATTACGATCTCCTAAAAAGTGATGATGCAAACACCCTCCTCGACAGCCCCAATGCGATTATGGTCCTTCAAAACTACGATGGACAGGATTTGGGCGAATTTAGACGTAATCTGGCTCAGTATAAAGCCGTCAAAGTTACCGATAATGGCGGCCTTGATATTAAAAATGCCTCTGTCCAGACCGACGCGATCAATGCCCATCTGGAACGTACTAGGAAGGACCTGTATGAAGCAGCGCGCGGTGTCGATACCCAACGCCAGAGTACCGGTAACCTCAGCGGGGCTGCTCTGAGATTCCTTTATGCCGATCTCGACTTGGACTGCAGCGGCATCGAAACTGAGTTCGCCGCCGGCTTCGAGCAGCTGTTCCACTTTGTCAGGGTATGGGCTCAGCTGGCTGGACGCGGCGACTTTTCCGGCGAGGGCGCCGCAATTATCCTTAACAGGGATATCCTCATCAATGAGGCAGAAGCCATTGAAGGCTGCCTCCAGTCGGAGAATATCCTTTCCAAGCAGACAATCTTGGAAAACCACCCCTGGGTCCAGAGCGCCCGCGAAGAAGAAAAGCGGCTCCTCGAACAGAAGAATCTACCTAATACTTGATAGGAGGTATCATCCATGGAAGACTTTCTCGCACTTATCAATGAGCTGACGGGCGATGACGGCAAAATCGATGCCGCCGTCCTTACACAGCGCATCTCGGAACCTGTGGCTCGTCTTCAGGAACAGACTGCTCAAGCCGATGCACTTCGCCTTCAGGAAAAAAAGAGGTTCGCTTTGATGGAACTGCTCGTCCGGTCAGGTGCTAACGATGTCGATTATCTCCTCTTTAAACTGACGGATTTGGCTCGCTTTGATGCCGATGGAAATCTCTTGGAACCTGATGCGCTGATTGCTGACGCGAAGGAGCGCTTCCCGGACTTCTTTTCTTCCGGCAGAAGACGCCTTTCCGGCGTCCGGCCCGGTGAGGGCGACAGCGGCTCGTCCCTCGGAATTGAGGAGTTCGGCCGGATGTCTTTTCGGGAACGGCTTAAGCTTTTTGAGGACGATCCCGACTTGTACCGCTCCCTGAAGGCCGCAGAATAATTCTATGGTAAAACGGGAAGGCCCCGTTTCCTATATTCCCATCTCTAAGGAGGATCTTTTATGTCTGAACTGAATGAGAACATGACTACTCTCGCTGATCTCGTTAACCCCCAGGTCGTAGCTGACGTCGTCGATGAAAAACTGACCGACGCCATCCAGTTCCTGCCACTTTGTAAGGTCGATCGTAAGTTGGAAGGCCATTCCGGCGGTAAGGTTACTCTGCCTAAATACGCTTACATCGGAGATGCCGTCGATGTATCCGAAGGCGGTGAGATCCCCGTCAAAAAGCTGACCGCTTCTACCGTCGAGGTCACCATCAAAAAGGCCGGCAACGGCGTCGAACTCACCGATGAAAGTGTCCTCAGCGGCTATGGTGATCCCCTCGGCGAAGCCGTCAGCCAGCTTACCGTCTCTATCGCCAGCAAGGTCGACAAGGATGCTATGGCCTGTCTGGCCGCTATCGATGAGGATATGACCCTCGACAAAAGTACTGAACAACTGTCTGCTGACATTATCGCCGATGCGTTGGTCAAGTTCGGCGATGAAGCCGATGGTGACAAAGTCCTGCTCATCGCACCCGCCCAGATGGCGGCTCTCCGTAAATCTGAAAGCTGGCTGAAGGCTACCGATATGGGCGTTTCCGCTTTGATGAAAGGTACCGTCGGTATGATCCACGGCTGTCAGGTCGCCCTTTCCA
This sequence comes from uncultured Clostridia bacterium, assembly GCA_944386445.1. Lineage (GTDB taxonomy): Bacteria > Bacillota > Clostridia > Oscillospirales > Ruminococcaceae > Merdivicinus. The sequence continues at coordinate 14,220 of CALXBD010000043.1, forward strand.
ACAAGATCAAACCCGTGGAAGGCGTCTATGAAAACTATATCGTGATGCCCGGTGCTCTCGCCCTCTTCCTGAAACGCGACACTGAGGCCGAAATGCAGCGCGATATCGTCCACAAAACTACCATCGTTACAGTGGATAAGCACTATACCGTCCATCTGGCTAACGAGGGCAAGGCTGTTAAGCTTAAAACCAAGGAATAAGGCGGTGATCCTGTGACCCAGGATATTCTTACAATGGCAAAATCCCTTCTCCCGGAAAATTTTAGTGAGGACAAACTCAACTTCTGGGCCGCCGAAGTCGAAGCCTATATCTGCAGTTTCTGCAACACCGATCACATCCCCGCTGGCTGCGAGTCCCTCGCAGCCAGGATGATCGCTGCTGCCGCAGACGGCTCCTGGAATGCTTTCGCTTTGAAGTCCGTTACCCGCGGCGATTTTTCAGCTTCCTATGACGCGGCTGAACATCCCGGTATCGACGACTTCGACCGGCGCCTGACTAAATTCAGACGCCTCAGCTGGAACCAAAAATGAGACGGAAAGGACGGTGGAAAATGGGAATCCGATCTGCTATCGAAGGTACTTATCATGGTCAAATGTCTGTCTACAGGCGTTTCCCTAAAGTTGAAAACGGCCGCACCGTCTTCCGGGAAGAGGCTATTTATTCCGATATTCCTTGTGCACTCTCCCGCAGCACCGGTACCCGTAAAGAAGGCGAGGCGCTCCGCAGCGGTAAGGTCGCTTATGCTGACTATGTGGCAAAGGTCTTTCTTGCTCCCGAGTACACCATCCCGCCCGGATGTCGTATCGTTATT
>CALXBD010000044.1 GCA_944386445.1 uncultured Clostridia bacterium
ATTTCCAGCTTTTTTGCGGGGGGCTGGTGGGAGTGGATTCCATCTGAGGTATCCAAAAAACCGTCCAAATGGATTCCGCCGGTAATGGCCAACGGCAAAAGGACAATTCCGGCCCCGCAAAGCGCTGCCCCCAACGCCCATTGATCGCAAACCCAGATCCACAGCCGGCATAGCCCACCAATTACAGCGCCTACCAGCGGAAAGAAGCAGAGTGCATATTTCAGACTGTCCGAAGTCCACTCCACCTGCGGAACCGGAATAGCAGAGTACATAGAAAAAGCAGTCACCAAACCACCCAGCAATTTTTTCACAGGATGTCCCTCCCTTTGTGGAAAACCGGTAGACCTGCCACCAATTCCACTGCCAAATCAGCCCGTTTTGCAATGCGTCGGTTTAATAAGCCTAAAGTATTCATATAAGAAAGAGTTTCTTTGCTGTAGCAGTCTCCGTCGGAAAAAACGTCATTGGACACAACAATCAGATTAGGCACCTGTTCTGCCAAAGAAAAAATTCCTTCCAGAATTCGGCCAGTTAAATCTTCTCCCGCACCTTCCGGCTGGTACATCTCATTAGCCAACAAGTTGGAAAGACACTCCAAAAGGATTACATCCGGTTTGCAATCAATCTTTACTGTTTGAAGGCCGGTATAAACTTCCAATGTTTCGAAATTCTTTTCCCGACGCATTTCCCTATGACGGGCAATCCGCCTGCGGCACTCTTCATCAAAAGGCTGCATCGTCGCAATATAAAGCCTCCGCTCTCCCAATGAAGCGGCCAAATTCTCTGCCCAGGCGGATTTCCCACTGCCGCTGCCGCCAATTACCAATGCCAGCATCCTACTTTTCCTCCTGCCGTTCCAACTTTACAAAAATTACTTCCGGACGGTTGTTGATCCGAAAAGGGAACGCACTGTTTCCCAATCCCCGGCTGACAACCATAAAACTGTTTTCAAGCTCATAAAGGCCGCTGTCATATTTGGGAAAAAGTCCCTGCCCCGGCGCATAAACACCACCTAACAGCGGAATGCGGAACTGTCCGCCGTGGACATGACCGCAAAGGATGACTGCTGCTCCGGAGCTGTCATAAATCTCCGGAAGATCCGGTCGGTGGGACAAAAGAACTGTGTAAGCTCCGGAAGAAAAATCAATTGTTTCAGCAAAGCGCACCTTGGCCTCTGCCACAGAGCAGTCCCGAGCGAAAAAGCCCAGATCGTCGGCACCTGCAATCCTGATTTTTTCTCCGTTCCGGCTGATTTCAAAGCTCTCCCCTCGCAGGACTTGAACCCCGACTTTTTCAAGGCCCTTAAGCAGCCTTTGGAGCGAATTTTCCGGCAGTCGGACCTCATGATTCCCTGTCACATAGGCTGTCGGAGCAATTTCTGAAGCAGCGGCGGCAAAATCCACCACGGCATCAATATCTGACCGGCTGGAATCCACCAAATCACCGGTAATCGCAATCAGGTCAGGAGATCCTTCCTGAAGCAGCGCCAACAGCTTCTTGTTCCCTGCACCGAATTCTGCATCATGAAGGTCAGATACCAACGCAATCCGAAAACCGCTGAAGGATTTCGGCAGCCGGCCATCGGAGACGACAATCTCCCTGGAAGAAAGTGCCGTATTTCCCCAGGCGATCCAGGCAATTCCCAGGGTAATTACCGCTGCAGGTATCAGCCCAAACAACCACTTTTTGTTCATACTTCACCTCAATCATCGAAATGGGTGTAAGCTTCGATTTGAACATCGGAAAAAGTACTCATTTCTCTGTAAACCGCCAGTCCCATGTCCAAAAGAGGGAAAAGCGCCACGGCTCCGGTACCTTCCCCAAGACACATCCCGGCTGTAATCATCGGTGAAAGGCCCAAAGCATTCAAAACCATTCTCCCCGCCGGCTCCGCGGAAACATGGGAAGCAAGAATTCGTTCTGCTGCCGCCGGACAAATCCGTACCGCCACAAGGGCGGCTGCGGCGGAAATAAATCCGTCTGCCACTACAGGAAGCCCCGCCGCGGCACAGCCCAAGAAAAATCCTGCCATCCCCGCGATATCCAATCCACCGACTTTGGCCAGCACATCAACAGCATCCTCTGCATCCGGCTGATTCAGGGCGATTCCCCGGCGGATCGCATCGATTTTCCTCCGAAGTCCGGCGCTGTCAAGCCCCGCGCCCCGCCCGGTAACGGTTTCCGGCTCCACGTCCAGCAAAACGCTGACGATCGCCGAACTGGTGGTGGTATTTCCGATGCCCATCTCACCGGTAGCCGCAATCTGATACCCCTTTTGTTTCAGTTCAAAGGCCAGCTCGGCGCCGGATTCCAGTGCCTGCATCGCCTCTTTGCGGCTCATGGCAGGACCCTCCGTAAAGTCAGCGGTTCCGGCGCGAACCCGCCGATTCAGCAAACCGGGAATGTGAAGTTCCCGTGCAATGCCCATATCCACCGGAACAATATCCGCCTTAGCGGCCCGAGCCATGGCGCAAACACTGGTTTCACCTTTGGTAAAGTTCTCCGCCACAATGGCAGTTACATCCTGCCCGGTTTGGGTAACGCCCTGGGCAACAACGCCGTTGTCGCCGCAGAAAATCACGACACACCGACGGGAAAGATCGACCTCAGGCGACCCGGTAATTCCTGCAATCCGAATAACCGCACTCTCCAGAAGTCCCAAGCTTCCCAAAGGCTTCGCAATGGAATCCCATCTCATCTGCGCACCTGTCATGGCGCGTTTGTCCAAAGGGCGAATCTGTCTGATTATCTCTTCCAGCGTCATAGTCACTGCTCCTTTTGCGCCTGGTAAGATCCGCAAGCGTGTACGAATCGTTCCGCAGCTTTTAAATTCCCATAAAAATGCATATGGGGATAACCGGCATATAAAGTTGATGTCCCATAGGCACACTCCCTACAGCGGTTTCCCTTCACAGAAACAAAGTCATTTCCTTCACAGTCGCTCTGGGAGTAATGAAACTCGTGAACGGTCAGCTTCTCTCCGGCCATGCACAGGAGATTATCCGTTTTAGCCTCTAAAAATGCGTATCCAAAATGCTGAAGCCGTTCGGTCATAGCGGCCTTTCCGGGCAGCACCCCGGCCATGGGCCACATTTTCCCATCTCGTCCGGCAAGACCTTCCAACAGATAAAGAAATCCCCCACATTCAGCCACTGTAGGCATTCCTTCAGCCACGGCTTTTGCCACTGAATTCCGCATGGAAACGTTTTTTGCCAAGGCTTCTCCATATTCTTCCGGATAACCACCGCCCAGCCATAAACCATCCGCTTCAGGCAGCACCGGGTCACGCAGGGGAGAAAATTCTACTAACCGGGCGCCCAGCCGTTCCAAAAGTCTGAGACACTCCTCATAGTAAAAGCAGAAAGCCCGATCCTTTGCCACCGCAATCACCGGACTGTTTTTCACGGGCTCCAAGCCGGCATAGAATGCATCAGAGAACTGTATTGGACTAGCGGACTGAGCAATTTCCAGCAAGCCATCCAGATCCACCGTTTCTGCAGCTTTCTTTCCCAAAAAGTCCAACTTTTCCGGTAGTCCGTCTACCTCACTGGCGGTGACAAGGCCTAAATGTCGGCTTTCTAAAGAAACTTCCGGCAAAACTGGCAAATAACCTAGCACCCGGACACCTAGACTCTCAATTGCTTCCTTATAAACCGGATACATTCCCTTGGAGCAGCGATTCAGAATCACACCTCGAATCCGGTTCTCTTTGTAATGAAGAAATCCATGGATCAAAGCGGCTGCAGAAAGGCCCATTCCCTTAACATCGGCCACCAGAACCACAGGGGCATCCAACACCCGAGAAAGGTGGTTGGCAGAGCCTTCATCTGTCGTTCCCCGCAGGCCATCATATAGCCCCATAGCTCCCTCGATAATTGCAAGATCGGCAGCTGCCGCGTTTTCTGCCATCAATTGCCTGATGGCTTCTTCCCCACAGAGAAAAAGGTCCAGGTTACAGGCAGGTAACCCTAAAACTTTCCGATGAAACATCGGATCTATGTAATCCGGCCCAGACTTGAAGGAAGAAAGCTTCAGCCCTCTGTTTATCAAAGCGGACAATACCGCGCAGGTAACGGTAGTTTTGCCACTGCCGCTGGAAGGGGCGGCAAACATCAAACGAGGAATATTTTTAATCATGGCTGGCTCCTTCCGACAGGATTCTTTTTATCTCAGCCATAGAGATTCCTTCTTCGGGAGGACGACGGATGACTAAAGCCACTACATTTAAATCCCGAGCAGCCTCGATTTTTTCCCGGAAACCTCCCCGCAGGCCGGAGTCTTTTGTGACCAAAATACGAATCTGCTTTTCCTTCATAACCAGCAGGTTCCACGCCTTGGAAAACGGCCCCTGCTCCGCCAGAATCCGTGCCGGAGGAAGGCCTGCTTCCCGACAGGCACGAATCGAATCTTCCAAAGGCAGTACCCTCGCATAAACGCGTTCTGAAAAACCGGAAATACCGGCGAACGACTTCAATTCCTTACTCCCTGTAGTCAAAAGAACCTGACCGGGCATATCGTCTAACAGCTGTGCCGCTTCAGCAGCATCCCGGCAGCGAATGATTCCGGAATAGTCCGGCAGATCGCCTTCTTCCCGGAGCAGTCTCAGGTACGGCAATCCGGCAGTTCGGCAAGCTTTCCGGATATTTTCCGTCACCTCCACTGCATGGGGATGAGTCGCATCTATTATCTGTGTAATATTTTCCTTTTGAAAGAAAATCCGCATTTCTCCAGAATTCATCCGTCCGACATGGATTTTCCCTCCGGACGGATGCACCAGTTCCTCACCGTAATCCGTAGCCACGGACAGAACCGCTGGGATTCCCGCCCCGGAACAGAATTCCCACAGTTCCCGGCCCTCTGAGGTCCCTCCAAAAATCAGCGTGCGATTCTGCACCATACTCCCCCGTTTCAAAAACAAAAATCCGGCACAGCCTTCTGCACAGCCGCGCCGGATACTGTTTATCGGGTTCTCCCGAAAGCATACCTTCCCCCGGGAACTCCGAACCGATCCGTCTCCACGCGGATATGCTCAGCTGGGAAAAGGCAGGTCTTCTGGCTTCCGCTCATAGCTCTCTTTCCTTCCCGGCATTTTGCCAGTGGTATTAAAGACAGCAGCACGGTTACAGCAGCGGGACTGCGCGGGACTTTCACCCGACTTCCCTTTTCATTCGGAAATGATCCGAAACCCTTTCGAATTACATTTTAACGGATTTCCACTCACTTTTCAAGACCCGGACAGATTTTTTCATATTTCTTTCGCTTTTCCAAAATATATGACAAAACGGGGACGGATCTCAAAAGGAATCCGTCCCCATTTTAATCAGCCGATCCACGCACCGTCTGCGCCAACTTCGTAACCATCAATGACTGTATTTGTCAGCAATCGTCCAGTTTTATCAAAATAATAGCTCTTACCATCAATGCTGTACCAAGCACCGGAAACCATTCGCCCATCCTTACGCAGGAAATAGCGATTTCCGCTGACGGTAACCCAGCCTGTGGCCATTTTCCCATCCGTTCCCAGATAATACCAGTCAGACCCTAACAGAAGCCATCCTGTTTGATAGCTTCCGTCCGCCTTCCGATAATACCAAGTACCGTTCTGGCTGACCCATCCGGCAGATGTTGCAGAGGAGCCACCAGAAGAAGGGGTTCCCTGCGTCAACTCACCGCTAGCCGCAAAGGTATAGCTCTTCCCGTCAATGGTATTAGTGCCTACCAGCATTGCGCCAGAAGAATTCAAATAATACCACTTTCCGTCCAGCTGTTTCCAGCCGGTTGCCATCGCACCGGTAGCAGGCTCCAGATAATACCAATGACCCCCTGTCAGCTTCCAACCGATGCACATTTTCCCGGTATTGTCCATGAAATACCATTTTCCGCCCACAAGCAGCCAGCCGATCTGATAGCTGCCATCCGCTTTCTTATAATACCAGCCGCCATTCTGACTGACCCAGCCGGCAGAAGTTCCGGAAGAACCTCCGGAAGGCGGCGTTCCTTGAGTCAATTCCCCACTGGCCGCAAAGGTATAGCTCTTTCCGTCAATGGTATTGGTTCCTACCAGCATTGCACCGGAAGAATTCAAATAGTACCACTTGCCGTCCAGCTGTTTCCAACCGGTTGCCATTACGCCGGTAGCAGGCTCCAGATAATACCAGTGTCCGCCGGTCAGCTTCCAACCCGTGCACATTTTTCCGGTATCATCAAAGAAATACCATTTTCCATCCAGAGAAAGCCAACCTGTCTGATAGCTGCCGTCTGCCTTTTTATAATATTTTCCGCCGTTTTGTTCTACCCAGCCGGCAGAAGTCTCGGAAGGAGGAGTTCCTTCAATCAGTTCTCCGCTTGAGGCAAATGTATAAGTCTTTCCATCAATGTTCTGTTTGCCTGTAAGCATGGCACCGGAAGAGGCCATATAATACCATTTCCCGCCTACCTGTTTCCAGCCTACAGCCATTTTTCCATCTGCATTAAAATAGTGCCAGGAGGGGCCCACCATTTTCCAGGCGGTCACCATTTTGCCGTCGGTGTTGAAATAATACCAAGCTCCGTCCAAAGAAAGCCAGCCGGTCTGATAAGTACCATCCGCCTTATAGTAGTACTTTCCGCCGTTTTGTTCCACCCAACCGATAGAAGGAGTTGTTGTTCCTTCCTCTGAAGGAGGTGTCCCTTGGGTCAGCTCCCCGCTGGCTGCAAAGGTATAGGTTTTACCATCAATGGTATTGGTTCCCACCAGCATAGCCCCGGAGGAATCAAGGTAATACCATTTTCCATCCAGCTGTTTCCAGCCCTTGACCATAACGCCGGTACCCGGTTCAAAATAGTACCAGTGTCCGCCAGTCAATTTCCAGCCGGTCACCATTTTACCGTCGTCGTTAAAGTAATAGGTTGCTCCGTCTAAGGTCATCCAGCCGGTTTGGTAACTTCCGTCGGCCTTTTTATAGTACTTGGCACCGTCTTGCTCCACCCATCCGGCAGAGGTTCCGGAAGAGCCGCCCAATTCGCCATACTCGTTAAACGTATAAGAAACGCCGTCAATCACCTGGGTACCTGTAGCGCAGGTTCCCTTATTATCCAAACAATAAACGCGAACATCGCCGTGCTGCTGCCAGCCTTTCACCAGCTGGGGCAAAAGTTTCACTTCTGTACCTGCGGTCTCCGCTGAAGAAACAGCCGACTGGACCCCATCAGAAAGTGTGTCCAATTGATTTCTTTCCAGATACAGATATTTCAGTGCCTTATTTTTGCTCAAACTTGGGAACTCGGTAATTGCATTACCGGAGAGATCCAAAATGCTGAGGCTCGGCAATTCAGAAATAAAATCCATGGAAGCAATTTTATTATTTTGCGCACTGAAAACTGTCAAGGTTTCAGAAAATTCCGGAAGTCTGGAAATATTATTATCATCAAGAACCAGGCTGGTAAGGTTTTCCAAATTACTTAACGCTGTAACAGTGGAAATATTGTTGTTGGAAAGATCTACGCTTTCCAGATATTCGCAGCTGCTTAAAGCTGAAATGGAAGAAATTACATTATCGCTGGCGTTCAATTCCACCAAGCTGTCCAGTCCGCTGATTCCTGTCAAACTGGTCAAACGGTTCTCACTGATATCCAAATACAGAAGATTGTCACAACTTCCGATTGTAGACATGGTCCGCAAATCATTATTTGACACATCCAGCCAACTCAAGTTGGGAAGGCGGGACAATCCCTTCAGGGAAGTCAGAGACAAGCCGCTTAAGTCCAGTTCATTGACCAAAGAAAGCTCATAGACATTCAAGCTTCCGTCCTGATTGACATCTGCTGTTTCCAACAGATAATCATAAATTTCGCTGTCAAAATAGCGGGAAGGCACTTCATCACTGCCATCCGCCGCCAGAACAGACAATGGCAATGAAACCGCTGTCAGTACTGTTGCCGCTGAAAGTGCGATCCAACGGGCAGGGCCACGATTTTTAAACAGTCGCGCCATCATGATACCTCCTATTTCTGTCGAGGGTTTTTACAGGTTGATCCTGTATTTCTCTTTTTTTCGGCCATGGTACACCAAAGCCGACAAAACCGCCCAAAAAACCGGTTCTTTGTCCAGTATAACACAAATTATTCCTTAGGTAAAGAGCAGATTCTGACTCTTAAGGAAGAATTCCCCAAATCCCTTGACTTCCTGGGAAAATTTCATTAAAATAAGGATATATGAAAATCGGCTGTTCCGGCAGCTAGCAGGAGAGGGAACATTTATGCTGAAAAATGAAGAAAAAACGATGAATCAGATCATTACTCTCTGCAAGGGCAGAGGATTTGTATACCCGGGAAGCGAAATTTACGGCGGCTTGGCCAATGCTTGGGATTATGGCCCTTTGGGCGTAGAATTCAAAAACAATGTTAAAAAAGCATGGTGGAAAAAATTTGTACAGGAATCTCCTTATAACGTGGGCTTAGATTCTGCTATTATTATGAACCCCCAAACATGGGTGACATCCGGCCATGTGGGTGGCTTTTCCGACCCGCTGATGGACTGCAAAGATTGTAAGGCACGTTTTCGTGCGGATAAGCTCATTGAGGATGCCGGCGGTGACCCCAATGGTATGACCTTTGAAGAGATGAGTGCGTATATTAAGGAACACGGTATTGCTTGCCCCGAATGCGGCAGCAAGAATTTCACCGATATCCGGAAATTCAACCTGATGTTCAAGACCTTCATCGGTGTCACAGAAGATGCGAAAAATGAAGTTTACCTTCGTCCGGAAACGGCCCAGGGCATCTTTGTGAACTTTGCAAACGTTCAGCGCACAACGCGGAAAAAATTGCCTTTTGGTGTCTGCCAGATCGGCAAATCCTTCCGGAATGAAATCACCCCCGGCAACTTTACCTTCCGTACACGGGAGTTTGAACAGATGGAATGTGAATTCTTCTGTAAGCCCGGCACGGATCTGGACTGGTTCTATTACTGGAAAGATTTCTGCAAAAACTGGCTGCTCTCTTTGGGCATGAAGGAAGAGAATATGCGGCTGCGGGATCACGAAAAAGAGGAATTGTCCTTCTATTCCAAGGCAACAACGGATATCGAATACCTGTTCCCCTTCGGATGGGGTGAACTGTGGGGAATCGCTGACCGCACCAATTACGATTTGGGCCGCCATCAGGAAGCCAGTGGCAAATCCTTGGATTTCTTCGACCAGGACACCAACGAACGATATATTCCTTATGTTGTAGAACCTTCCTTGGGCGCCGACCGTGTGGCGCTGGCATTCCTTTGTGAGGCATTCGACATTGAAACTTTGGAAGACGGCTCGGAGCGGACCGTCCTGCATCTGCATCCGGCATTGGCGCCGTTTAAGGCTGCTGTTCTGCCTCTTTCCAAAAAGCTCTCTGACAAAGCAATGGAAGTTTATACCATGCTGGCAGATAAGTTTATGGTTGAGTTCGACGAAACCGGCGCCATTGGTAAGCGCTACCGTCGGGAAGATGAAATCGGCACTCCCTTCTGCGTCACATATGATTTTGATTCTGAAACCGATGGATGTGTCACGGTCCGCGACCGGGATACAATGGAGCAGGTAAGAATTCCTATTTCTGAACTGGTTGCCTATATTGAGGAAAGAATCCACTTCTAATCAGGATATAGCTATGCCGGAGCAGTTTTTAATAGACTGCTCCGGCTTTTTGCTGAAAAAATTATGAATTTTTTAGGAATGTTTTGCTTTTTTGCCGCTGATGTGCTAAAATAAAGATGATTACTTCTATATAAGGAAAGGATTCTTGCAATGTCTTACGAAAAATCCTGCGGCGCAGTCGTTTTCCGGAAATATCACGGAAACATCGAACTGCTGCTCATCAAGCACGTTGTGGGAGGACACTGGTCTTTCCCGAAGGGGCATGTCGAAGCTGGGGAAACAGAAGCGGAAACAGCAATCCGAGAAATCAAGGAGGAAACCGGGATTGATGTAGAGCTGGATACCTCCTTCCGGGAGGTAGTGTCGTATTCACCTAAAAGGGATACGACCAAAGATGTGATCTACTTTTTGGGCAAGGCGAAAAACTTCCAGTATACCCCACAGGAAGAGGAGATCGCTCAAATCAAATGGGTGGAAATCAATCTGGCACATTCATTTTTGACCTATGACAATGACAAGCAGCTGGTCAACAAGGCGAAACCTGTCATCAAAGATCTGTACTGACACGAAACTGCGGCAGAAGGTTGATTCCTCTGCCGCAGTTTTCTATATTAGTGATATTTGGGAAGCCAATCACCGTGAGCTTCAATAAGATCGTCACAAAGCGCTTTGATGTCGTCGATTGACAACTCGGAGCTGGTGTGAGGATCCATCATAGCTGCCTGGTAGATATAGGATTTCTGAAGGGTCTCAGCAGCCTTAATGGTCAGCAGCTGAACATTGATATTGGTACGGTTCAGGGCAGCGCATTGTTCAGGGAGTTCCCCTACATAGCAGGGATTCAGGCCATTGCGATCCACCATAATCGGAACCTCGACGCAGGCATTTTGGGGAAGGTTGGTAATCAGCCCGGTATTCAGGACATTCCCGTGGATTCGATAAGGTTGATCCTCCATCACGGCACGGATGATATAGGACGCAAATTCATGAGTCTTTTTATGTTCAATATGAGAATCCTTCAAAAGGCTGTCCCGCATTTCGTTCCAGCCCTTGATCTGCTGGATACAGCGGCGGGGATACTCATCCAGAGGGATTTTATACTCCTCAATCAGCTGGGGGTACTTATCCTTGATAAAGTAAGGCGTATACTCGGAACTGTGCTCGCTGGATTCGGTGATGTAGTAGCCGAATTCCTTCATGAGCTTCAGACGAACCAAATCTTTATGCTCGGTATTGTAAGCGGGATCTTCGGCGCGGCGCTTGATTTCAGGATAAAGATCATTGCCGGCGAGGTCTGTGATCTCCAGCAGCCATGCCTGATGGTTGATCCCGGCGATTTTCCAACGGCACTTGTCTATGTATTCATTCATGCCCAGAGTTTCCAGAAGGCTTTTGGCGCAAACCTGGACGGAATGACAAAGCCCGACGGTTTTGATATTGGTAAAACGCTGCATATATCCGGCCAGCATTGCCATGGGATTGGTGTAGTTTAAGAACAGGGCATTGGGACACCAACGCTCCATGTCATCGGCGTAAGCTTTCATAACCGGAATCGTACGCAGGGCGCGGAAAATGCCGCCGATTCCCAGAGTATCGGCAATAGTCTGCCGGAGACCGTATTTTTTAGGAACTTCAAAATCGGTGATGGTGCAGGGATCGTAAAGGCCCACCTGGATGGCATTCACAACGAAATCCGCGCCGCGGAAAGCAGTTTCGCGGTCAAGGGTCTGTGTGATATGAGCCTTACCATTGGCGGTCTTGTTAATGTTGCTCAAAATCTGATAAGACTCATCCAAGCGCTTCGGGTCGATGTCAAAAAGGCAAACATCGAACTCGCCAAGTTCAGGGGTAAGGATGCAGTCTCCGATTACATTGCGGACAAAAACTGTGCTTCCCGCGCCGACAAACGTAATTTTCATCATGATCTTCCTTTCCCGGGCGTCAAGCACCCTTCAGCTTTATCATAATGCAAAACATCCGCTCTGAACAGTGAGAAATGTTGCAGATATTTGGCAAAATGTTGCATTTCAAGCTGAAATCTGTTATACTGTTGCCATACATATTTTGGAGGTGGGAGACGGTTATGGAAGAAATTTTCAATCAATCCATACCCGCATCTAACCGGGGCGGAACAGCCAATTTATATCAGTGTGGGTTTCAGCATTGTGCGCCTCTTCACTCCTTTGGGCCGGCTATCCGAGATCATTACCTGATCCACTGCGTGTTATCAGGGAAGGGAACCTTTCAGGTAGGGGAACGAAAATTTCCTCTTTCTGCCGGTCAGGGGTTCTTGATCCATCCGGATATTAGCACAACTTATACAGCGGATGCCACCGATCCGTGGTACTATTGCTGGGTCGGCTTCGGCGGGGATGGTTGCGCTGCAATTATGAGCCAGTGCGGTCTCAGTTTGGAGCAGCCGATACTTTCCTTCAAAAGCCCGGAAAAAATGGAAAAATGTGTCAGCGAAATTTATCGAAGCGTTACTCCCGGTATCAATCCATTCTTATCTACAGCACGGTTATTCGATTTTTTTGCGCTGCTGTATCGGGAAAACGGCGGCAGACGTCAATTAGGCCGCGGAATCGCAGAAAACGCCATGGAATACGCTTCGAGGAACTATTCGTATGGCATTACGGTGGAGGAACTGGCAAGACATGTTGGGGTAGACCGCAGTCATCTGTTCCGGATTTTTAAGAAGATGCTGGGAATTTCCCCGCAGGAGTATCTGTTGAATTTGAAACTAGCCCGCGCAAGGGAATTGATGGAATCTACCGAACTGAGCGTAACAGAAATTATGTATTCCTGCGGATTTAACGACTTATCCAACTTTTCAAAACAATTTAAAAAAGCATATGGCTGCCCGCCGGCGTCATGCCGCCGCGCGGGGCAGCATGACGAAAACCGGAAAGGCAAATCAGATTAGAGATCGTCCGCATCCTGAACCGGTTCTTCATCCGGCTCTGCCGGAATACCGGTCCAGCTGCCTTGAGGATCCGTTTTGCTGGGATGAGGATGGATCATGGAGCTGACGACTCCGTTGGGCTGTACAATGCTGCGTTTTCCGCGTTTTTCCCGCATAAATATGCTCCTTTCCAGCCGGTGACCGGCCTGAAAGAAGTATTCCCAAAATCACCCGATCCTATGTCAAAGGAAGTGTCTGTTTTGAAAGATATGATGGAATTTCTCTCCAAATTTTCTCATCTGCTACCATATTTGCTCCACATACTGCTGGCTGTTGTTTTCTTCCTAGGCTGCTTTTTTCTCCGAAAACCCATTACCCGATTGGTACTTCGCCTTTTAGAACGTTGTCTGAAGCGCTTCCCGCTTGCAAAAGAAATCCTCAACGGATTTGAAAAACCAACCTGCAGTCTGCTGACCTGCATCGGAATTTATCTAGCTGTTTGGCAGTTGACAAAAGGATTTCCTTTTCTAGGTGTCATAATGCCGGTGATGCTAATTTTTTTGCGAATCAGCATTATTGTGGCTGTGGTTCGCGGCTTTATCAAGGCTGCGCCTCCTATTGTAACTGCTATACGCGGCAGCAACACGGCACTGGATCAAACTTTAGTGGCATTCATTGCCCGAATTGTACAGGTGCTGCTGCTGATCCTAGCTGGAATCCTGATTATTAACGAAACCGGCTATGACATCAGTGGTATGATCACCGGGCTGGGACTGACAGGGCTGACATTTTCACTGGCTGCCAAGGATTCTGCCAGCAACCTGTTTGGTGGGCTGGTAATTATTGGCGACAAACCGTTTAGCGTAGGGGATTGGATTCAGACGCCGGAAATGGAAGGGACTGTTACCGACATCACTCTGCGCAGCACCCGGATCCGCACCTTTAAGGACGCGGAGGTGGTTATCCCCAACTCGACTTTGGCTAATACCTCCATTATTAACTGGTCGCGGATGTCGAAGCGGCGGGTTCATTTCACATTGGGTGTGGTTTACGGGACTCCACAGGATAAACTTCATGCCGCTGTGGACGGAATCCGAGAGCTACTTTGCAGCCATCCGGATGACATCGAGCAGAGTTCTATACTGGTGACTTTCAATGAATTCGGCGCGTACAGCCTGAATTTGGAAATTTATTACTATGCGCTCCGTACCACATGGGCAGACTATATGTCGTTAAAGGAAAAGGTCAATTTTGAGATCCGGGATTTTCTGGACAAAATCGGCGTGGAAATTGCTTTTCCGACCCAAGTACTGCTTCACGGAGAAACCGAAACAGAATAAAGTCCTATCGATTCAAAAGCACTGCCTTCGACGCAAATTTCTGCATCGGAAGCAGTGCTTTGACATTAAAGAGATAGTTCCACCCGGCTGCCGCCGGATTTTTCCTTTTTGACCAAGATCTGTTTGTCGATCCGGGTTTTCAATTCGGACACATGGGAAATAATCCCTACCAATCTGCGGCCTTCCGTAAGTCCGCTCAAAGCGTTGATTGCCTGATTTAAAGATTCTTCATCCAGCGAGCCGAATCCTTCGTCCACAAACATGGTGTCCAGACGGATACCGCCTGCAGCAGACTGGATTTCGTCGGCTAGCCCCAGTGCCAGAGAAAGGGAAGCCTTAAAGGATTCCCCGCCGGACAGAGTCCGGACGCTGCGCCGGGTCCCATTATAGTGGTCGACGACATCCAGTTCCAAACCGCTCTGGCTCTGACGGTTTTCGGCTTCCTTCCGGCGTTCCAGCTCATACTGTCCGCCGGTCATGGTCAGAAGCCGCACATTGGCCCGGGCGGTGATTCGGTCAAAGTAGTGCATCTGGACAAAGGTTTCCAACAATACCCGGTCCTTGCCGGCGACCCTGCCGCCGACGGTATCCGCTAGGGCGCGAACCCAGCTCCAACGCTTTTCCAACTCTGCTAGCGCTGCTCCCTGCTGCAGGAGAGCATTCCGCGCTGAGGTATTTGCATTGAGCCGAAGAGCCGCTGCATCCAAAATTTTCCGTGTCGCATCCTTCTCGGCCAGAATCTCCTGCCGTAGCCGGAGCAGGCTATCCCGCTGATATTCTTTCCCACCGGAGACCTGTTTTTCCAAGGCCGCAATGGCCGCCTTATGCTCCTCCACCATTTTGGAGCAGCCTTCAAAATCTGCTTGTGCCTTTTTCAGGGCGGCTTCCAGAGCAGTCTTCTCCCCCTGAAGGCGTCGGATCTCACCTTCCGCCGTCTTGCGGTCCGGGAAGGAAAGGTTCTGAGAAGCCTTTGCCGCCTCTTTAGCAGTTCCGTCCGCAGCAGCAGCTAGGGAGGCCGCCTGTTTTCCCCCTTCCTGAATGTCTCGGGCACGTTTTTCCTGCCGGGCTTCCTCTTCGGGGATCGCCTTTTCCAGCACCTGCCTGCGCTGAAGCTGTTTTTCAATCGAAGACAATTCCTCATCCAACTGTTTGAGGGCGTTCTCCACTTCTTTCAGCCTCATTGCCACGGCTTCGTGAGGATTTTCCGGCATTTCTCCAAGCAGCTGCCGGAGCTGTTCTTCCGTCGTCCGGCGGGCCGTTTCCGCCTGACCCCGGCAAACACCGGCTTTTTGGCTCAAATCGGCTGTCAGCTTTTCTGCGGATGCTGTTTCAGACCGTGCAGCTTCCAACTGCTGCCGGGAGGGCGCCCCGGGTGCCGGGGAAGCCGGCTTTGGATGGGAGACAGCACCGCAGACCGGACAGGGACACCCTTCCCGGAGGGTACCCGCCAAAATTCCCGCCTGCTCGTCCAAAAAGGCACGTTCCATCCGCAGCAACTCTTCCTTCTGACGGCTGCTCTGGTCTGCAGCCTGCAGGTACCGCTTTTGCGCCACATCCAGCAAGGCTTCCAGTTTCTCACAGTTTTTTAAGGCCGCAGATAGTCCGTTCAATGCCTCTTTTCCGGACAGGAGTTCCCTCTTCCGGCTTCCCAGCTCTGTGCGCCGGACATCCAGCCCGGACAGGGAGGATAATTCCTCTTTTGCCCCACTGAGTCGTTTCCCGTGGTCTTCCATAATTGCCCGCACCTTGGAGAGATTTTGCTGCAAAACTTTCTGCTCAGCCAACAGTTTCTGATATCGCTCCATCAGGGCATCCCGTTCCGCATAAGCTGCCAGTTCGCCTGTGAGGGCAGCAATTCTCACTGCCAGTGCTTCCTGTTCCGGTGACCTAGCCTGAGCAGCTTGCCATGCAGACTCCAAAGCATTCCGTTTTGGCTCCAATTCGGAGAGCGCTGCTTTCCGACGAACCATCTCCGCCAAGGCCTTTTCTCGAGCCTCCACCTGACCCAGCTGCCGACTCACAACCTCCAGCCGAGCCTCTGCTTCTGCCAGACGTTTTTGTGCTGTCTCCCGGGCCTCTGTATCCCGTTCAATTACCTGAGATATCAGTCCGGCCGCATCTTCCGGAGAAACCAGTGCGGAGCTCTGCCGAAGCTGCTCCAGCTCCTGGGCCTGTGGATCCTCAGGTGCCCAAACGATCCCCCGCAAATATTGGAGCAAACTCCGTTCCCCCTCCTCCGTCTGCTGCTTAAGGGCTGCGGATTCGGCCTTTACCCGTTCCTGAAAGACCTGATAGGGCTGGGTGTTGAAAATTTCCCGGAAAATTTTGCTTCGCTCCTCTGTTTTAGCCAACAGCAGCCGCAGAAAATCCCCCTGGGCGATCATGGCGATCTGGCAGAACTGAGAACGGTCCAACCCGATCAGATCGCGAACGGCCTGAGTCACATCCCGCATTTTAGTCACCGGAGGGCGCCCGTCAGGATACTGAAGCTCCGCATCCGCTTTCTGGACGGTAAATCCCTCACCGCGGCCCTTGGGACGGCTGTATTCCGGGTTCCGACGTACCCGGTAGAGCTTGTCCCGGCAGAGGAAATCCATCTCCACGAAGGTGGGCGTTGACGGCTCCGCATACTTACTGCGCAGCATCCCGGCATCCCTGCTGCTGCCGCTGGGCTCGCCGTAAAGGGCAAAGGTGATGGCGTCAAAAATCGTCGTTTTCCCGGCGCCGGTATCCCCGGTAATCAGGTACAGCCCTCTGTCCCCCAGCTTTTCTAGGTCAATGGTAACCTTTCCCGCGTATGGCCCGAAAGCGGACATAGTCAATTTCAACGGTCTCATAGCTGTCCCTCCCAGATTTCTTCCATCAGCTTTCTGGAAAAAGATTCCTGTTCCGGAGACATTGACTGATTATTTTGCAGCCGATAAAATTCCTCCAGCAGGGAAAGGGGCTCCCTTTGCTCTGTCGATTCAGAAATCTGAATTTTCTGCACGGAGCGGGTCCTGCGGTTGTCGTAGTCTAGCCGCATCAGGTTAGGATAGATGGTGCGGAGCCGATCCATGGCATTGGGGATATCCTCCTCGTCTGTCAGTATAGCCCGCAGGTAATCGTCCGTATTGGTCCCCAAGTAGGAATCACGGGCTGTCAGTTCCATATAAGAACCCTTAATCTCCCGCATATCCCGCAAAGGTTTAAGCGGCAACCTGCTGATCTCGATCCGCCCCTTTTCTGCCAACTCCACCAATAGTGCAGATTTCTGCTGTCCTGCCTCCGAGAAGGAGTACTTCAGCGGGGAACCGCAGTAGCGGATCGTTTCGCGGCCCACCCATTGGGGACCGTGAAGATGGCCCAGCGCCACATAATCGAAAGGCGCAAAAACATCCGCGTCCACGTTGTCGAGGCCCCCTACAGAAACTTCCTCAGATTCGCAGCGCTGGGCCCCAGTCACGAATTGATGTGCCAATAAGACATTTCTGCGTTGCGGAGAAATCTCCATGTGAGCAATGGCGGCCCGAAGAGCGTCTTGGTATGAATCAACAGGTTCTTCTTCCCAAAGCCTGCGCACCATAGCCGGCTTAATAAACGGCAGCAGATAAACGGCAATCTCCCCATACTGATCTGACAGAACCACCGGCTCGACCCACCCGTCGTAGACCGGAGAAAGGTAAATACCGCTGGTATCCAGCATCCGGGAACCAAAGGCAATCCGTTCCGCAGAATCGTGGTTGCCGCTGATAATAAAAACTGGAAGGTGCATTTCTGCCAGACGGGTCAAAAAATCATCAAAAAGCCGGACAGCTTCCGCCGGCGGGACCGGTTTGTCGTAAATATCTCCGGCAATCCAGATCCCGTCGACCTGCTGCGAACCGGCCGACTCGACAATTTCATTCAATATATATGCCTGATCTTCCAACATAGAGAATTCATTGACCCTTTTTCCCAGATGCAGATCTGAAAGATGAAGAAATTTCACGCTGCCGCCTCCTGTAAACTTACAATTCTCTAATTATTGTACCACAGCGGCACTGATCTGGCAATCGACAAAAATCCCCTGATTTCCGGAGAAACCAGGGGATTCTACGCTATATTTTACGCTTCTTTTTTGGCGGGAATATTGGTGCGGTTCTGCGCCAGCTGTTTGGAAAGAAATTTGGCCAGGATTCCGCCTACGACGGCGGTAATGATGATTTCAGGAATCATGTAGAGGCCATTGTAAACGATAGAGTAAACCAAGCTCAGTGCTTTTCCATGGAAGGTTTCCATAAACCAACTGCCCCACGGCACCTGATCCGTAAAGAACCACTCCGCATAGCTGCCGAAAAGGAAGTATCCGGAAAGAATATGGCAGATATACCGTCCAAACAGCCCGATGACTGCACCCACGGAAATGGCGCTCGGGGCCGATTTGCAGAAACGGGGAGCAAAACCGGCAAGGCCAATCGCTGCAAAAGCCATGATGTAGTCAATAAGTACTACCCAGAGAAAAGTCTGCAAGCCGCCATTTTCTTCAATCATAGCAGCCAAACCACCGGCACGTCCGCCGGAGATCATCATGGTAATCAGGCCGTGTGCCACACCAGCAAGGCTTCCCCAGCCCACACCATATTTGTAAGCGATAATAACCAACGGCAGCATAGAGCAGACGGTAATGGATCCGCCATAAGCCCAAGTAGCATCGAATTTCAAAAATGTGTCGATCAGAATTCCGATTGCCAAAAGGATGCCGCTCTCCGTCAGCCGCAGTACTGTTTTGTTTTGATTTGTTTGCATGGATAATCCGTCCTTTGAAGAAATTTTCAGGTGAGGGACGAAATTCAAGCCTGACCGCAAAGCTTCCCACAGCATACAAACAGCCGCAGGAATCCCCCGCGGCTGAAATTTGACACTATTATCAAATCTCCCTACGATGGAATTACCCATTTCAGGTTTGGAGGGTTGAAACGCCCGTTTCTCTCAGCCATCGCCGCGTAGCGGAGACAGCACCCCTGATTCGACATTTATTTTAACACATGATTTTCTGCCTGTCAAGCGTTTTTCCCTGCAGTCTTCTGATCCTGTTCTGCCTTGCGGCAAATGGAGCGCAGCGGACATGCGGTACATTGTGGGCCTCTAGCCTTGCAGAATTCCCTTCCGAAGTGGACCAGACGATGGCAGAAATCACTGCTTTTTTCCGGAGGCAGCAGCTTTTTTAAATCCATCTCGACCTTGTAAGGATCCGTTTCTTTCGTTAGCCCCAGCCGCCCTGAAATTCGAATACAATGGGTATCTGTCACCACAGCTGGTTTGCCGAAAACGTCCCCCATCACCAGGTTTGCGGTTTTTCTGCCTACGCCAGGCAGCTTTGTCAATTCTTCCAGACTGTCCGGCAGTTCCCCACCATATTGTTCTATCAGCATTCGGGAAAGATTAACAATATCCCGCGCCTTGGTATGGAAAAGGCCACAAGGCTTAATAATTGCTTCAATCTCCTCCACACTGGCCTCTGCCAAGGACGAAAGGGTCGGATATTTCTTAAAAAGCTCCTCCGTAACAATATTTACTCTGGCATCAGTACACTGAGCCGACAATCTAGTGGCAATCAACAGCTCATAAGGATGAGCATATTCCAGCGAGCAAACAGCTTCGGGGTACACCTCTTCCAACATTTGAACAGCTGCCAGAGCACGCTCTTTTTTTGTCATATGGATTCCTCCTGAACACCCAATATTGTTTCAACCCGATCCCTTGTCACATTTTTCATCCAATTGCGGTTGCGCAGCCGCCAGAAAATCACTGCCATTTTCACCAGCTCGTCCAATTTGATAGAAGCATATACCACCAGCACCGGCAGTTTGAACACAAATGCGCTCAAAAGGCCGGCCGGCAGCGCTACAAACCAAAGGGTACACAAATCTGTTGCCAAAGCAAAACGGGTATCTCCGCCGCCTCTGAGGATTCCGACAATTCCCACGGCGGTAATGGACACAAAAAAGACGATTGCCGCCTGGATTCCCACCATATCCGCTGCCATAGCCTTAGTTGCGTCGGGAACATTATAAAATCCAACCGCCAGCGGCCGTATCAGTAAGATCAATCCAGCGGAAAAAACGCCTACAGCCAGCGACGTAATTTTCAGCCAGTCGGCCCGTTGACCTGCTTTTTCCATATCACCTTCGCCGACGGCGTTTCCGATGACTACCGCTGCCGCGTTTGCAATGCCGAATACAAACACGGTAGCAAACTGCTGCACCACCGAAGCGATCTGGCTTGCCGAGACCACAGCTTCTCCCAAGCGCCCCAAGATCATAGACTGCACCGAAACGCCTACCGACCACAACAATTCATTGAAGACCACCGGCAGTCCATGTCTCAGATAATCTTTTGTAAGAGCCGAATCCTTTTTTAAAAAGTCCCTGGGTCGGAAACGGAGTTTTTTATCAATAACAAATGCATAGATAATTGTCATCACGAATTCTGTCAGCCGGGCAATAAGGGTTGCGATAGCAGCACCCTGAATTCCCAGGGCCGGCGCACCGAGATTGCCGAAAATCAGCACCCAGTTAAAAAAGACGTTCACACACAAAGAGGTCAGATAGACCACAACCGCTACCCGGATAGAAGCCACACTCCGCAAGGTACTGATATAGGTAGCAGTCACGCCGTAAATAACATAAGTAAAAACAATAATCCGTAGATATTTTACCCCTTCCCGAATGACCGCCTCTTCAGGGGTATAAATCCGCATCACCTGTTCAGGGAAAAGGATGATCAATACAGAAAGCACGACAGAAAATGCAAACGCCACCTTAATGACTAAAGCAGTCACAAGACGAATAGGTTCAACTTGCCCTTTACCCCAATACTGGGCATTGAGGACACTGGCACCGCTGGCCAGGCCAAAAGTAAGGATCGTAAAAACGAAAAAAGTCTGATTTGCCAAAGAAGCTGCTGTCAGCTGGGTCTGTCCTACAGCTCCCAGCATCACTGTATCCATCATCTGAATGGCAAAGGTAATCAGATTCTGGGCAGCAATCGGAAGGGCAATTACTGCGACCAAGCGCAGAAATTCCCGATCTTTAAGCAGTTTTTTCATATAAAAAGGTCTCCTGTAATCTGAATTTATTTCTTAAAAAGGAAGCCATAGGGATTTCTCGATTCTGAGGTCTGAGGCTTTGACGCAGGCTGACGAGCAGGCACAGACTTAGCCGGGGGCATGGATTTAGCCGTTTCCGGATGTGCCAGACGTTCTCTCGATTCGTCAATAGTCCGCTGCATCTCTTCCAAGCTGCGGATAATGGAGCCGGAATATGTTTTGAAATCCTCTGCGGCGGCGGACAACTGGCTGCGGATTTCCGCCAAACGCGCAGAAATACCCGCAGTCTCAGCCTCCACAGCTGAATGGGCGGCCTCTGCGCGCTGACTGGCACGACTGATGATACTATCGGCTGCTTTTTTAGCCTCCACCATCATCTCCCCGATTTCGATACCGGCCTTTTTCTCCTGCTGTTCAGCCTCCAGTTCCTCTACCCGCTCTTTTAAAGCGCGATTGTTTTCTTCCAGCAGGCTCCGCTTAACGGAAAGCTCAGAGTTAGCCGCCTTCAAAGTCTGCAATTCTTTCTGCTGGGCCTCCATCTGAGCCTTTTGCTCATTGCTGATCTCAATCGCCTTATTAATTTTTTCCTCGCATTGCGCAAAATCCCTGCTTCTAGCCTCGTTCTGGGCTGCAAGTTCTTCATTGGCCTTTTGGGCAGCCGCCAACTGAGCCTGCAGTTCGGTCACCTGTTGTTGCAGACTGGCCTTTTCTGCCCGCTCTGCCTCTAATTCTTCTGTATGCTGGGTATTCAGCTCTTCAATGCAATGCAGGACATCCTGTCGGCTGAATCCGCCAAAAACAGCCTTCTTAAATTTATCTCCGTATTCCATCCGAAATCTTCCTTTCGTCAAGCCTTGCAGCGCCAACTATCAAACCGGATAAAGGACAGTATCCTGCCCTTCTCCAGAAGTATGCTCTGTTTTATTATAGCATTCCTTCCACCTCTTTGGCAAGGCAGAAAACTGCTTTTTGTCAAATCCGGGGACATTTCCTGCTTTTTCGGGGCATTGAAGGCTATTTCAGCGTAACATTTTCCGCACCCAGCAGCCCTTCCAGTTCATCCAAAAGCCTGCTGTCCGGCTTCACGCGGATTTTGCCGGGCGGATAACGATATTTTCCCTCATCCGCAAAGAAAAGTCTCACCTCAACCTCGCCGGGAGCATCCTGAAGCAGCCGCAAGGTTTCCGGAATCCTGCGATCCCCTGCGGAATTCAGCTTTAGGTATAAGCATTGCGCGGCCTGGCTGCCGGCCTGCTCCAGGCTGAAAATGCGGCTGGCCAAAACCTTGGGAGCCTCATCTTCTTTTTGGGAAACTGACCCTTCCAGAATAAAGGGCTCTCCGGACTGCAGGGTTTTCAAAGATTCCTGGTATACTCCCGGGAAAACGACTGCTTCCAAGGTACCGCTGCGATCTTCAAAGGTAATAAAGCACATCGTCTGGCCATCCTTGGTAGCGATCAGCTTTTTAGAAGCTGACTGCCCCAGCATCCGCACCCGCTGCCGGTCAGCGTAACGGGATTCCTCGGCAGTAATATCTGCCGCCCGATCAATCTGAAGCTTTCGTTCCAGCCCCCGATACTGATCCAGTGGATGACCGCTCAGATAAAAGCCCAAAGACTCATACTCGTCCCTTAGTTTTTCGGAAAAAGGATATTCCCCCAGACGATCGATTTGGATTTCCGGTTCTGCGAGATCTCCTGTGGAGAACAGATTCATTTGTCCTCCTTCGTGGGCTCTTGCATAGCTGATTGCGGCATCCAAAACCCGCTCATGAGCGACGATCATTTCCTTACGGGTGTAACCCAATCCATCAAGAGCGCCGCAGCGGATCAGATTTTTCAGTGCCTGACGGTTAAGATCCTTTCCCACCATACGGCGGCAAAATTCCGGAAAACTCTGGAAAAACCCATTTTCCTGGCGTTCCTTCACCAAATTGTCAATGACAGCCCGACCCAGCCCCTTGACGGCCAAAAGGCCAAACC
This sequence comes from uncultured Clostridia bacterium, assembly GCA_944386445.1. GTDB lineage: Bacteria > Bacillota > Clostridia > Oscillospirales > Ruminococcaceae > Merdivicinus. The sequence goes on from CALXBD010000044.1 coordinate 22,911, forward strand.
GGATTCCAGTGCCTTCCGAACGGAAGGCGCCGCTGCTTTTATTGACACTGGGTGGCAAAACAGGGATTTTAAGGCTTTTACATTCTTCCAGATACTCCATTAACTTCCCAGTATTCTCCAAAACAGACGTCAGCAGCGCTGCAAGGTACTGTCTCGGAAAATGGCACTTCAAGTAAGCTGTCTGGTAGCTGACCACCGAATATGCCGTGGCATGGGCTTTATTGAAAGCATACTCGGCAAAAGAAGCCATCTCATCAAAAATATGGTCTGCCACATCGGCGGGGACGCCATTTGCCACAGCCCCCGGGCATTCCATGGTTCCATCCTCCCGCTGCCGGCCATAGATGAAGTTCTGCCGTTCCGCCTCCATGACGTCCATTTTTTTCTTGCCCATGGCCTTCCGCACCAAGTCCGCCCGGCCATAGGAGTACCCCGCTAAGCTCCGAAACACCTGCATGACTTGTTCCTGATAGAGAAGGCAGCCACAGGTTACCCGCAAAATCGGTTCCAACGCAGGAGCTTCATAGCGAATCCCGTTGGGGTCCGCCCGGTTTTTCAGATAAGTCGGGATAGAGGCACTGGGGCCGGGACGGTAAAGGGACGTGGCTGCGGTCAAATCCTCGATGGAACGGGGTTTCATGGAAATTAGGAGCTGCCGCATCCCCGCTGATTCGAACTGGAAAACGCCCTCTGTCTCCCCCCTGGAGAACATTGCATAAACCTCCTGATCCTCCAAAGAAATTTTGTGGATGGAAAAATCCGGTCGTTCCTGACGGACTTCCTCCGAACAGTGATCGATGACCGAAAGGTTCCGCAGTCCCAAAAAGTCCATCTTCAAAAGTCCCAGTTCCTCCAAGGTCGTCATGGGGAACTGTGTAACAATGGATTCGTCACTTTTAGCCAGAGGGACATACTCATCCACCGGCTTGGCGGTAATGACGACCCCTGCCGCATGGGTGGAAGCATGACGAGGCATCCCCTCTACCTTTCGGGCCATATCGATGAGTTCCTTCACCTGCAAGTCGTTGTCATAAAGGAGTTTCAAATCCTTTACTTCTGCCAAAGCCCGGTCAAGGGTAATTTTCAGCTGATATGGGATCAACTTAGCCACCTTGTCCACCGCCTGATAGCTCATTCCCAATGCCCGGCCTACGTCCCGGACTGCCGCCTTAGCGGCCATAGTCCCGAAGGTAGTAATTTGAGCCACATGGTCGGCACCATACCGCCGAACCACATAATCAATGACCTCCTGGCGGCGTTCATCGCTGAAGTCGATGTCAAAATCCGGCATGCTGATCCGTTCCG
>CALXBD010000045.1 GCA_944386445.1 uncultured Clostridia bacterium
CGTCAACTACGCCCCATCCACCATCGCCGGATGAAAACAATAAAAAAAGACGAGTGTTCTTACAGCGTTTCAAATGCTATAAGAACACTCGCCATGGTGCGGGTAACAGGACTTGAACCTGCACGCCAAGGCAAAGGCTCCTAAAACCTTCGTGTCTGCCATTCCACCATACCCGCGAATTCTATTTAAGGATATCACAAATGAATCAAAAAGTCAAGAAATATATCTTTTATCCGTTAAAGTGTTAGTGCATAAGCAATTTAAAATGCAGCAAAAAAAGGCATTTATTATGAAAAAAATCAAAAAAATCTCAAAATTCCTCTTTACAAATAAGAAAAAGTATGATATTATAAAGTCACCAAAACAAAAACGTTTTCGCAAGATAAAAAATAGTATATTTTTTCATTGTTGTAAAATTACTTGCTTCCAAACGAAAACATCTTTGTAATTTGTCTTTTTCAAAAACGTTTTTGAAAACAAAATCACGAGGAGGCAAGTATGGCAGTAACAATCAAGGATGTAGCGAAACATGCCGGTGTTACAATCGGAACTGTTTCCCGTGCAGTTAATGGTTATAAAGATATTAGTCCGGCTACAAAAGAGCGTGTTTTTGCTGCAATAGAGGAACTGGGATACACTCCTAATATTATTGCGCGGGGTCTCTCTTCCAAAAATGGTTCCAACATGGGCGTCATCATTTCCGGCTTATTGGATAGCAACTCGAAAGACAATCTCTGGTATATGATGCTGCAGGGGATATATCGATATACTTCTCATCATAATATTGAAATTTCAATCTATACAACGGATAGTAATCAGCAAAAGCGTAAATCCTACGCGCGTTTCTGCCGAGAACGAAATTTGTCCGGAGCTATTTTAAGCGGGATCACGACAACTGAGCCTTATTTTGAAGAACTGATGAAGGTCGATATTCCGTGTGTTGTAATAGATGTGCCGGTTATTGGACAAAAAGCAGGATGTATCTCAATTGATAATATTCAAGCGGCTCGGGAAATGGTTGAACACTTGATTTCTCTAGGACATCACCGGTTTGCGATCGTAGCTGGAAAAAGGGATGCATCCGTAACACTTGAGCGTTTGGCAGGCACGCGCCAGGGAATGCTTGCACATGGGTTAGAGCTGACAGACAATAGCATTTTGTATTGCGATTTTAATGAAGATATTGCTTACGGAAAGGTTCGGGAATATGTTACGGAGTACCGAAAAACCGGAGCGCTTTGCTTCATATGCATGAGTGATATTATGGCAATCGGCACGATGCGCGCGTTGACTGATTGCGGCTACCGGATACCGGAAGATTTTTCGGTGACAGGGTTTGATGATATCCCTTTGGCCGAATTTTTATATCCAGCTTTAACCACAGTCCGACAGGACTTTAATGAATTTGGATACCAGGCAGCAAAACTTTTAAGAAAAATTATTCGTGGGCAGGTTCCGCCTCAACATTTATATATTCCTCATCAAATCATAAACCGTGACAGTGTACGACCGATAAAAGAACGTTGACCGGAAGAATCCGGTTTTATTTTGGAAAGTCACAAAAACGTTTTTGATGCACGGAAACGGTAACAGATAAATTATCTATGTATAATGTTCGGCTACAAAAATAATATCCGATCATTTAGATAAGAGCCCGGTCAACCGGGTAAAATAGAAAGAGTAAAGAGAGGGATTCTTATGAAAAAGGAAGCGGCGCTTCAGCGCGAGCCCGCGAACAGTTTCAGGAAAAAGCATCCATTCTTAAATGAGATGCGGCGTAACTGGCCATATTACCTGATGATGGCGCCGGCAGCATTGGTACTTTTTATCTTTTCCTATCTGCCCTTGCCCGGCCTTGTTATTGCCTTTATGGATTTTAACTATGTGGACAAATTTTCCAGTCCATGGGTAGGTCTTGCGAACTTCAAGTTTTATTTTACCAGCAGCTACGCTTTTCAGACGACATTCAACACGTTGTTTATCAATATCAACTATTTGGTATGGACAACATTGTTTAGCGTCCTGTTCTCAATTCTGCTGAACGAATTGCGCAGCAAGTTTGCAAAGAAGATTTACCAAAACGCGATGTTCCTTCCCTACTTCTTCTCTTCTGTTATTATTGGTAAACTGATTACGACCATTCTCTTCTCCGATTCTTACGGACTTGTAAATCAGATCATTACCGCCCTGGGAGGAGAAGCGATTCTTTGGTCTCAGACGCCGAATCCTTGGGCTTGGATTATTATCGGGACCCACTTGTGGCAGGTTGCGGGATATAACTCTATCGTATATCTGGCGTCCATTACGGGCATTGATGACCAGCTTTACGAAGCAGCTTCCCTGGACGGCGCAACGCGCTGGCAGCAGCTGTGGCGGATTACCCTTCCTTTACTTTTGCCCACTATCATCACCATGAGCCTGTTGAGCATCGGCAATATGCTCCGCGGCGACTTCGCAACAATTTACTCTATTATCGGTGACAATGGCCTTCTTTACAAGTATACCGACGTTATTGACACATATGTTTTCCGTGCCATCAAATCTGCTGCAGACTTTGGCCCCACAGCGGCTGTTGGACTTTACCAGTCAGTGGTTGGCTTCATACTGGTATGGGGTTCCAACTCTTTGGTCAAGCTTTACGACAAAGATTACGCGTTGTTTTAATCAGGAAGGCGGTGAAACATCATGTATCAAAAAAGCATCGGCGAGCGTATTGCACAGATTCTTATCCACATTTTCCTTTTTGCGTACTCGTTCTGCTGTATCTATCCTTTTATCCTGACCTTTATGGCATCTATCAGCAGCGAACAATCCATTATGAAAAATGGTTACCGGCTGATTCCCAGCGAATTCTCCAGTCTGGCATATGAGACCGTTTTTAAAGACAGTTCCATTTACACCGGCTACGCTGTATCCATTTTTGTCACAGTGGTAGGTACTTTGCTGGCTCTGATCATTTGCGGAATGGTCGGATATGCAATGTCTCTCCAACGGGTCAAATACCGCAACCATATTGCGATGTATTTCTACATTCCTATGGTCTTCAGTGCCGGCTTGCTGCCTTGGTATTTGGTCTGCACCCAGTTCCTGCATCTGCAGGATACCATCTGGGCTCTGATTCTTCCCACATTGGTTTCTCCCTTCAACGTCTTCCTCATGCGGAACTACTTTAAAACGATTCCTTCATCATTGGTAGAATCCGCCGAGATTGACGGTTCCGGTCCTTTCCGCACCTACTTCCAGATCGTCATTCCGTTGGCCACACCGATTATTGCAACCGTAGCATTGTTCATTGGCTTGGGCTACTGGAACGACTGGACCAACGCACTGTGGTTTATCAGTGACCGGAAACTCTTCCCTCTGCAGTACATGCTGTACCGGATCAAATCCATTATGGACTTTATCCGTCAGAATGGCTCCATGGGTAATATCCAGCTGCCTTCTCAGACCTTCCAGCTGGCTACATTGTTTGTTACCATCGGACCGATCGTGCTGCTTTACCCCTTTGTACAGAAATTCTTCGTTAAAGGTATTATGGTCGGCGCTGTAAAAGGCTGATCCAAATTGTAAAGGCTTATCCGGCAATAGCCGTTTAAGACATAAAAAAGGCTGCAATAGCCTATTCTATCCGAATCTTTTGTATTGAGAAAAGGAGCGAACTATGATGAAAAAATTTCGTAAAATTGCTGCCCTGATGCTGGTAGCTGCTATGGCTGCTACTGCTTTTGCCGGCTGCGGCGATGATGCAGGTTCTTCTGCTGCCGGTGATTCTTCTACCGGTGGTTCCACTTCTGGAGCAAGTGGCGAAACTGTAGAACTGGTTGCTGCATTCCCCGGACAGGAGTCCAATGGACAGGCTGCCGTTCTGGATGCCGTGTCCAAAGCAGCTCAGGAAGACGGCGTAAATATTACAATCTCCGTAAAATTCCTGGATGACTACTGGAACAAACTGGCTCTGGCTGTTGCCGGCGGCGATTCTTACGATTTGGCTTGGGCACACTCCAGCACTCTGTCCGACCTGGTTTCCAAGAAAGTTTACCAGCCCATCGACGAAGCTCTTGAGAATTACGGACAGGATTTGCTGACCAACACCCCCGACTACGTTCTGAAAGGCGGCACCGTAGGCGGTCAGGTTTATGCTCTGCCCCGTGTTATCCCAATGACTGCTTTTAACAATGTTTGGAACATCCGTGGCGATATCCGCGAGAAGTACAACATTCCTGAGATCACCACTGTTGAAGATCTGGAAGCTTACTTCGACGCAATCCTGAAAAATGAGCCCGATATGTATGCTATCGTTGGCTCCAACATGCAGCCTCTGTACCCCGTCTATGCTGACTATTTCTTCCCCATCGGTGACGGCGGAATCAACCCTGTTTATATCGATCCCAATGATCCTGACTACACTGTAAAATCCTTCTGGGATTCCGATGCTTTCACCCAGGTTTGTGAGAAACGGAAAGAATGGTACGACAAAGGCTATCTGCCTGTTGACTCCTCTAACCTGGAAAGCGAAGACACCGGCTTTGATTATGGCATGGTCGGCTGTGTTGCTGCAAACCTGATGCGTGCTTCTGAACGTATTGACGGCTTTACCACCAATGTTCCCGACGGCAAAATCGAAACTGTTCTCCTTGAGCCTGAAACCCGTCATATCTACATGGCTGGCGATAACATGCTGGCAGTTCCCAGCACCAGCAAGCATGTAAATGAAGCTATCGCTTTCATCAACTGGTTCAAGAAAGATCAGGAAAACTACGACCTGTGGTCCTACGGTGTTGAAGGCACCAACTACACTCTGACCGACAATGCAGTCGACGTATCCAATGTTGCTGAAGAAAACATCTACAGCATGAATACCTGGATGTGGAATGACATTCGTCTGGCTCGCTTCTCCTCCAACTATTCTCAGGAAGACATCGACGAACTGAAGACTTGGGACGACAACTCTGAAGTTACTCCTTTTGTCGGCTTCACTGTTGACCAGAGCAAGATCAAATCTCAGATCAGCCAGGTCACCGCTGTTATGAACGAATATGCTCAGAACCTCGGCAAAGGCGTTCTGGACATCAACGAAGTCCGCGATGAGATCATGGAAAAGATGAATGCTGCCGGCCTGCAGGACATCATCACTGAAGTTCAGGCTCAGGTTGACGCTTACGTCAAATAATTAAGAATCTAAACACTCTCCCCCTAGATGAAACAACGGGAGGAAGGTCTAGGGGCCTTCTTCCCGTTGAAATTTTTATAATCGGCCTCCAATACGGACAGTCCGATGTATTGATTTTAAACCGCAGGAGAATTCATATCATGGAAAAGATGAAAAAGACTCAGAATTTATCACTTCGGGACGGTTGCAATGAGAATGGGGTCACAGGTTCGATGACCGTAACCGCCGGAGAAAAATGTAAAATCATCGGCTGGCAGGACGGCGGATTCCAAAAATTCGGGCATCATCTCCGTAATGAGATGGGCGGCGTCTGGGCTTATCCATTAAAGGCCGCAGATGGCTTCTGGCTCCGGATCAACGGCAATTATCCCCAATTCACAGAATATGAAACTCTTCCTTATGGTACCGTGTTTCGCGGAGAAGCGGTTCCGGGAATTCAGATGACCCGGTTCCAGTTTGTTCCGGATCATAACTGCGGTGCTGTCATTGCATATCAATTTGAAAATCACGCGGAGCAGGATATCAAATTGGATCTGGCATTTCTGGTACGCTTCCAGGTATTGCCAGTGTGGTTCTCAGAAGAGTCGGGCATTCACGATGAAGAAGACGATGCCTGGCTGGATGAAAGCGGCTTCTTGATTGCCAAAGACAGAGGTCATGAGTGGTTCGCCGGCTTTGGCGGTGAAGAACCGTTTACATCTAAGAACATCTCCATTAGCCGGGAAGATGCCGGCCCAGCCGGCATGGACGGACGGGGGATTTCTGCTATCGCTTATTCGACCCTTTCGCTGAAACCCGGCGAAAGCAAAACTGTCCGGTATTTTCTGGCAGGATCTTATACAGGCCGCAGCGCCTTGTTGGCAGATTTATGGAATCTGCGTGGATGCTGGGAATCAAGCTTACAGGAAAAGCTGGAACGTTATCGGAAAATCCGCTGCGGATCGGAGCTGCATACCAGCGATCCGGACTTCGACCAGGTTTTCGAATGGGTCAAATATAACAACGACTGGCTTATCTCCGACTCCGGGCAATTCGGCCGCGGTTTGACGGCGGGACTTCCGGAATATCCCTGGTGGTTTGGATGCGACAACGCTTATTCAACTCAGGGACTTATGGCAATCGGCGAATTTGAAACTGCCAAAGATACCCTGTGCCTGCTGGAACGGTACAGCAAAAAGGTCAATGGGAATGGCCGGTTCGTTCATGAGATCACTAACAACGGCAATTGTCCTAACCCCGGGAACAGCCAGGAAACAGGGCACATTATCACAGCTATTTACAACTATTGGCGCTGGACCGGCGATACCCGTACGGTAGAAGCTCTCTACGATTACTGCGAGAAGGGCATTCACTGGCTTCTCAATGAGATGGATCCGGACGGCGACCTGCTTCCTTCCGGTTACGGAATTATCGAGATCAAGGGCTTAAACGTCGAGCTAATCGATACCGCAGTCTATACCTGTCAGGCCCTTTACAGAATGTCGGAAATGGCCGCCGCACTGGGAAAAGACGGAGCAAAATACCTTGAAACTGCCAAACAGCTTCAAAAGATCATCAATAGCCGGCTGTGGAATGAGAAAGAAAAGCTTTATGTGGATGCGGTCGGAACGGCTGCTCAAGTCTTAGAGCGCATCGACATTCTGCTGAACGACGAAAAGCATGGCCCCGAAGTGGATGCGGATTACCGCAAATATCTTGAAAACATGCAGGCGGAACTCAAAAAGATGCCCAAGGACGAAGAGGCGCCTTTCCTGATTAACAAAAACTGGGTCATCAATACGCCTATGGAAACCGGATTGGCTGACCGGGATAAAGCGCTGACCGCGTTGGAAACCATGCGCTCCAGCGAATTTGTTGGGGAATATGGAGTCTATCTGGCGGGTTATATGCATCGTCACACCATGACCATTTCTACTGGCGTACAGGCCGTAGCAGAAGGCCGCTATGGCTGCACAGATCAATCGTTGGATCTGCTGCGTCGGATGTTCAAGAGTTTCTCGATGGTTTTGCCTGGCTCCATCAGCGAAATGTCCCCCAACTACGGCTGCTTTACCCAAGCGTGGACCGGCTATGCCGTAATGGTACCAGTTGTAGAATGCTTCGCAGGATTTCAGCCGATGATTCCGGAAAATCGTTTGACTCTGGCTCCCTGCGTACCGTCCCAGTGGGATCGGATGGAACTGAAAAATGTACGGGTCGGCAACGGTTCGGTAGACTTCTCCTTTAGTCGGGAAGACGGGAAAGAGGTTTATCGCATCCGCTCTACCGGTGATTTTACAGTCCATTTTGCGCCTGTACACAGTGGCAAGATCCTTCTGAACGGAGTTCCTACCGACGGGGAAATCACCTTTGGCCGCGGAGAAAATGTGATTGAGGTGCTGAAATGAATTCTATTGCGGTCACATTCCCTGAGGCTAAGCCTTATCTTACAACAGGAAGCCGTGCTTACGTCATAGGCGGTCAAGACGGTTCCTTCCCAGAACGCGGCGAACATATGCCCAAAGAGATGTACGGGATCTGGGCGCCTCCTATTAAGGCGGCTGACGGATTCTGGCTGAAAGTAAATGGTTCTTATCTACCCGCTGGGGAGACTTTTGAGATGCTCCCCTGGGGGTGTCGGTTTTATTATCCGGTATGCGACGAGATTTCTACTGAGCGGTTCCAATTTGTCCCTGATGAGACGGAAGGTGTATGCGTAACATATACCTTCCATAACACCGGAACCGAAGCAAAACAGCTGCCAATTTGTTTTACACTGAAATCCGACTTGCAGCCGGTCTGGCTTTCCGATCGGCTGGGCAAAGAAAACTGTCCGGATATCGGCCGGTTTGATGCTTCCAGCAAGGTCTTAACGTTAAAAGATCAGGGCAACCCGTGGTATCTGCTGATGACAGCTTCCCTTCCCGCAAAAGGCACCGTTTCTCACTGCTCAGACGCACCAGAACAGCCTTCCGGTCAAGGAATTTGGGCTTCCCTGAGCCTGACGCTTTCGCTGAAGCCCCAGGAAACAAAAGACGTTTCCTTCTTCCTGGTATTTTCTTCCTGCAGCGAAACAGAAGCCCTGAAAACATTACAGCTTCTTTCCTCCGGAAGCAGCCGGCTTTTGGAAAAGAAAATCAAGCGCTATGAGCAGATTGACGCTCACGCTACTTTGGAACTCAGCAATGCTTCCCATCTGGCAGAAATGTACCATTGGACTAAGTACAATAATGATTGGGCTGTCCGGGAGGTTCCCGGCATAGGGAGAGGCGCAGTTGCCGGATATGCGGAATTTCCCTGGTGGTTCGGCCACGATTCTACCTACCTTCTGAAATCATTCCTTCTCACCGGCGATTACGAGCTTTGCCGAAGCACTAGTCGCCTGATCCGCGATATGTCTGACCGAGTTAACGGGAACGGCCGGGTAATCCATGAAGGTGTGTCAAATGGCATTGTTTTCTACGAGGGTATGATTTCCGAGACCCCCCAATTTGCCGAATGGATTTACAACTATTACTGCTGGACCGGCGATCGGGAATTTTTGATGGAATTTTATCCGTTCCTCAAAAAAGGAATGGAATGGGTGCTATCTGAAAGTGTAGACGGTCTCCCCTACGGATACGGGGCTTTGGAAATCGGCGGATTCGACTGCATGGTTTTCGACTGCGCCGTCGATGCGGTACGCGGTTACGAGGTGTTGGCTAAACTGGCGGCAGAATTGGGATTTTCTGACGACGCAGCCCGTTTTCATAAGCAGTTTGAAGAAAGTCTTTCCAGCTTCAACCGGCTGTTCTGGCTGGAGGACGAAGGCCGGTATGCCGACATGGCGGGGACCCGGGAAGAAATTCTGGAACGGACCCGCTCATGGAAAATTTCTCTGAAATCATTTCCGGCTGAGGAAGAGGACGGAATCTATGGCGATGAGAGCTGCAATTTTGATAAAACCCCAGAAGATCTGGAAGTGCAGCGAAAACTTCGGGAAAATCTCGACCGGATCGCCAGCGAAGCCGCTAAAATGAATGACACGGAACGTCGGGCGTTCTGTTTCTTTGGAAGCTCTTCGGCAGGGCTGCTTTTGGAAAAAGGATATCTTCCCGCCGAACGTGCCCGGTGCGCACTGGGAAATGAGGTTTCGTACCTCAGCAAGCCGTCGGAAAATCCCTATGGCGACATGGGCATCGGCACTTCACGGATCATGCGGCGATTTGCTGCGGAAGGAAACGCCGATGAACTTTGGAACGCACTACAATCCATGTATCGTTCCTTTGGCGCGGTATGTCCCGGCGCTACACCGGAATATTTTCCAGGTAAGGGTTGTTTCTGCCAGATCTGGAACAATGAAGCCACAATGTCTGTTTATACGGAATGCGTATTGGGGATTCATCCGGATGCTGCACATAAACGGCTGGTTTTGCGTCCATGTGTTCCGGAACAATTGGGACGGCTGCAGATGAAGAATGTATCCATCGGCAGTGAAAACTTTGATTTTGATTATCTCCCGGAAAAAAAGATACTTACGGTTTCCGCACCCGCCCAGTGGGATATTTCCCTGGAGCATCCGGAAATTGTTTTAAATCGACAGTCTACCAAAAAATAAGGAGGCTTTTCCATCATGCCATTTAATCCGTTTCTCCTCTCTGAGGCCCGGTTTGATCCGTCTCAGAACAAGAAAAACGAAACGCTTTTTACTCTTGCAAATGGGTATATCGGTTTTCGAGGCAACTTTGAGGAGTCTATTGCGGATCCCGCATGCTCAACTGAAGGCACCTATCTCAACGGCTTTTACGAAAGTGAAAAAATTCTTTATGGAGAATCAGCTTATGCTTTCCCGGATAAAGGGCAAACACTGTTAAATGTCATCAATGCCAAGGTCATCAAAACGTTTATCGACGGCTGCGAAGTCAAAATGGACAGCAATGAGCTGCTGGGCTATAGCCGTCGACTGGATATGGAAAACGGCTTGCTGAGCCGGGATTTCACCCTTCGGACTGCTTCCGGCAAAGAGCTGGCTTTTCATATCAAACGGTTGGTCAGTCTGACGGATAAAAATTTGGCCGCCATCTCCTATTCTGTAAATGCCCTGAATTTTTCCGGCCCTATCCGGATCCTGACCGCCATTGACGGCGATGTCACCAATATGGTGGCAGAAGATGATCCGCGTGTGGGAGCAGGATTCAGCGGACGGGTACTGACTGTCACCGGAAAATCCGCAGAAGGTACATCGTTGCGGATGTCCTCCCGGACCAAAAACACCCGCTTTACGGTGGCCTGCGCCGCGGAACACACCTACACCCCTGCAGATAGCTGCAAGGCATCCCCTGTGATAGAGGATACCCTCTGCGGGCTTTCCCTGGAAGTGGAATTAAAGCAGGGAACTGCCTTTACCCTGGAAAAATTCATCGGGTACGCCGATGACAGATTTTGTTCCACACAGGAGGCGGTTGACACTGCCGAAGCGGCAGCCGTCAGAGGCGCAAAAAAGGGCTTTGCCGCCCTGGTAGAGGAGCAGAAGGCTTATCTGAAAGATTTCTGGAATTCTGCTGATGTGTGCATCGAAGGCAATGATGAACTGAATCAGGCCATGAAGCTCAACATGTTCCAGCTGCTTCAGTCCGTTGGCCGCGACGGGCGCACCAATATCGCGGCAAAAGGCCTTTCCGGCGAAGGATATGAGGGACATTATTTCTGGGATACGGAAACCTACATTTTGCCCTTCTTTCTCTACACCAACCCCGAAATCAGCCGGAAGCTGCTGGAATATCGCTACAGCATCCTCCCCAAAGCCCGGGAGCGCGCCCGCCAGATGGCACATCCCATCGGCGCCCTTTACGCTTGGAGGACCATCAACGGTGAAGAATGCTCTGCCTACTTCCCTGCAGGAACTGCGCAGTATCATATCAATGCAGACATCGCCTTCGCGGTAAAGCGTTATTTTGAGGCAACCGGCGACTGGGATTTCATGGAGCACTGCGGTGCCGAAATGCTGGCTGAAACCGCTCGACTCTGGGCCGATGTAGGTTGTTATCCGGCAACAAAAGGCGGAAAATTCTGCATTAACGAAGTTACCGGACCGGATGAATACACTGCCTGCGTCAATAATAACTACTATACCAACCTGATGGCCCGGGAAAACCTGCTGTTCGCGGCAGAGATTGTCAATACCATGCGGAAAGAGCGTCCGGAAGCCTATGCGGCTCTGGCGGAAAAAATTGGCCTTCAGGATAATGAGACTTCTGTCTGGCAGGAAGACGGC
>CALXBD010000046.1 GCA_944386445.1 uncultured Clostridia bacterium
TGTACGCAGCATACATATCATGAAGGTTTTCCTTGTCCTCCAAAGAGATTTCCGCCTGTTTTATGTACCTGCTTCCCAGATATCGCACCCGGTCAATCATCAGCACTTTCTGTGCGTTGACCAGGGAGGCAATCGCTGCATCCTTGCCGTCCTTTTTCTTCCAACGCCGCTGCAATGCCGCCAAGACAATTGCCATAATTCCCGCCCCTACCGACCCGGAAAGCACTGTTACCGCAAATTCGATCATGCTGTCATTCTCCTATTTTTGAGGTGTAGCCAAGATCAGTTCTGCCTGTTCAGAGGTGATAAATTTGGGAGCATATCCCCGCACCTTTTCCTCATCGATGGTTCCTGCCACCCACATGCTCAGGATAAAATTGTAGAACATACTGCTTCCTCCTTACATAGTCATGAGATTCATCATATCCATCAGGCCCAAGACGGCCTGGCTGGTCACGGCCTGCTGCTCCTCAAGAGCAGTAATCCGGCTGTCCGGCGCTACCGGATTTTCGATAAACTTTCCATCGGAGTAGAGCATCCCGATTTGAGCATCTCCGGTTTCGTCTGTGATTTCCACATACCGGTTTACCAGATCCGGATGAATGATATCTTCGATTGCCAGTTCTCCTGGCTGAACCTCTGATTTTTTGAAACCAGAGCAACGGGTTTCAATAGAAAGCACTTCTCCTCCATATTCTACAAATGCATATCTTTTCATATAATCTCTCCTTATTCTAATACTAATTCAATAAATACCGCTCCGCCTGCTCCTGAACCACCAGGCGCAGCCGAATCAAAATCTCTTGCGGCACCTCCACCACCTCCGCCATTCCCAAATACTCCAAACTTTGCATCTACTAAAAATGGCGGTTTTCCTCCAGCATTATTTATAGATGAACTGTTTCCTGATTTTCCGCCAACTCCTCCCGCACTAGACAAAAATTTTGATAGGCTTGGCGAGCCAATGTTTGCTCCATTAGTGCCACTTGTCCAGCTACTGCCAGAGGTGCTTGACGCTGTGTTCCCATCTATATTATGCTCATTTCCTCCGGTTGCATTTCCACCTAGTCCACCCGCAGCACTTCCGCTACTTCCTTTTCCGCCTTTTTGGCCAGCAGTTGCCGTCATAAGACTGCTAAAGGAAGATTGAGAAGTGTCTACAGTAATTGGATAAGCATCGTCTTTCTTTAGGTCTAGTACAGAACTACACCATGCACCAGAACCCCCGCCAGCTGCTGCACTGCCATAGGTTGAGCTTCCTCCAGGTCCGCCAGCTCCTATTACAGTTATTCTATACTTGCCATTTTGAGGCACTGTAAAAGTGTCATTTTGAGTATATATTTGTACAATTGCAGTTGTTCCTGCCGGAAGCTTTGTACCGCCTCCGGCAGACTTAAAATTTACCTTTTTGGCTCCGGTATCGACGATAATGGAAACAGCTGCGCCAGAGACAAAAAGATTATCTTCAGCGGTTTCGCCGTTTGAGAGCTGGATGGTGTAAGGTGTACCGTCTATTGTAAAGGTATCGCCTGCTGCGAAGGCTGCTGACGCTGTAAAGACGCAGGACACAGTACCAGTAACACCGGTCAGACCGGTAAGGGCATGGGTAGTACCGGATTTTTCATGTACCAAGCGTATCATGTGAGCACTGAAATCCGCCTTATGGGCCTGAAAGGCTTCTTCTTCCGCAAAAATCAGTCCACTTGCATCAGCAGAAATTTCTGCAGATTCATCGATGACAAGGGAAATGTCAATTATTCTTTCATCCAGGACATTTCCGGCCGCGATATAATCTGCTTTATCCATAGCGTTGCCATAAGCGGCCAATACAGATTCGCCCGTATCCGGGTCATCAGCAAGCAGGCCCAGTTCTTTCCACCAGAAGGGAGTATCGATCTGGCCCAGTCCCAGCACACCTCTAATGGAAACCTTTTTTCCATCCCGTAGGACCCGATAAATTTCCAAATTCTTTTTCGGAGAAATAACGCTCTGTACAGCGGAAGGGTCTCCACTGTAGCTGCCGTCGCCCATAACAATTGCCTGAAAATGCAAGGTTTTACCTGCCGTCGCCTTGGCAAGCAGCAAGACGCCTTGCGTGGTGAGTTTCAAATTAAACTGTGCCATTTTCGACCTCCATCCGATAGAACTCAGCGGATTGCATAAAAGCGCCGCTGAAAACATTTTGAGATTCCTGATGCAGAGCGCACATTTTCAAATCCAGATTTGCCGGAATTCTCTGACGCAGTTCATTCCAGAGCGTGTTAAGATCCTCATTAGAAGAGGCAGAAATTCCTACACGGAGCCAGTGTTCCTCCGGGGAATCCTCTGCCAGAAAGCCATCCTTTCCAAAAGTCGACTCCAGGCGCTGGCGGAGCCATCCCATGGAAAAAGGCGGGGTACCTGCCAAAGCCATCAACACACGGAACCGACGTTTTTCCAGGGAATCGCTGCTGCCGTCAGGAAGGCCCAGCATAGATTCAAAACGGCTGATACCTTCTTCTGAAGCAGTTTGAGGAATTGCCTCATCGGTCACAGCGGCGATGCCTTCCCGTACATTTACGACTGTAGGCCAAACCCATTGGCCGAAACGGCGGAACTCCAGGGTATCCTGGAAGATATCCGGTAAATAATCCAAATATTCCATTTTAGCTCCTTATGATATTGTAATTTCCAAAGTTCCTAAAATGGGGACTTCCAGTTCTGCAATTTCCAGGTTTGCAGCCGTTCCATTAAGGGTAACTGACACTGCGTCCAGGACGCCATCGATTTCCAGTATCGCCATGACAACCTTGCTAAGGCGGACTACTGTTTTAGCAGAACGTTCCCACTCTCTTCGAAGTTCAAGGAAATAGTCCTCAGCGGCATTTCGAATGGCGCTTTCCATATCATCTGACTGGCTACCGTCCTGAAATGTAACAGTGGCTGTCAAGTCCACAGTTTTCGGCACAGCAGCCGCAACAGTGACCCGATGGCCAATAGGTGCAAAGCCTTTTCCGTTTTCTCCGGGATCTGCGGCTGCTTGTACCGTTTCTACTAATTCAGAAGAAGCGGGACTGAAGCTGTCATCCAAAATTGTAAGACCGACGGTACCGGCGCCATCCGGACCGGGAGTAACCTTAACCGCTCCGACCCCTGAAATAGACTTGACCTTGTCCTGATAGTCGGCAATATTACCGCCGAAAGCCGGTGCGCGGACGCGATCCTCCAAGCGCTGCCGCAGAGAATCGTCGGTCTCTTCGTCTAAACCTGCAGTGATAAGCCCGTCCAGTTGAGCGGAACCGAAATCGTCCAGATAATCCACTGGCAGCAGCACTCCGGAAACCTGATTTCCGACGGTACCTGTGGTTTCACATTCCAATGAAAATACGCCGTCCTCGAGTTTTTCCAACACCTTATAAAAGATGCCGTTATATCCCAAGCGCATTCCCACGGGGACAGAAAAAGGAGCACCGGAGGTATTTTTAAAGATTGCTTTACAAACAGCAGCGGTAGCAGTCTGCCGCTGGATCCCCCATTGGGTGGCCAAACGGTCCAAAGCCTGTCCCTGGCTGGTATCAAAAAAGAGCAGATCCAAAGCGGCGTCGAGCTGAATATAGGCCTGTGCCAATTCGGCACATACAGGTGCGACAGCAGTATAAAGCAAACTGCCTTCACGGGTGTCCACATCCTGGGGAGCTTTTGCCAGAGCGTCGCTTAACAAGTCTTCATAGCTGGGAACTTGCATATTCACCCACCTTTCATACATTAATGGAAGCGGAAACGGATCCTTCCTGGGATTGGACGGTAAAAGACACGGTCAGCTGATCGCCGGAGCCGCTCACCTGGATATCGGAAACAGCTTTCACCCTATCATCCTGGAGCAGACATTCCTCCGTCAGTGCAGGGGCGGCAGCCAAGGCATAGGGAGTATCGCGGCCAATGAGGGAAGCGAGTTCGTTGCCGAAATGGAAACTATAGATCAGATGTTGGTATTTGGGGATTAGCAGTTGGAGCATAATCGCTTGCTGGAGGGCGTCCAGGCCGTCGATAAAGCCGCCGATTCTGCCGGTATCCGGATCGAACTTCCAGGTCTTGGAGGGCAAAACCGTTTGTAAAACGTCTGTTGTCTGTGGAAGCAAACCTGCCATAAAATCACTCCTTTCCGTTTACAGTACCGACCAACAGCCAGCGGTTGCCCAAATGAAGGACAATCACCTTATCTCCTACGAGAAGTCCGGGAGAAAGGACAATTGTATGAGTCTGATCCCCGATAGAAATATCAATGGAACGAAAAAGCAGCTGAGAAGGGACGATCAGCATACTCTCATCCAGAAGAAGCCTGTCCTCGATACGGACCTGCAAAGGGCCAGAAGCGATGACGGTTCCAAAGGAGGCCGAAGCGGAAACAGTTTCATTGATCCGTTCTTCGGCGATATATTTCATAACATCAGAAATCATAAAAGCCTCCTTAATTTGAGCTGCATACGCCCGACATTTCCGGAAAAGGAATGCTGCGCTTCCTCGATGAGACAGGTTTGGACCTGATCGCCTTCTGCCAGCCTGACAAGAACCGTTTTTCCTGCACGGCAGGCAAGATCCGATAGGCACTCTGTATCCAGGGAAATTCTGGCGCGGCATTTAGCCTCCCGCAAAGCGCGGATACGCTCTGCCACCTGGGAAGTATTCAAAGAACTGTCAATTCGTTCAAAATACTGCAGGACGCCCCATTTTTGCTGAGCGTCGGGGACGTCTGCGACGGTGACTCTGCGGAATCCGGAGCGGCCATCTTCCTGCCAGATTTTAAAGCGGTTAAAGGTATCGCCGTCAATATCTTCGGTCTGCTGATAGGAAATCAGCTGATTCTCACCGCAAAGCAGGACACCCGCAGGGTTTTCGGCAGCTACTCTCAAAGAGAGCTTGCCCGCATCGTCATAGAAGACGAATTCCCTGCCGGAAGCGGCCGTCGTTTCATCCAGCGCGGAGCGGATCATTGAAAGGAGGGGTTTTCCCTCCTCGGCAAGGAGCGGGATCACATAACCGGTATTCTGGATGGTTCCGGCCGGGAGTTCCCGTTCCTTAAGGATTTCGGTGACGATTTGGGCAGCCGTACGGTTATGAAAGACCTTGGTATCCCGATAGAGGAGATATTTGAGCCTGTCATAGCAGAGAACCGTTTGCTGTCGGCCATTGTCCGCGGCCTGAAAGACGAAACCGTCAAAGAAAGCCTGATCCTCTGAAAGGGCCAGCAGTCTGTCACCGACCGCAGCGATCAGGGTACGCCAGGGAGAAGAGAATTCAAGGATTGCTGCGCCATCCAGTTTGGTAGTCCAGCGGACCTTATCGGTAGGGATAGAAAAGCTGGTGCTGCCGCGGATAATTTTAAGCTGCATAAAAGACCTCCATCGGAAGCAAAAGTGTTAAGGGATTCTGATCTGCTGACCGGGAAAGATCAGGTTTGGATTTGAAATATTATTAAGGGAAGCCAATTCCGGATAACGGGTGCCGTCGCCCAAAAATTTTTTTGCGATAGCCCAAAGGGTGTCGCCTTTTTGGACAGTGTAGATAGAAGGTGCAGCGGGATTCTTGGAGGCAGAAGCAGCAGAAGAGCCAGCAGAAGAGGAAGAAGCAGCAGTGGGTCCATAAGGGGCAGCGACAACGACTGCAGCCTTGCCGAAATCCCGATATTCCCGGAGTTCCAGCTCAAAATAGATATCCTTATCCTCACCGGCCTGGAGTCGCCAGTGAAAAGTTTCGATTGTTACGAGGACAGAAAAAGGGCGTGGACCTTCGGTGACGACCAGCCGGAAAGGTTCTTTGGCAGCAGCCAAACGGTCCAGGGAAGTGATATAGGTATCCGGAGAACTGCGCCTGTTGGCGGTAACAAAGGAGTAGTCATCCCCTGGGAAAAAACCTCCAAACTTAAAAAGGCGCAGCTTCGGGGGCTTAAAGAGGTTAATCTCTCCCAGATCACAGAGATCGGCCTTTTCCCAGGCACCCTCGGTGAACACTTCGAACCGTTCGGGAGTGACCGGGAGTTCTAAATCTCCCAAATAGATGCGCATAATTCCACCTGCTTTCAAAATAGGAATGTCTTTGGTATTAGGGAACGCTTATCCTGCGCCGATCTCCGTCAGGAGACGGCGTTCCAGTTCCGTAAAGATTTCGGCATAATCCTGCCCGGACTGCTCCTTTTTTCTGAGGAAATTCACGGTTTGAGCGAGGCGCCGTTCACCGGCGTCAACGGATTGCCGGAGGGCAGCTCCCCTGTTTTTGGCAGCAGAAGGGTTCGTATTCGCAAAGGAGAAATCCGTCTCAGGCACTGAGGCAAGTCTGATGCTGTGCAGCAAATCGGCTGAAGTAAATCTGGGATTGTAAAGCGAATCGGTTTTTACAGCCTGTGAAGAAAGGATCGGCAGCCCGGGGGAGGTGACATTTTGAATCTGCTGTGTAAACTGTGCAGCTGAAAGCGCCGCTGCGGGACGTCCATAATGAAACAGTCTAAAAACCGGGGCAGCCCAGAAGGACTTTACCTGGTGATTTGGGGAAAAGGCTTTCAGCGCCTGAAGCACGGTCATAGCGAGTCTCCTTTCACGCCTGAAGGTTCTGCAGCATCCGCTCCCGCTCCTGGACACGGATATCGATAAAAGCGAAGAGGACAGCTTTTTCCCTTCTGCTCATTTTCGCAAAAGTTCCGGGAGGGATGCCGCATTCATGCAGAGCGAAGTAGGCGTAATTCAGTTCGGGATCGCCCTGCATCACCCTTTTTTTATGGTGTCTGCCATATCGGAAACGGGGACATCAAATCCACAGACAACCTGGACACGGTAAAGGAGGTTGGCGAACTCTCCTGCGGAGAGCATCCGTTTCAGCAAAGCATCGGCGCCCATAACGCCCCAGGAGCGCTGCAGGGAAGCATTTTCCAAATCGGGCTCCGTGACGCAGGCAGCGGTAAGCTTGGTGAGATAGCAGTCGGAATCCAGGGAATCCTCCTGGTTTTTCCTGCATGCGGCGCGGAGCCTTGCGTTCTCCTCTTCGGAGATCCCGCGGATACGGAAAGGCGGGAAACGCTCTGAAACCTTGACCTCTTCTTCAGCGAAAGGCGGGACATGTTCCGAAAAGAAAGCCTGTAAATCCATATGCGGCCTCCTTATGATTCAAAGGTGTCCAGCAGCTCCGCGTCATCGAAGGTAAATTCAACGGTCTCATCGAGATTATCGGCGTTGACATCGAGTTTTGCGAGGACGACGGAATTCAGGTTGCAGCCGCGCAGGACGATGGTCTGTCTTCCAAACCCGGAATTAGGATCATCGTTGACGACGACTAGGTCGAAATAGGTATCTTTTCCGGAGCGGATGTAATCAAGCATCAGCTCTCTGAAAAGAGAAGTAACATAGTAGATGGTCATTTTCCCTTTTCCGCTCCATCCGGCGGCTTTAAACTGGTCGCCGCTGCGTCCGAGGGTACGCACAGTCGTTTTCTTTTTTGTGACCACTGCCTCGACGTATTTAAGGTACATAAGTTCGCGGTTTTTACCATCGACTTTGAGATAAGCGCGGCCTTCCTGACCGCTGATAATATCCTGGGCTTTCAAAAACACCAAAACCCCTCCTTACTGGATCTGGACGGTCATATAAAGTTTTTCCATACTGTCGACGGGGCAGATGGAGAGATTGACGACGACTGCGTCGGAATCCGTTCCGGGCAGGACTTCCACATCCTGAGCGGGATCCAGCCCATCAATAGCGCCGATGTCCTGCAGCTGCTGAAGATAGCCGACCACTTCTGCTTTAAACAGGCTTCTGCCGTCAGCGGAGTTGCCGGTTTTACCGAGGTAATACTGCTCAAAGAGCAGGCGCAGGTCGGCAGCGAGGCCATCCATCACTCTGAGGGGCCGGTTTTTGGAAAATGTTTTTCCCTTGTCGGCAGTAAAAGAGGTAAAGGAATTGATATCCTGTTCCACAACGACGGAACCGTTTCTGGGGATAAAGATCCATTCCCCTGCCTGCAGCGCGCTGATAATCTGGCTGTTAGAATAATGTTCGTCCACATCCACGGCGCCGTCGTAAAGATCATAGGTGCAGGACTCGTTGACCTGCGCGCCGGCAGTCATACCAGCCACATAGGCAGTTGCGTCGGCGGCGGAAAGAGTGGTACCATCTTCGAGGATCACGCCGTTTTTGACAGAGATAACGCCTTCATAATCGGCCTGAGGATAGCCTGCGACCACAGCCTGAATAGGATTCCCCTCATCTTCCCGCATAGATTTAGCAAAGGCGACAGCAGCCCGAATAACTTCTGCATCATCGGTAGGGATTGCAAAGGTCTGGAAGGTGACCTTTTGAAGCGCGGCAAAAAAGCTGTCATAGGATTGAGTGGTGACTTCCCCATCGGAGCCGCCGGAGAGGACGATACCTGCATGAGGCTGCAGAGCGCCTGAGCCGGAGAATTCGACCCAGTCATTGGAGACAAGTTGGGAAATCTCGCCGGCAGACTGAGAATGCACGAGGGTGCCATCCAGAAAAGTTTCTACCAGGAAAGGTGCTTCCTCGCCAGAGACACGGACAGTCATTCGATTTCCGCCGGAGCCGCCATATCGTGCTGTTACGGTAAGGTTTTCAGCCGTACAGGAAGCTTTCTGACCATCTGCAAGGCGATAAACCAAAACTGTTTGGGCACGTTTTGCGCACTCTCGCAGGAGCAGCAATTCTGTGTCGGAAGGGTCATAACCAAACGTTTTTCTGATGTCGGTATCCGCATTGACCTCAACCAGAGTACCGACGGGGCCGAAGCCGAGCTTAAGAGGGAGTGCGGCAATACCGCGGCTTCCCACAGCTGCAAAAGACTGTTTTACAGATCGGAAGCGGATATAGGCACCCGCTCTGACCTTATTTTGAACTAAAAAAGTTCCGCCTGCCATAAGGACCTCCTTAAAGTGACGCCCTGTTTTCGAAAGAGAGGGACAGGGCCAATTTTCCCATAAAAACCGGCTGTTCACCGGAGCGGAAAGCCAAAGCAGAGAGCCGGAAACGCATCGTAACCGAACTGTCGTCAGCGATAGAAGACTCAAAGGCGGAAAAGCCCGGGCAAACGCTGAGGGCGGTCTGTACCTGATCCGGAACAACGGCAGAAGCCACAGTATCCTCTGATTTGGAGTAATAGATTAAAGAAAAATCGGCATCTCCGCGATAACGGTCTGCCAGCTCGTGATGAAGGGAGCAGTTTTCCAAAGTAA
Organism: uncultured Clostridia bacterium; assembly: GCA_944386445.1. Classification (GTDB taxonomy): domain Bacteria; phylum Bacillota; class Clostridia; order Oscillospirales; family Ruminococcaceae; genus Merdivicinus. The sequence continues at coordinate 9,212 of CALXBD010000046.1, forward strand.
GGCAGAAGCAAGGGGCAGAAAATCCTTGCCGCACCTGTTCAGTAACGATGATTGCGTCGGAGAAAGCCGGTGCCAGGGCATCCAAAACGGAGCGAAGCAAAAGCTGTTCCATCACACCATCTCCTCTCTGGTAAGGACGATCTCCTGATG
>CALXBD010000047.1 GCA_944386445.1 uncultured Clostridia bacterium
TACAATAACCGACGCATCAAGACAAAGCTAAAGGGCTTGCCGCCTGCGATTCACAGACAACAAGCCCTTTCGGTTGCTTGAATAATTTTTGTTTGAAAATATTGTCTAACTTTTTGGGGTCACTTCAAAGCTGAGGGGGATTTTTCTATGACTGATATAGTTTGGCTCAACGGTTTGCCTGATAGTCCTGAAGGGACTTCACGGATTCCATCCCCTTTTCCAGCACAGCCTTGATTCCCTGTACGGAAGCCTGGGCTGCCGCCATAGTTGTCACGTAGCAAACCCGCCCTTTGATAGCGGCTTTCCGGATATAGCTGTCATCCTGAGCAGACTGCTTGCCCAAGGGGGTATTGATAATCAGATCGATCTTCTTATCGGCAATCAGGTCGCCAATATGCGGAGAGCCTTCATAAATCTTGTTGACGCGCTGGGCCTTAATACCGTTTTTCACCAGCATGTCACAGGTGCCGCCGGTAGCCAGGATTGTAAAGCCCATTGCCTCAAAGTCCCGGGCAACCTGCAAGGCTTCCGGCTTATCACGGTCGCTGACGCTGATCAGCACTGTGCCGCTTAAAGGAAGCCTCACGCCGGTTGCTTCCTCGGCCTTATAGAAGGCTTCGCCGAAGTCGCCGGAAAGTCCCAGCACCTCGCCGGTAGAGCGCATTTCCGGCCCCAGGACGGGGTCAACCTCCTGGAACATATTGAAGGGCAGGACCGCCTCTTTGACGCCGTAATGGCGGATCGCAGGACGCTCCATCGCAGGCACCGGGGAAGCGGTACCTTCCAGAGCGGCAATAATGGTCGCGGTAGCAGCCCGGACCATATTGATGCCGTAAACCTTGGAAACCAGCGGAACTGTCCGGCTGGCCCTGGGATTGGCTTCCAGAACATAGACCACATTGTTCTCGATGGCATACTGCATATTCATCAGGCCGCAGACGCCCAAGGATACGGCGATACGGCGGGTATAATCCTCAATGGTGGATACCTGCAGCGGGGTCAGGGAGACCGGAGGCAGTACACAGGCGGAGTCGCCGGAGTGGATGCCGGCCAATTCGATATGCTGCATGACACCCGGAACAAAGCAAGCCTGGCCGTCACAGACTGCATCGGCTTCGGCCTCGACAGCGTGGTTCAGGAAGCGGTCAATAAGGATCGGCCGGTCCGGGGTCACACCGATGGCGCCTGCCATGTAAATACGCATTTCAGCGTCATCATGGACGACTTCCATGCCCCGTCCACCTAGAACATAGGAGGGCCGTACCATAACTGGATAGCCGATCCGGGCGGCAGCAGCCAATGCGCCGTCGATATCCGAAGCCATATCGGATTCCGGCATGGGGATACGGAGCTTTTCCATCATTTCCCGGAACTGATCCCGGTCTTCGGCCAGGTCTATGGAATCCGGGGAAGTCCCCAGGATCCGGGCGCCGGCCGCCTGAAGAGCGCGCGCTAAGTTGAGCGGCGTCTGGCCGCCGAACTGAGCGATAATACCCACTGGGTTTTCTTCCCGGTAGATGCTCATAACGTCTTCGAAGGTCAACGGCTCAAAGTAGAGCTTATCTGAGGTATCGTAGTCGGTGGAAACCGTTTCCGGATTGCAGTTGACCATGACAGTTTCATACCCTAGATCCCGCAGAGCAAGGGCGCTGTGAACACAGCAGTAGTCAAATTCAATTCCCTGACCGATCCGGTTGGGACCGCCGCCCAGAACCAACACCTTTTTGGGATTCTTGCTGACGGGCGCGGGATGCGTTGCCGCATGATAGGTCGAATAGTAATAAGCGGCATCCGGGGTGCCGCTGACATGGACGCTGTCCCAATGCTCCACAACGCCCATAGCCTCCCGCTTTTTAGCCACGTCGGTCTCGGCGCAGCCCAAAATCCCGGCCAGATACCGGTCGGAAAAACCGTCCAGCTTGGCGGCCTTCAGCAGTTCATCCGGAAGGGTTTCCAAAGTATAGCCGGCAATTTTCTCTTCCTCGTCGATGAGTTCCTTCATAGCGGTCAGGTATTCCCGTTTGATTTTAGTCAGTTCCCAGCCCCGCTCGATGGTCAAACCTTTTTTGAGGGCCTCATAAAGGATAAACTGCCGCTCGCTGGTAGGATTTTCCAGCAGCTTTTCCAGTTCTGCCAAAGAGAGCTTTTCGAATTTTGCCACATGCCCTAAGCCATACCGCCCAATTTCCAGGCTGCGGATGGCCTTCTGATATGCCTCTTTAAAGGTCCGGCCGATGCTCATGACCTCGCCGACAGCCTTCATCTGGGTAGTCAGCTGATCTTTGGCGCCTTTAAACTTCTCAAAAGCCCATTTGGCAAACTTAATGACCACATAATCCCCATCGGGAACGTATTTGGAAAGGTCGCCGTACTTGCCGCAAGGGATCTCGTCCAGAGTAAGGCCTGCCGCCAGCATAGCCGAAACCAGCGCGATTGGGAAGCCGGTCGCCTTAGATGCCAGCGCGGAAGACCGCGAAGTCCGGGGATTGATTTCGATGACCACGATCCGGTCGGAAACGGGGTCATGGGCAAACTGGACGTTGGTTCCTCCGATAACGCCGACGGAGTCCACGATCCGCATAGCCTGCTCCTGCAGCCGCGCCTGAAGCTCCTTGGAAATCGTCAACATGGGAGCGGCGCAAAAGCTGTCTCCAGTGTGGACGCCCAGTGGGTCGATATTTTCAATAAAGCAGACGGTGATCATCTGGCCCTTGCTGTCCCGAACGATTTCCAGTTCCAGTTCTTCCCAGCCTAGAATGGATTCTTCCACCAGAACCTGTCCCACGATGGAAGCCTGGATTCCCCGGCTGACGATGATTTCCAGTTCCTGCTCATTATGCACGAGACCGCCGCCGGCGCCGCCCATTGTAAAGGCCGGACGGATCACCACCGGATATCCCAACTCCTCCACGATTTTCTTAGCTTCCTCCACCGAGTAAGCGGGAGCGCTGCGCGGCATATCAATTCCCAGGCTGGCCATAGTCTCCTTAAAGGCAATCCGGTCCTCGCCCCGCTCGATGGCGTCGACCTTAACGCCGATCACCTTTACATTATATTCATCCAGCACGCCTGCCTTCCAAAGTTCCAGGCAGAGGTTCAGGCCGGACTGCCCTCCCAGATTAGGCAGGACCGCATCAGGGCGTTCCTTACGGATGATTTCGCTGACCCGTTCCACATTCAGCGGTTCGATATAGGTTATATCCGCCGTACCGGGGTCGGTCATAATGGTTGCCGGGTTTGAGTTGACCAATACGATCTCATAGCCCAGCTTCCGAAGGGCCTTACAGGCCTGGGTTCCGGAATAGTCGAATTCGCAGGCCTGACCGATGATGATCGGGCCGGAACCGATGATAAGAATTTTGTGGATATCCTCGCGTTTCGGCATAGGGAATTTCCTTCTTTCTTTTAAAATCAGGTAAAATCTCTGCTTAATTTTCTTTATTCTCTATTATATAAAATTTTTCCTTATAAATCAATCGCTTCTATAAAAACACTTTTAAGTTACGCGACCACAAGATATTGTAGCAAACTTTTGATCTGGCTTTTCACATTTTCCACACGTCAAATGTTGAAAACTTAGCGAAAAAGGCCCGGTTTTTCTAGCTTTTGATAAGAATTCCCCAAAATGAAGAAAAACTTCCCCGTTTTCACTCCCCATTTGTGAATAACCCTGTGGAATTGGTGGAAAAGTTGTATTTCTTTGTATTTTTTTACGTTCTGTATTTTGCACTTTTGAAAAAAGCCTTGAAAATGCGCCGTTTTTGAAATTTGACCACTTTTCAAGGCCTTCACCTTTTTTCCACAAAAACAGATTTTCTCTTTCAAAATCCGCATTATCCGGTGGATTTCTAAAAATTCTCCTGCTCCCCCAAATATAGTTTTCCCAGTGGCTGTATCCCTATAAAAAACTGCCCGTCTTAAGACGGGCAGTTTCTTTATTCAATCATTTTAGCATACTCCTTGGGAGACATATCAAATTCCCTGCGGAATTCCGTAGACAAATATGTCGGCGAGCAATATCCCATAATATAGGAAATCTGCGCGATGGTGTATTTACCTTCCCCGATCATTTCCTTCACCTTTTCCAGCCGCACCAGCCGGACATATTCGGAAATACTTCTTCCCACTTTCTGCTTGAACAGGCTCGACAGATAAGAAGAACTGAGGTTCAATTGTTTGGCCAGCCACGGCAGAGTAATGGTAGACGTAATATTCTGGTGGATCAGATCCACACATTCGCTGATATATTTGTTATCCACCGTAACCTTCAGCTTAGTAGGCACTTTGACTACCACCGCATCCGAAAGGACATTTCGAACCACGGTAATAATCAGCCGGGAAAGTTCGCAGGTGATCATATCATCTCCATAAAGCTGCCCGTCCCGTTCCTCACGGATGATGGACCGAATGATGTTTAAACAGGCCTCATCGCAATAAATCACGCGATTTGCCAAGGTGTCTGGACTGACGATATCGCCGTCAAACGTCACAGTAAGGAAAGAAAGGGGAGCCTTTCCGTCAGATTGCTGCACATGGAACTGGTGGGGAGCAAAAAAGATCATCTGTCCCTGTCCCAGCTGATAAGTGACATCATCCACCTCACAAATCATTCTTCCCTTATTGATATAGGTCAGTTCCCAGAAGGGATGCTCTTCTCCGTGGAACTTAAACTGTTTATCCTTTTCCTGATATAAAACCGTATAGAGGGTCTGCACATTGATATTCGGCACAAACCCCCGACCAGTGAGCACATTGGTGGTAGGCGTAATAATTTTCGGCGACTGATAGTAAAGCCGGTAGCTGAGTCTGCATTCATACGGCAGCAGCGCGAATTGCACCCCCGGATTAATTAACAGCGGGTGATCAAACACAAATTTTTGGATCATACTGTCCTGAGTACGGACGAAAAGCAACCCAACGCCGCTGATAGGCTCCAAAACGACTTCCTTTTCAAAGTGCCACAAGCTGGAACGGATCCGGTTATCGTCCTCGTAGACCGACTGGTTAAAATCCTGATAAGCTTCCACTGATTTGAGAGGTGTACCAAACTGCTTAAAGTTGACCGGGTTAATTTCTTTTAGCAACATAAAAATCCCCCCCTATCTTTTTTATGGTAACTCATTTGTCCAAAAGCGTCAAGGGGACAAGGCAATTTTCTTACGTTTTTTTAGGATAAAGTTTCATTTTTTTATGGATTTTCTATTGTAGAGCTTTGAAATTTATGGTATTCTGATGAAAAGGAGGCTTGCACTGAATGGAAATTCCCAAAGACCCTGTCATTCTTCTCAGCTATATCAACACCCAGCTGAGAGATTTTTATTCCGATCTGGATGACTTGTGCAAAGCATTGGATTTAGACCGAAGTCAGCTGGAAAAAACGCTCAAAGCCATTGGGTATCAATACCGGCCCGAACGGAATCAATTTGTATAAACCTTCAGAAAATGCCCCGGATGTTTATTGCATCCGAGGCATCACTTTTAGCTATGATAGTAATCGGCGACCGCTTTGAAATACGCGTCAATATTTTCCCATTTTGCGTGAGGCGGGATATCGCAGCCGGAGGAAATAATAAAATTCGGATACTTGGGGCAGCACGCTGTCATGAGGTCCAGTGTTGCTTTGCGGATAGATTCTGGGGTACCGCCTGCAAACTCCCCTGCAGGGTCGATATTTCCCATTGCGATTACATCACTTGGGATATGGGGCAGCATATTTTCCATGGAAATCGCGTTGCCGAAATGATAGGCAGCGGCACCGGTTCGAAGGATCGAGTCGATCATCTGCACGGTATTATCGCCGCAGTTATGGTAAATGACAGCAAAATCATCTGTCTGAACCGCCTCGATAATCCGACGGACATAAGGCTCGGAAAATTCTTCCGCCATCTCAGGAGACAGCATTCCTGTCAACGGCTCCGCCATGACGATACCGGCAGCGCCGGCTTCCCGATATTCCCGAATATAGGGGATCAGAAAATCCACTGTTTTTTCCATGACCGCATGGACCATTTCAGGCTCCGTATAGCAATTGACCAGCGCCTCCGTAACATCCATCAGCCGTCCGGCCAATGAAAACGGACCGATTACACCGGCAAATACCGGGCGATCAGTAATCAGGGCACAAGCTTTCCGCATTGCGTCAATGTAAACCCCGGCACGTGCCGCCCCCCCCTCCGGGTTCTGACGCGCTTCGGCATCTTCTGGAGTTTCCAACAGCTGTCCGGTAACGGTAGGCACCTCGTCATCGGAAAAACGGATGGTGCAGCCAAAGGCTTCAGCTTCCACAGACAAATCCATCATACTGACTGCTGCTGCGGAATCCACCCGGTCGGCAACTGCCTTCATACCTTTTGCCTGAAGCTCGCTGTCCGAAACCAACTGCCGGACAGTGACTCCTGTCAGCTGCACGCAGGGAAACGAAAGAACGGGCATCGTCTTTTTCACTGGCGCATCCCGCCAGTCATTCAGCCATTGTTTTACATTCATGGGTCAAATCCCCCTTTTGGCATTTTGTTATCCATATCATATCATGTTTTCTTCGGAGATTCTTTTCATATATTTGCATTTTTAGGATGAATTTCCGATTTTCAGCCTTGTGATTCTTCCCACCGGTTCCGTAACAGCACAAAGGCGCCGGACAAAATATCCGGCGCCTTCTATTCCAAGTTCATTTCCAGCAGCGTCAAACTGCCCCCAACTTTGCAGTTCTTCGCTCATTGAGCCGGCACAGAAGCAGTGTCTTCAGCACTTTTGCTGGCCGGGCCGTCCATGCCCTCCTTTCGTTTTTCAGGATTTTTCTGTTTGTCAACAGGTTTCCCTTTCGGCTCGCTCACGTCCGCGAGCTCCGAAGTTCCGTCGGAAGACTCTGCCGAGGACTCTTCCATCTCTGAAGACTCCTCCCACAGACTTTCTTCCGGCTGTGACGGTTCTACTGACGGCTCCGCACTTTCAGGAATTGTTTCCGAAGAGATTCCTGTACTGTTTTCTCCGGGTTCCGATTCCAGCGAGCTGCTTTCGGAATCCCCGGATGACGTCTGCGGCGGACCTTTCTCCTCAGAAGCCTGTATTTCGTCCAAAATTTCCCCTACCGGCTGACTGACCCATTCTTGGATGTCGATGCTGTCCGGATCTTCTACAGATTCCTTCAGCTGCTCCACCAGGCCCAGTTTACCGGGAGTAACGCCCAGATTTTTGGCTTCCTGCACACGATCCTGTGAGACGGTGACGGTTTGAACTTTCACCTCTGCGTTCAGGCTGCCGGTCTCTTCCTGCGCACTTTGTTCCAGGCGCAGCGCCAGCTTTTCCGACGCTTGTTCATTCTGACAGGATGTGCCGATCAAAAGGTCGTTTGGCTTTGTATCCTCAAAATATCCAGAAGATGCAATACAGTTTAAAGTTTCCCGCACTGCCGCATCAATGGATTTATTTGTCAGCTGAACACCTTCCAGGATTCGGCTTGCATCATCATTAATCGCATAGACACGAATCACCCGGTCAAACCGGTTCAGAACGTATTCTACTGCCGGGTTCACATCCAGGCTGACATAGGCGTAAGGCGATACATACATATACGCGCCTCCCGCACAGACCGCTATGGCAGCTGCCGCAGCTGCTGCCCATCCGGCTGCCTTTTTGAGAGGGGAAACTTCCTGCAGGGCCGTTTTATCTATTTGTTGGCCCAGGGAATACCCCCGATTCCGGATCCGGGTGACGCGGCCATCCTCTGTCAGGGCGGCGGCATAACGGCCCCGCACTCCGACGATTACCGCTTTCATCGGAATCCTTCCTCCTTTACAAAGCGTAGGTATGCGGCGAGTCCCGGGAAATTTCCCGTCAGGATCTCCGCTGCCGCTATTAAATATTTTCGGTGGCGCTCCAAAATTTTTCGGGGTACCTCCGCATTTTTTTCTAAAATTTTTATAGGAAGCTGTCTGGTCCGTCTCATTTCACTGATAAGGACGGGGTTTACCAGCATATATCGGACTGCACGGGCGCAGGCTGCGCGGGTTTTTTCGGCTTTTGGGGAACAGTCTGCCAAATCCATAAAGGTAAATCCATACCCCACAAACAAGGCATTTGCTTCCCTTATCTCCTCCGGCAGAGGATTTTCCGCCGGCTGCTCGGAGAGGTGTTCTGCCACCTCCGCTGCCAGAGGGTCCGGTTCGGCATCGGGATCAGGGTCGGAAAAGGCATGCGATGCCGGAATCTCGGCCTGAAATTTTTTCTGGCTGCGGTAGTAATCGATGAGACGCCGTCTGATAATCAGCCGGGCAAAGGCAGGAAATCCCCCTTTGTCCGGGGTATAATCCGCAACGGCCTGAGAAAAGGCGTTCAATGCGATAGACCATTCGTCGTCTTCTTCCGTAAGGTAACGGCGGCAGGCGATACCGGCTTCCCGCAAAATAAAAGGCCGGTACTGTACGATAAGCTGTTCCAAAGCCTTTGGGTCTTTTGCCGCCTGCAAAATCTCCTGTGGATCTGTCCGCGTAGCCGTCACCTCTTTTCCCGCAATATAATGTTACTATCATAGCATAACCCTAAAATTTTTTCAACTTTTTAAAAAAAGAAAGACCTTTCCCGGCAGGCAGGAAAGGTTGACTTGCTATTCTCAGGAAGGCTAATGACTGGGATAATACTCAGCTTTTTCAACTAATGTGTCACATTGGGCACAGTAGATATCCGTTACAAAGCAATTGTCCTCCTGGTATTTTTCCTTTCTGGTTTCCGTATGCTTGCACGGCTCAAAATCCTCGGGGGAGAGGATTCCTTCCCGGGGGCGGCTGCTGCAGGGCGAACCGTAACAACTGACCTCTGTGAAAATAGTATACCCGCAGGGGCACTGATAGGCCCAGACATGGGTTGTCCCCATATGATAGCTTTTTTCCTCACAAAAAGAAAGGCTGTGTTCCTCAGAACGGTAAGGCATGGAAAGTACCGACAATAATGCATTGCATACGGTACAATACTTGTCAAAGATGCTGGAGCGCTGATGACAGGTTTCCGAATCCATAGCATACTCAAACCTTGTACGGGATTCGCAGTCAGGATGGGAGCATACGGACCTTTCCATACTCGATGCCGATACCAGCAGCGGGGTGGCAAAGGCCATCATCAAAACGCAGACTATCAGTAAAGAAAGGATGGAACGTTTTTTCATGCGCTTCAACTCCTTTTTACAGATTTCAGTGTATGCCTAGCTAAGCAACTTTATTATAATATTTATTTTTAAAAAGTCAATAGTTTTATATATATATATTCAATATTTTTATGATTTTTGGCGAAAAATTTAAAAATTCCTTCAATAAAAGAAGAAGCGAAACAGGCATATAAAGTACCGCTGCCGGACCATTCACTGGATGGTCCGGCAGTTTGACGTTTATGTGGAAACGGACGGCTACGCCGTATGGAAAACCCCAGGCGTGGGTTTTCCACACCTTTCCCGCGCTCTTTTATCATAAAGATTTCGCTCGCTGCGACGAGCGAGAAGGGGCGCTGCCCCCTTCACCCCCGCAATTTTTCGAAAAAAATTGAGTAAAGCTTTCAATTTTTTGCAAACGTCATGGTAGGCAAGATTAAAAGTTTTGGTCAAGGTTTTTCAAAAGCTTGCGGGTGTCCAGAGGGCAGAGCCCTTGGCCGCACTCCGCAGAGTGCGGAATCCTGTCCCTTCGCGCTCCGGGCGCGAACTATCAGGACAAAAAGAATCGCCGCACATTTTGCAAAGCAAAATGGCGGATTGGAGCATTTTGTCGCTTACCACGGAGTATTTACACAAACAAACGCTATGACAGGTAAAATTGAAAGTTTTCGCCGTGTCAGCCTTTACTCAAGACTGCTTTCAGCGCTGCCTCAAACGCTTCGTCATCCTGCGCGGTCCGTTTCCTGGGGCCGGAGACCCGCCCGCCGCCACGGCGAACCTTCCGGTTCAGATGCCGCTCCAGCAGTAAACGGTCCATATTTTCATTGGTATAGATAAGGCCGTTCTGGTTCAAAGCCGCCGCGCCCTTTCCTATAGCCATAGCAGCCACGCCAAAATCCTGGGTAACCACCACATCGTCCTTTTCCAGCAAGCTGATGAGCTTGAAATCGGCGCTGTCAGGTCCTTTGTCCACAGTGATCACTTGGCTGTAGCCGTCGTGAAGCTCATGGCTGGTATCGATGACCATCACAACCGGAATTTCCCGGGCTTTTGCCTCCCGCAGAATAATTTCCTTGACCGGGCAGGCATCGGCATCCACCAGAATTTTCATTTCTGCCCCTTCTTTCCAAAAACGCACAGCCAAATACAGGGCGGCTCCGTACTGGTAAAAGCCACCCTATGCCGCCGATGCGCCGGCAGAAATACCGTATCCCCCGGATTTAATTCTTCCCTACCTTCGGGGAATTCCAACGCAGCGCTCCCCTGCAGTACCGACACCCACTCATCCTCATCCTGGTCGTACCAGAACCCGTCAGGGGAAACATCCCCCCGGGAAACGATCCGTTCTACCCGAAGGGTTCCGTTTTCCCATAAAACATCCGTGACCTCTTCGCCGCAAGCAGGAGGCAATTCAAACAAATTCATTTTCACACCCGATTAAAGTCCAGAATTTTGACTACTTTTCCGTCTTTGAGATACATTCTCGGGACCCGTTTTCCAACCAGGCAAAGCAATTCATAGTGAATGGTTCCCGCCAGCGCGGCCAACTCACCGAAAGTGATTTCCTCATTCCCGTCCCGGCCGGCCAGGGTCACCAGGTCACCTTCCTGTACGCCGTCAATGCCGCTGACGTCCACCATCATCTGATCCATGCAGACATTCCCCACCACACGGGCGCGCTTTCCCCGGATAATGACATCTGCCTTATTGGAGAAGGCCCGCAGATAGCCGTCGGCATATCCCACAGGGACCGTGGCGATCCGCATAGGGTGCTCTGCCCGAAAGGTGCGGGAATAGCTGATACAGTCCCCGGCGGAGATCTCTTTCACCATAGCCACCGTAGAACGCAGGCTCATGACCGGTTTCAGCGCAATATCATGTCCGGGCAGGAAATCCAACGGCTGCCCATAAAGGATGATCCCGGCTCTTGCCCCGTCAAACTGGTACTCCGGATAGCTGACGATTCCGGCGGAATTCTGCAGGTGGGCAAAAGGAATGGGGTATCCGGCAGCCGCCAGGCCATCCAGTGTATCCCGGAACCGGCGGTACTGCTCCCGGGTATACGCGATCCCCTCTTCTGAAACATCATCTGAGGACGAAAAATGCGAAAACGCCCCGGTAATCCGAAGCCCCGGCAAATGGCAGGCTTCCAGCAGCACCGGGATCGACCCGGACGGCCTTCCCGCTACAAAACCGATCCGTCCCATTCCCGTATCCAGCTTCAGATGCCCTTCTACACAGACATCCGCAGCCTGTGCCGCGGCGCTCAATTCCTTTGCATATTCCAGATTGAGAATGGCCTGCGCCACCCGATATTCAGCCAAATCTTTTGCAAACCCCGGCGGTGTCACGCCAAAAATCAAAATTTCTCCGTTGATTCCCGCGCTCCGCAAGCCCGCCGCTTCTTCCAGATTGGAAACCCCAAACCGCCGGACGCCAAGCCCTTCCAGCTCCCGAGATACCATACGGTCACCATGACCGTATGCGTCAGCCTTTACAACTGCCATCATTTCCGTACGATCAGAAAGACATTTTTTTACTGCCCGTGCGTTCTCGCAAAGACAGTCCAAATTGATTTCCGCCCAGGTTCTTCTTAAAAAATCCATGTATTGCCGCAACCTTTCAAACAAACGTTTAAAAATTCACAAAATCGTAACAACTTGTTCGAATAATATCGTATAATAGGAAATACAGACCAGAACAATTATTCTAAAAAGGGGAGGGACTTTCTCTTGAATCGGGAAACTACCGTTTGTTTCACAGGCCATCGGCCGGAAAAAATCTGTATGCCGTTTCGGGAAGAAGACCCTGCTATTGATGCCCTGAAGCACGAACTTCAGCTGCGGATCCTGACCGCTGTAGATCAGGGCTATACCACTTATTTATGCGGCATGGCCCGCGGAGTAGACATCTGGGCCGGAGAAATTGTTGCAGGACTGTGGGAACCTTTCCGCAATCTAAAGCTGGTAGCGGTCATACCGTTTCCCCAGCAAGCCCAGAACTGGGAGCCGGAATGGGAGATCCGGCATCGCAGGCTTCTGCGGTATTGCAGCAATGTGGTTACCATCTCCGATCACTATGTGCGAGGCTGCTTTCAGGAGCGAAACCGCTATCTGGTGGATCATGCCTCCCGACTGATCGGGGTCTGCAGAGGAGAATCCGGCGGTACCGGTTATACGATTCGATACGCCCGCAGCCAGGGGCTGGAATTAGATGTGATCCAGCTGGCAGCTACAGATGCAGGTCAATTGCCCTCCTTATAATTGTCCCTATTATCATACACGGTTTTCAGATGTTTTTCAAGGGTGAAATCCGGACATTGCGGATTGGAAAGAACGGTTTACTTTTGGAGTGCAGCGGCAGGCAGAAGCGAAATTAAAAGTTTTATTCGATTTTTTTCAAAAAATCGCGGGGGGTGAAGGGAGCAGCGCCCCTTCTCACCTTTCGCAGAAGGCGAAATCTTCTTATGACAAGAAAGCGCGGGAAAGGCGTGGAAAACCCACGCCTGGGGTTTTCCATACGGCATAAGCCGTCCGTTCTCTGTCGAAACGCAAAACTGCCGGACCATCCAGTGAATGGTCCGGCAGCGACACTTTTATTTGCTCTTAATATACTCGTCAATGGCTTTGGCAGCCTGTTTGCCTGCACCGATGGCCAGGATAACCGTCGCAGCGCCGGTAACGGCATCGCCGCCGGCGTAAACGCCTTTACGGGAAGTCAGTCCGGTTTCTTCCTCGGTGATAATGCAGCCGTGCTTATTGGCATCCAATCCGGGCGTTGTGGAACGAATCAGCGGATTGGGACTGGTGCCGATGGACATAATCATGGTGTCACATTCCAGCTCAAATTCACTGCCTTCCTTTACGATAGGACGGCGACGGCCAGAAGCATCCGGTTCACCCAGTTCCATTTCCACACACTTCATACCGCGGACCATACCGTCGGCATCGCCCAGCACTTCCACGGGATTGGTAAGGGTCTTGAAGATAATGCCCTCCTCCATGGCGTGCTCGACTTCTTCCTTTCGGGCAGGAAGCTCTTCCATGCCCCGGCGGTAGACGATGTATACATTTTCAGCGCCCATTCTCTTGGCGCAGCGAGCAGCATCCATGGCCACGTTTCCGCCGCCGACGACTGCCACATTCTTGGAGTGCTTGATCGGAGTATGAGAATCCGGACGATAAGCCTTCATCAAATTGATACGGGTCAGATATTCGTTAGCGGAGTAGACACCCTTGAGGCTCTCGCCGGGAATTCCCATAAACCGGGGCAGACCGGCACCGGAGCCTACAAAAATGGCCTCATAGCCCATTTCGAACAGCTCGTCGATGGTGAGGATCTTTCCGATGACCATATTGGTCTCGATATCCACGCCGATGGCTTTCAGGTTATCGATTTCCTGCTGGACGATGGCCTTGGGCAGACGGAATTCCGGGATGCCGTAAACCAGCACACCGCCAGCCAAGTGGAGCGCCTCAAAAACAGTGACCTTGTAGCCCATCTTTGCCAGATCACCGGCAGCGGTCAGGCCAGAAGGACCGGCGCCGATGATGGCAACCTTATGTCCGTTCTGAACGGGCATTTTAGGAGCCTCTTTGGAATGTTCCCGATGCCAGTCGGCGACAAACCGTTCCAGACGGCCGATTCCTACCGGTTCGCCCTTGATGCCCCGGACGCATTTACCTTCGCACTGATTCTCCTGAGGGCATACCCGTCCGCAAACTGCGGGCAGGGAGCTGGAACGGGAGATGATCTCAAAAGCACCCTCCATGTCCTCATTGGTGACCCGCTCGATGAAAGCAGGGATGTCAATGGCTACGGGACACGCGGAAACACAGGGTTTATTTTTGCAGTTCAAGCAGCGGCGGGCTTCGCTGACTGCCATATCATAAGTATAGCCCAAAGCAACCTCATCAAAGTTATGGTTCCGGACGTTGGGGTCCTGGGAAGGCATGGGGCATTTTTTCAAATCCATATTGCGCTGAAATGCCATCTTATTTGACCTCCTTTTTGAGAAGATTACATTCGGCTTCCCGGGCATGCTGCTCGAAATCCCGATACATGGTTCCCCGGTGCATCGCCTCGTCGAAATCCACCAGATGTCCGTCGAAATCCGGGCCGTCCACACAGGCGAACTTGGTTTCCCCGCCTACCGTCAAGCGGCAGCCGCCGCACATGCCGGTACCATCAATCATAATGGGGTTCATGGAAACGACCGTCTTGATGTTATACTTTTTCGTCAGCTGGCAGACAAACTTCATCATGATCAGCGGCCCAATGGCGATCACTTCATCGTACTGGTTGCCGTCGTTGATGAGCTTTTCCAGAGCGGCGGTGACCACGCCTTTTTCGCCGTAGCTGCCGTCATCGGTCATCATGCAGAGCTTATCCGATACAGCTTTGAACTCGTCCTCGAGAATCACCAAGTCCTTGTTGCGGAAGCCTACTATCGCGTGTACCTCTGCGCCCAGCTCATGGAGCTTTTTGGCAACGGGATACGCAATGGCGCAGCCTACGCCGCCGCCAACGACTGCTACCTTTTTCAGGCCATCCAGATGGCTGGCGGTGCCCAGAGGGCCTACAAAGTCATGGATGCACTCCCCTTCGTTCAGGGAATCCAGCTCCATGGTGCCGGCACCTACGATCTGATAAATAATGGTAATGGTTCCGGCCTCGCGGTCATAGTCCGCAATGGTCAGCGGAATCCGTTCGGAATCCTCCTTGGCACGGAAGATGATAAACTGGCCGGGTTCGGCCTTTTTTGCAATCAGGGGCGCTTCAACGACCATCTTTCCGACGGTGGGGTTGAGGTGCTCCTTCTTTACAATCTGATACATGAAAGCAAACTCCTTTCCAGGGTCTCCTTGAGAATCTTCAACATTCCTATTATACCTGTCCTTGGCCCATTTTGCAATATCTATGGTTTTAGAAAATTCCTGCCCGCTCTCCAGCCAAATCTGTTCACTTTCCGAAGATTCCAGATAAATATCTTCTACCAGCCGCTGCACCTCTATCAGTTCCTCGATCATATCGGTCACTTTATTGAACAGTTTCATATACATTTTCTGATAATCCGGCATTTTTATCACCCCAATGTAAAGATTAGAACAAAACGATCTGTTTGTCAATAGATCATTTTGAGCTAAGACATACTACTAATGGGTGATATTATATGGAAACTCGTATTCGTGACCTGCGTGAGGATCATGACCTGTCCCAGAGGGCCGTAGGGGAAGCTATTCACATTCCGCAGCGCACCTATTCCTATTACGAAACAGGCGGGCGGATGATTCCCCCGGAAATTTTATGTGCGCTGGCGGATTTTTACGGCGTCAGCGTGGACTATCTGCTGCGGCGAACCAACATCCCGGAAACCGCCGACCAGATTTTGAAAAAAAGACAACACAAATAGCCCCGTGTAGGATTGTCAAAGATATTGGACAGAGAACTCTAAAGGAGAAAGCCAATGGAGGGGCCTCATAGGGAAATTGTTGGAGCGACGGTTGTGGATAGCAAGCTGTTTTGCGAAGTCGTCTAGTGA
>CALXBD010000048.1 GCA_944386445.1 uncultured Clostridia bacterium
ACTTTTACTCATGAAGGATGGCTCCTTTCTCGGTATGTTAAGTGTCGCAACTCAACTATAACCGATATGGCCTCATCCTTCTACTTTTTTATTCTGCTGTCCAATATCTATTGTAATCCTACACAAATTGTCAGCACAACCTGAATGGCTCCGTTGACAGCAGGAGAAAATTAGCCTATAATAAATGTAAGCCTATGCTAACAAATCGTCGCGGTGTCCTGCCGCGGGAAGGAGAACCAATATGACACTCGACCAGGTTAAACCAGGTCACAGCGGAATTATTTCTGTCGTCGGAGGCGAAGGCGCCCTCCGCAGAAGACTGCTGGATATGGGGCTTACCCCTAATACACGGGTAACTGTCCGGAAAGTGGCTCCCATGGGAGATCCAATTGAGCTGTTCCTGCGGAGTTATGTACTTACTATCCGGAAGGAAGACGCAGCAAAAATTGAAATCAAGGACGGCACCTTGGCATAAACCTGTACAGAAAGGACGGACTCAGCTATGAAGCTGCTCTTCGCGCTGGCCGGAAACCAAAACAGCGGCAAAACAACTCTTTTCAACCGTCTCACCGGCAGTAATCAACATGTGGGAAATTTTCCCGGCGTTACAGTGGAGAAAAAAGAAGGCCCTATCAAAAAACGACCCGATGCTACAGTGGTGGACCTCCCGGGCATCTATTCGCTTTCTCCTTATACTTCTGAAGAAATCGTCACGCGGGATTTCGTGTTGAATGAACATCCCAACGGGATTATCAATATCGTCGACGCCACTAATATCGAACGGAACCTCTATTTGTCACTCCAGCTGATCGAGTTGGGGATTCCTATGGTGGTCGCCCTGAATATGATGGATGAGGTCCGTGCCAGCGGCAATTCTATCGATGTGCAAAAGCTTTCTGATCAGCTGGGGGTCCCCGTTGTTCCAATTTCCGCGGGGAAAAATGAAGGTATCAATGATTTGATCGATGTGGCAATCAAAGTCGCTTCTGAAAAGCGAACTCCGCAAAAATATGACTTCTGTGAAGGCGAGGTCCATAAGGCGATCCATGCAATCGCACATATTGTAGTGGACCAGGCCGCAGAAGCCGGACTTCCATTAAGATTTGCCGCCACCAAACTGGTGGAAGGCGATGAGCCAACCCAAAAGCTGCTAAATCTGGATGAAGACCAAAAACATATCATTGAACATATCATCGAGGATATGCAAAATGAGTTGGGTACTGACCGGGAAGCCGCTTTGGCAGATATGCGATATACATTTATTGAAAAGGCCTGTGCCGCGTGTGTTACCAAACATCAGGAAACCAGAGAACAGGTCCGTTCGGAACGCATCGACCGGATTTTAACAAATAAATGGCTGGGAATCCCGATTTTCCTCGGTATCATGCTGATTATTTTCTGGCTGACCTTTACTGTGTTGGGAGAACCTCTTCAGAACCTACTCGATCAGGCGATCAAGGCCGGCACCAATGCTTTAAGTGATCTGATGGTTTCTGTAGGCGCAAGCTACTGGATCCGCAGCCTGATTGTAAATGGCGTCTGTGCCGGTGTCGGTAGTGTTTTGTCGTTCCTGCCCATCATTGTGCTGCTGTTTTTCTTCCTCTCCATGCTGGAAGACAGCGGATATATGGCAAGGGTCGCTTTTGTAATGGATAAGCTCCTGCGCAAAATCGGTTTGTCCGGTCGGTCTTTTGTTCCTATGCTGATTGGGTTTGGATGCAGCGTCCCGGCCATTATGTCTGCCAGAACGCTTTCCAGTGAGCGGGATCGAAAAATGACAATTCTCCTGACGCCCTTCATGTCCTGCAGTGCTAAACTGCCTATTTACGGCATGATTATCATGGCCTTCTTCCCCACTCACAGAGCGCTGGTTATGATTTCTGTTTACGTGATCGGTATGATCGTAGCGGTTTTGTCAGGCTTACTGCTGAAAGGAACCGTGTTCCGCGGTAACCCCGTCCCCTTTGTGATGGAGTTGCCCGCTTACCGGATTCCGGCTCCTAAGAGCGTCCTGCTGTTGATGTGGGAAAAAGCTAAGGATTTCCTCCATCGGGCTTTTACCATTATTTTTATGGCTTCCATCGTCATTTGGTTTCTCCAGAGCTTTGACATTCGCTTCAACATGGTGGCAGACAGCTCCGAGAGTATCCTGGCAGGCTTGGGATCCCTGATCGCCCCGATTTTTGTTCCACTGGGATTCAACGATTGGAGAGCTTCTACTGCTTTGATTACAGGCGTTACTGCCAAGGAAACGGTTGTCAGTACCTTTACAGTCCTGACAGGCGCCGCTACTGACGCGGATCTTGCTGCTGCTTTAAGCACAATTTTCTCTCCGCTGAGCGCATTTTCGTTCCTCGTTTTTACGGTGCTTTATATGCCCTGTGTGGCAGCCTTTGCCGCCAGCCGCCGCGAACTCGGTTCTACAAAGAGCGCTATCTTCACAGCTGCGTATCAAACCGTTGCCGCCTATCTGGTTGCCTTGGCTGTATACCAGATCGGTTCCCTTTTCCTTCTCTAGAAAGGAGCCGCTATGTCCCCTGCCGATATTGTAATTCTGATACTTTTAGCTGCTGCGCTGGGTTTCAGTATCGTATCTTCGCGCCGCAGGAAAAAAAGGAACGGCGGATGCCATGGATGTACTGGCTGCACCGGATGTAGCCAGTGTATTTCCAGGCAAACCAAGTCTAAACCATGCAACCACCCTGAAAGCTAAGATCTGCACTCCTAAATTCAATACACAGCAAAACGCGGTACAGCAGTAGATCAGCTATACCGCATTTTTCATTGCAAGTCGAAATGTTCAAACAATCCGCTGCAGGCGTGCTCTCAATTTTACTCCCAGCAATGCGGCGAGCGCGATTTTTACTCCGTCCCCCGGGAGATACGGCACAACACAGGACATCAATGCCCCGCCCAATGAAACCTTCATCAACACCATATACCAGACTGTCCCAAGAGCATAACACAGAACCAGTCCCACTGCCATAGCTGCTGCCATTTCCCAAAAACGATACCTGCTCCGAGTCAATATCAGGCCTGCTGCTAACGCGCACACCGCATATCCGATGATATATCCCCCCGTAGGTCCGGTCAATCTGCTGAGACTTCCAAATCCGGAATAAACGGGAGCTCCCACCATCCCCAGCATAATCCATACCACTTGACTAGCTGCTGCTTCCTTCCAATTTAAAAGCCCCACTGCCAGAAAACCTGCCAGATTTCCCAAGCTGATTGGTACCAGCCAAGGCATCGGTATTGCCAGCTGCGAAAGAACAGCTGTCAACGCCGCGAACATCGCAATCAATACCAAAGACCGAATCTGGTGACGGCTTTTGCTTACAGAGCGCTGCTGATTCATTTTATTCCCTCCTATGTAAACCAATACTATTCTAACGGGTTACATAATATCATGTAAACCTTATTTTGTCAATATGTTTACATCAACAAAAATTATCGGCGCTGCCTGTACGGTCTCTTCCCGTACAGGCAGCGCCGATGCTGTCAGCTTTCTTCTGCGATACGATAACGGCTCAATGCATCTTACTCAAAGTCTGCCAAAATCTGCTGATAAAGTGTGTCGGCAATCATCGTAACAGATGTCTGCGGCGTAGCCTTTCCCAGATCCCGCAGACAGGGAACAATATCCCCTGCGGCAATGGAAAGCTGCACTCGCGTGCAGAAGTCATCCTCTGCAGTTCCTGCCGAAGCACACAGCATCTCCAAGGTTTTATCAAATAAAGTGCCGTCGGTCATGGCTGCAGTCAGGTCATTGTTATCAGAAGGAAGATTGCTTTCACTCAGCCCATACTGTTCCAGTACAAATACGCAAAGTTCTCTTGCCAAGCTCCAATCCGCCTCCGCAGTAACAACATTGTTCCACTGTGCTACCACAGATTCCTCATAGGTCATATCCGATTCAGCCGTATCCTCTTCCCCCGGGAGAGAATTTTCTTCTTTCAGGTCCGACTCTATTTGGGATTCAGTTGACTGTGGGATAGAATTTTCCTGTTCAGCGGCAACGGAAGGCTCCGGCCGCAGGCAGGTAACGGAGATCACCAGAGATACCGCCGCAACCGCCATAACTGCTGCTAAAATCCGCCACGGAGACGCCTTTGTATTTTTCATAATCTTCTCAATCCTTTCTGCGGTAAGGTGTTTGTTAAACGCGGTGGACAACAGAAAAAGACGTCTCTCCTCCAGCTGAACCAACGCCAAAGCATATTTGCTGCGGAATTGCCGTCCCAAACGCCCAATCACTGCCTCGTCGCAGCTGATTTCTAGGTCCCGCCCCGCGAATACGCACAGAAGCCAGACCAACGGATTAAACCAGTGTAAACAAAGTGCAGCGGCCATCAGCCACTTGAAAGCGACATCCAGACGGCGGATGTGAATATACTCATGGGTCAATACAAAAGGCAAAAGATCATCTTCAATCCTTGATGGAAGAAGGATTACAGGTCGGAAAATACCATAGGTAAGCGGAGAGCCAAGAGCTTCTAGGGACCGGACCCGTATTTTTCTCCAAAGCGGATGGCTGTGCTGCCATTCTTTTATCTTTTCCGCTGGAAAAGGCAACGCGGTCCGATACGCCAAACGGTTTTTCAAATGTCCCCCCAGAAGAAAAAGTGCCAGCAGAATCGCTCCGGCAGCCCAGACCAACATCAAAACCGGTATGCTGCCTGCCGCTTCCGCAGCCGGCTCCACGACCGGAGATGCTTCGCTAACAGCGCCTCCAGGAATGATGTTCAAGGGAATTTTCGGAATAAAATCCGGAACCGTCTCGCCGGACAGTTGCTCCGGTATCGAGCTGCTCCATGCAATCGGTATGGAAACCGGCAAAAACAGCCGTAATACTGCTAACTTCCACAGAATAGAAAAAGTCCTATGGGGAATCCTGCCGCCCAGAAACAGTCTCAACACCAGAATAAACAGAATCAAAACACCGCCGGATAAACTTAAGAGAAGCAAATTCATGCCGTCACCTCATTCCAGCTCCCGAATCCGCTCTTTCAACCGGGCAATCTCCTCTTTGGTAAGCCTTTTCCCGTCCAGCAGCGATGCCACCAGAAGATCTGCGGAACCGCCATACAGCCTGCCGATCAGTTCCTCTGTTTCCGCCCGCCGGACTTCCTCCCGGTTCACCAACGCACGGCACATAAAGCCAGGCTCCCTTCGCTCAATGGCCCCTTTATCCACGCACTTCTTCAGCACCGTGTAGGTAGTAGTTTTGCTCCAGCCCACAGTTTTCGCTGCATATTGAGCAATTTCCCGGGCACTTTGCTCACCGTTTTCCCACAAAAATTCCATGATCTTCAATTCACTGTCAAATAGCTTACAATCCAAAATTCTCACATCCTTATTGATTCTATTGCAATAGAATGGCCGCAATTTCATTCTATCCTAATAGAACGAAATTGTCAAGCCTTTTTTACATTTTTTCAAATAAGGCGTTTTATTTGCTATGTACTGCTCATTTTCTGAAGCAGTTCAAACCGAGTGGTTTCTACTTAACAGAAAACTGAATCTGGAAACGCGAGCTGCGTCCAGATTCAGTCCATTGAATAACTATATTCAGCGATTCCCCAACCGCTCCCGACCTAATAAAGCTGTGCATCATACCACCTGGATACAACCCAATCAAATTGAGAAATACCGGCATTCAAATAATCTTTTATCCCCTAAGCGTCTTCCGCAGGAGCTGCAGAAATTTTTTTCATCCACTTTTTGCTTTTCAATCTGAAGAAGCACCAAACGCATTTCAAAATTTGATCTATTTTCAGCATGCAATAAATCCAGAAAGGTGGCCAATGCCAAACCAATCCGGCCAGCGCTCCCAGCGGAATGGAGGCCACCCATAAAAACAGAATATCTCCTGCCATAAGGAATTTTGTGTCGCCTCCGGCGCGGAGAACTCCTTTCGTAAGGATCGAGTTCATGGCTTGAAAAATGATGATAAAGCTGATAGAATCCATAAGCGACCAGCTGATTTCTTTTGCCTGCTGCGACACTTCGTAATAGTTAATAATGGGGCCTCGGATCATCAGAATCACGACAGCAGCAGCGCAGCCGACTAAGCCGCCAAGAAATAAAAAAGTATATCCTTGTTTTTGCGCTTTATCGTATTCTCCCCGCCCCATTGTATGGCCTGTGATAATACCGCTGGCATTGGAAATCCCTTGCGTCAGAACGGAGCTTAACTGCTGAACCACCATCGTTACGGAATTAGCAGCCACAAAGGTATCGCCGATTCTTCCCATAATCATAGCGACCGAATTGTTTCCAAAGGCCAGCAAGCCGTCACTGATCAGCACCGGAATACTGATTCGCAGGTATTCCGGCGTAAGATCCCGGCATGGCAGAAACAGGTGCCGGATCCGATATCCTATCCGCTGATCCTTCCAAAAGAAAAATCCGCATATAAATAGCAGTTCAAAGATTCTCGCAATCAGTGTGCCCAAGGCAGCACCTGCTATCTCCATGCGTGGAGCTCCCAAATTGCCGAATATAAACACCCAGTTGAAGAAAACGTTGATGAAAAAGGCAATCACTGAACTGAACAGAGGAATCTTCACCTGCCCGACGCTGCGCAAAATGATGGTGCAGGTCAGAGACAATCCCATACAATAATATGTAGGCAGGATCCATTGCAAATAGGAAACCCCGTAGGCCATCGTCACAGAATTAGTGGTGTAGATTCTCATGATCATTTCCGGAAAGAAAAGAGTTGCCAAAAAAAAGGCCGTCGCAAAAGCCAGCACAATACGCACCATAATGGTGATGGCCTTGCGCAGACTGTTTTTATCCTGCATTCCCCAGAAACGTGCGGTCAACACTGACGCGCCCATTCCGATTCCCATGCAGAAGATCTGAAAAAGATTAATGAACTGGCTTGCCTGAGAGGAAGCGGAAAGCTGAGCATCTCCCATGCTGCTGAGCATGATCGTATCCATCAGATTGATTCCCACCGTAATCAGCTGCTGGAGCGATACCGGGATTGCAATTTTCAAAATCGTAGCATAAAAGCTTCTGTCTCCCACATATTCCTTCCACTTATGTGTCATATTTCTCCCGACCCTTTCCGGCAAATACGGTTGCGCTTCTGGCTCCGGTCTAAGGGATTTTACCCATTCAAAATGCCGGAAACACAGGAAGAATACCGCTGCTTCGATTAATTGCCGTATAATTCTCCATATTTACAAGTAGTCTCATTTTGCTCTCAATTGCCAAAAAGCGACTGCACTTGCGGCGGCGACATTAAGGGAATCCACCCCATGTGCCATAGGGATCCGAACAGTATAGTCACATGCTGCAATTGTGTGTGGAGAGAGTCCATCGCCCTCTGCACCAAGCACAACTGCAATCCTTTCTTCTGACAAAAGCTGTGGATCATCAATGCTAACCGAATTGTCGCACAAGGCCATTGCTGCAGTCTTAAATCCAAGCCGGTGCAGCCATTCAATTCCCGGCTGCGGCCAATCGTCGGGAGAGACGCCAATTTGCGTCCACGGAACCTGGAAAACGGTTCCCATACTGACACGAATCGCCCTCCGATTGAAGGGATCACAACAAGTCGGCGTTATCAACACCGCATCCATATTCAGTGCTGCCGCGGAGCGGATAATTGCACCTACGTTTGTCGCATCCGCGATATTTTCCAAAACAGCAATCCGGTGCGCATTTGCGCATACAGCTTCGACAGCCGGCAGCTTAGGCCGCTGCATAGCACACAACACGCCCCGGGTCAAAGTATAACCCGTCAGCTTCTCCAATACCGGTCTGTCAGCCGTATAGATGGGGACATTGCTGCACTGTTCAAGGATTTTTCGAGCCTGTCCTTCAATTTGTCTGCGCTCCATCAAAAAGGACACCGGCTGATATCCACTGTTCAGAGCACATTGAATTACTTTGGGACTTTCTGCAATAAAAATCCCTTTTTCGGGTTCCAGACGATTTCGCAGCTGCGCTTCCGTAAGCCGGGCAAAAGCGTCTAGTGCGGGATGCATAAAATCATCGACTTCTATGATGTTTAACATTGCAATTACCTTGTCGCCGCACAAACAAAGGACATACTGTACTGGCGAATAACTACCTTTCTCGCAAATTCATTTTCAGGGACAGCCGTTTCGTTGCCTAGTAATGCAGCAGCAATTAAAGTAGCCAACAAAATAATAGAGAAAAGGCCCAGTATCATTTTACGAAAGAATCTGAAACTGCGTTTTATAGATCGCATAGGGTCCCTCCATCATCATCTCAAAAATTCCAATAAAAGTATCATGTATGAAAGCAATTTCGTGTTTCTTATATATAAAAGTTTACTACGGAATACAACTATTTTCAAGAAAAATGTGATATTCACATTTTTACAATAAAGTGCAAACAGAATCAGAAACGAAGAAGGCATAAACTATGGAAAATCAAAAAAGAACCTGGGATCATCTTGTAAAAAGATTAATTTTTTTGTGCTTGGGGCTATCTATCATGGCCTTTGGGGTCGCATTTTCGATTAAAGCAGCTCTTGGTACATCCCCGATTTCCAGCGTTCCTTATGTAACCTCTGAAATATCCGGATTAACCGTTGGTCAAACCACAATCATTATGAATTTTATTTTTGTCTTGATCCAAATTGCAATTTTGCGAAGACAGTATGATTGGTTTCAGTTACTGCAGTTTCCGGCGGCAATTTTGTTTGGAATGATGATCGATGTTGCGGAATTCGTCTTGCAGCCCCTTACATATTCAAATTACCTCCAGCAGTGGATTGGACCTATGTCAATACTTTGGACAAAAAAAGTTGAAATATTATGCTGATTTTTTTAGTTCCTCATCCTCCCTTTGCTGCGGCGTCATATAGCCGATAGCACTGTGAATCCGTTTGCGGTTATA
>CALXBD010000049.1 GCA_944386445.1 uncultured Clostridia bacterium
CCGTTTATGGCAACTTCCTGCTGCCCGTCTTGGTCTGTGATGGCAAAGAAGCTGTTTCCCGACTTGGCTCCGTATATCTCCATGGCTTTGACCCCCATGGTGCTGACAGCACGGCTGATGAAAAAGGAACATAAAAACTGTAAAGTAGCGTTTATAGGGCCTTGTTCTGCCAAAAAGCTGGAAGCTTCCCGCCGGTCTATCCGTTCTGATGTAGACTTTGTGCTGACCTTTGAGGAACTAATGGGAATGTTCGAAGCAAAGGATGTCCACTTTGAGGACGTTGAGGCTGGCGCGCCATTAGAAGAAGCAACCGCCGCCGGACGCGGTTTTGCTGTCAGCGGAGGTGTTGCACAAGCTGTAGCGGATGCTGTTAAAAAGATAGATCCTACCCGGGAGGTAAAGATTCAGTCTGCTCAAGGGCTGCATGAGTGCCGCAAAATGCTGACCCTTGCCCGAGCAGGAAAGTTTAACGGATACCTGCTGGAAGGAATGGGCTGTCCTGGGGGTTGTGTTGCCGGTGCAGGTACCCTTCAGCCTGTGGCGAAATCTACCGCTGCTGTCCAGAAGTACAAGCAGGAGGCGCCGGACAAGTTTGCAACCGATTCAAAATACGAAATCACCCTCAGCCTTTTAAACGACTGATTCTAAAAAGGACGCCGCAGGATAAAACCTGCGACGTCCTTTTTGCATGCATGCTATTCCTCAGGCACCTCAAATTCAGCATAATAGACCCGTTTGTCATAATCGCCAGGCCCTCTATAAGCCAAAAACTCTTTACAGAAGCGATAATTTCCAGGCAAAAGTTCGCCGTAAATACTCTCCCATCTAACTTCCCACTTATGGGAACTACCCATTTCCAGGGTATACCCTATCATCGTCCAGGCAGTGGGTTCTACGGTTTTCACCTCTTCCCACTGATCTCCTTCCAGCCGCTCAAGGAAGAAGGGGCTGCCGTAAGTCAGCTCTCCGTCGGGCGAACCGCCGTTCTGGACACACCGGATCGTCGCACCGGTGGGTGTGGGATCTTCCGCCGCCAGACAAATCCCCCAGGAGTCCTGGGCCGCCTGGGAGGCTAGGATCTCTTCGCTGCCGCAGCCTGCTGTCAGCAGGACCGCACACAAAAGTACAGCTGCCCACAGGCCGGCAAAAATTCGCTGCTTTTTCATTGTTTTTCCCTCCGATTCGCATAGGTAATGGCTTCTGTAAAATATGTGGCAAAATTTCCAGTATCTGTTGCGTACATCAAAAGGAATTAGTCAAATTTAATCCAAAAGGGCAAAAAATCACCTTACTGCCCGCTTATCCTTTTCCAGCTGCTGGCAAAGACTTTAAACCCGCCTCTGCTTCCTTGTAGAACACATCCAGTCGACCCGCATAGCCATTTTTCCAAGGTTTATTCCTGCCGCAGTAATGAATAATCGCAGAGTGTTCCCGCACCCACTGCAGATCCAGCCACGCTTCTGTTTGAGGCCGTAGGGCAAACAGACGCTCCGTCATATTGTAGCGATATGGGTCCAGTTCCAGAATCCGGGAACCATATAAACCACTGATAATATCCTGATCGGGAAGGAATAGCTTATTACGATGTTCTTCAATATATCGAAAAACTTCATTTTCATTCTGCTCTCTGCGCAGCAGTTCTAGATTCATTACCATTACCCCGGAATTAATATATAATCCTGCTTCGTCCAAATCCAGTCGGAGGGCATTCAGCTTATACATCAGCTTTCTGATGTGGGTAGCCGCAGCAAACAGATGATCCCCTAAAGGGGTTTCATAAAGTTCCTGCAAACTACCATTAACGATGATATCCGGATCAAGATAAAGGACCCGATCCAACTCATTGGGGAGAAACTTGGCTGCAAAAATACGGTAATACATCTCTTTAGGATACCGGTCTGTTACCGGAGCTTCATCTAGGCCAAGGCCATCTGCGCGGATAGCAACCAGCCGATGGTCAGGCTCCAATAGGCGGCGGGTATCAGCCAGGTCAGCTTCTGTCAGAGAGGTATGAAGCAGATAAAGCTCCACCTGCGCATCCGGATTACTGTGCAGCAGAGAATACAGCATCACATTGAGCTGGGGAAGGTACCCTGCATCAAGGGTAGCCAGAAGGTTCAATTTATGGGAATATGACCGCTTCAATCAGGTTCCTCCTCATTTTTCCATCAAATCAAAAGCAAACAGGTGACACTCCGCAACTCCCCAGGTTTCCAAAAGAGTTACTCGGACTGCTCGGATAGTCTTAGCGCAAGGGATCCGCACCAACCGTTGATGATTCCCGCGAATCTGCTCTGTTACTGTACTGCCATCAGCTAAAGTGAACGTCACATCAAAATCCCGTACAACAGTTTGAGGCATGTGAGATTTTACATGGCACAAACGGATGTTGTGTCGCATAGGCCGGTTCAGCTGGTATTCCCATTCTGGAAGGGTTTCCCGATTCAGATCGCTGTCAAAAACCAGCCGTACAGCTGAAGTTTCCGCCGGAGCGGCCAGCCTGTATTCCGCAAAACAGCCCTTCTTCCCCCACGCGGCATTCTTCGCTTCGCCAACAGCGCGATCCACGCCGCTCCGAAGAGCTTCCGCGTTCTCCATGTCTGAAACGAGTTCCGCTCCGGCCGTCAAGGTGGTCAAAGCCCGTTTCCGGAAGGGCAGATAACAGTCGTCCTCCATTAGAGTCTGCTGCAGTTCCGGAACGAATCCTAAGGTATAGACTTCTCGGGGAGTAATTCCTTCCCGAAGGGCAATGGCGGCAGCAGTACCGGCAGCCTGGCCCAACAGCGCGCAGGTAGCCATTACCCGGGTAGAACTCATAGCCGTATGTGTCACGCTGATATTGCGTCCTGCAAACAGCAAATTAGGAACATTTTTCGAATATAGGCAGCGATAAGGAATGCCATAAGGGGACGGTGCCGGATGATGAATTGTAGGGGGCTCGGGGGTGTCAAAGCCACAAGGATGATGATCGTCCATGGTCCAGCCGCCATAGGCGATAAGGTCTTCAAAACGTCCTTCCGCCCGAACATCGTTTTGGGTCATGACATAGTCTCCCACATACCGCCTGGACTCTCGTTTGCCCGGAAGAATTCCAATCCAGTCGATGTCAAAATTCCGATTGCGTTCCCGATTTTCAGGGTCATTTTTCAAATAGTCCCACAACCCGTAGGCCAGTCGCAGCAGTTCATCCCGCAGTTCTTCCGTATCCCGGATCGTGTCCTGCATTCCGCCCAGTTCCAGGTACCAAAAATTCTCCCCATCGTTATGTAAATCCGGTTGCCGATGGGGAAGATCCTCCCGTGTAATCTTTCTGGCCCAGGTTGGCGGGATAAATACCCGTTCTTCCGGATATTCCCTTGCCTGAATCATGCAGCTCATACCCATGGTATGTGCGTCCGCCTCTGCGGGAGCAATATCCTCTCCGAACTCGCCTCTACTTTCCCGACCCATTCGATATTGCGCCCCGGTAATCGGTGCCAAGATGCTGTCACCGGAGCAATCCGCGAAGAGCTTGGCTTCAAAGACGTGGTATTGTTGGGTTGTCAGCTGCCAGCAGGTAATGCGTTTGAGTTTTCCCTCTTCCATTTCTCCGTCCATACAGGAGCAATTCAAAAACAACTGAAGATTCTTCTCCTTTTTGGCGGCCTCTAGCATAACACTGTCCCAAATCGGATAATTCTTATAAGGATTCCGCCAGTAATTTTCCAGTTCCAATTCTTCTATGATGCCGGTTTCCCGCATATTATCCCCGCGGGCGCCGCAAACCCACATCCGGATCTCTGAAGAAGCATTCCCACCCAGCATAGGACGGTCCTGAACCAAAGCGACCCTCCTACCATGACGCGCTGCCGCCAAAGCCGCACACAGACCCGACAATCCTCCGCCTACAACGCAAAAATCGACCTGATGTGTGATTGTTTCGAAAATTGCCATATTATTTCCTCCTGCAAAAAGCAAAACGACCGCACCCTATAAAAGGGCGCAGTCGTCCATTACTTTGCTTCTTTCAAAATTTTACGATGAGAAAAATAGCCTACTGCAAACAGAGCTGCCAAAAGCAAAAAAGCCACAATCTGTAAAGCAGTATTGGAAACCTGTGTCACTCCATCTACCACGGGGCTGAACCGCATAACGATCCGGACCGTAATCATAGTCAGCGAAGCACCATATTTCTGGGAAAGTCCTTGCAATACGACATTTTTGACGGCTGCTCCATATTCCTGCCAAAGATAGATGCCCAAGGAAAGCAAGCCGATGCTGTTTCCTGCCAGCAAAGCGGCAATCGGATTCCGGATTCTGACGGCATAGCGCCAACCGGCCCAATACCATACTGTCAGCAGCAAAAGTGTTATCAACGTAGACAAAAAGCCGCTGACGCCGACTGAAAGCTCCCATAGCCATCCCAGCAAGCTGGGGAGCAGGGCATACGCAGCACATTCCAAAAGTCCAAGCATCCATCACACCTCCAAAGCCAAAGAAAGTATACCATATCTGAAGTCAGGATGCAAGCATTTTCAATTGGAATCCTCTTCCCCCTGTTTTGCAGGAAGGATCACGAAGAAGCGGGTTGCTTTTTCGTCGCTGGTCACCCGGATTTCGCCGCCATGGAGTTCCACGATTTCCTTTGCGATGGCCAATCCGAGTCCCGCTCCGCCTGTGCGGGTAGAGCGGGCGCTGTCCAGCCGATAGAACTTTTCAAAAATAGTTGTCAGCTTATGGGGCGGAATAACCGGCCCCTTGTTTTCAAAAACTACGACAGCTTTTCCGTCTGCGAGACGTTTCATCCCCACTCGGATCGTCGTACCGGAGGTACTGTAGGCAGCTGCGTTTCGCAGCAGATTATCAAAGACTCTTGCCAGCTTATCGGGGTCGGCGGAAACGATAACTCCGGACTGCGCGGTTACCTCGCAGCGGAGTTCCTGAGCGGAAAGGGTGGGATAGAATTCATCAGCCAGCTGACGGAGCATGACTTCCAAATCGATCTCCCGTTTTTCCAGATGGATATTCTGCAGACTGAAACGGGTGATATCAAAAAACTCATTGATCAGGTCCTCCAACCTTTGAGCCTTGTCCAAAGCGATCGCCATATATTTTTCCCGGAGTTCCCCGCTGATTTGGGGTTCATCCCGCAGCAGGGTCAAGTATCCGATCACCGAAGTAAGAGGCGTTTTTAAGTCATGGGCCAGATAAACCACCAAATCATTTTTACGTTGTTCGGCCTCTTTCGCCAGTTGCTCGTTCCGGAGGATCTCATTTCGGATGGCGTTGAGTTTATTTTCCGTATCCAGAAATTCCTCCGGCAGCTTCACCATGCCCTCCCCTTTTTTAAAGACGGTATCAATGGAGTCCAGCACCACCTGAAGCTTTTCATCGGCTTTTTCCTCAGCGCGCCGCTCTGAAACCCGGTATACGACCACAACCGCCAGCAGTAAAGGCACAACTATCAGCAGCAGCCCGACAATAAACACCAACGCTTTTTGCTGGACCACCAGGTACGGCAGCGTTTCGCCCATCCAGAAAAGCCAGTCAATGATTACGCCGGCGGAAATACTGTCCAACAGGACAAAAAGGATGGTAAATACAAACGCAGATGCCAATGTAATACCTGCTGCCAGCCACCAATTAAACCGGCCCTTCCTGCTTTTTCGCAAGGACCTCTCCCCCGTTTCTCATTCAATCTTATAGCCTACGCCCCAGACGGTTTTGATAAACCGCGGTTTTCCCACCTGTTCTCCCATTTTCTCCCGCAGGTGACGGATATGAACCATAACCGTATTATTGCTATTCAGATATTTTTCACCCCATACCTCTTCGAAAAGCCGTTCAGAACTGATAACCTGGCCGCGATTCTCGCAGAGCATCCAAAGAATATCAAACTCAATGGGGGTCAAAGAAAGGGGACGTTCATTCAGGGTACATTCATGGGTACGGCGATTGATTACCAGCCCGGAAAAGTCAATCACATCCCGGGAATCGACAACCGCCCCGTTGTAGCGGGTAGATCTCCGGAGTTGAGCTTTGACACGGGCCACCAGTTCCAACGGATTGAAGGGTTTGGTTACATAATCATCGGCGCCGATGGTCAAACCGGTAATTTTATCTATATCCTCCACCTTGGCGGTAAGCATAATGACTGGAAAGTTATATTTTTCACGGATTTTCCTGCAAAGAGCAAATCCGTCCATGCCCGGCATCATAACGTCAAAAATTGCCAGATCCAGCTCTGTTTCCTGCACACAGCGAAGAGCCGCCATACTGTCATAAAATTTATAAACGGTATAGTTTTCACTTTTCAGATAAAGTTCCACCAAATCGGCGATTTCTTTTTCATCGTCAACGACAAGGATATTCAAAGGGCATCCTCCTAACCGAGTTACTTTCGCGAATCAGATTCCAGCTGGACCGGGCCGCTGAACTGAGAGGCACGCTGAATCGAGGTAAAGTGGGCCTCATGAAGAGTGTCGGGGGTTTCCGGCCGGAAGAGCGCACTTAATTGAATATATAGTCCGATAACGACTGCTACCAGTATGCCCAGCAACAGTGAAAATACAGCCAAAGCCTTTCCCCAGCGGGGACGGCGGGATCTTTTTGATCGATAGGGATATGGATTCATAGTAAGCATTTTCAAACCACCTTTCAGGGAAACAGCCATCTGGCTAATAATCGTCTTTTATTATAACGATTTTCCCGACAAAAAGCCTTCGGAAATACTTATCCAACTCTTAATTCTTTCTTAAATTTCATAATCAGACAGCAATGCTGGCAGTTGTGCCAACGTGCTGATCCGGAAATCCGGTTCGGGAATTCCAGCTATATTCCGTCTTCCGTTTCGCTCCAGAAGGCATACTTTTATACCCGCACGCCGCGCGCCCAAGATATCTGCCGCGCTGTCCCCCACATGGAGGATTTCTTCCGGCGCTATACCGGTTTCCCGCAGCAAACAGGAAAAAAAGCGGCCTTGAACATCCTGCTTATATGCTCTGATCTCCTCTGACAAAAACGCTTTTTCTTTCGGAAGCAAATTCAAAAAAGGAGTCGCCATTTCGCGATCCGCATCGCTGGCGATACAGGTGGTCATCCGGCTGCCTACCCATTCCAGACACTCTTGGACATCCGGATAAACGACTGCTTGACGGTGTTCTCTTCGAAAAATGTCCGCAGCTTCTTCGGGATCCACAGAAACCTTTAACTCCGCCAAAACCTTTTCCATTCGTCTTCTGAAGAATTCCCGCATGGGGACAAACTCTACGGCAGCCTCTCGGAACCCTTCCGGAAGACTTGCCGTTAGCAATTCCGCTCCCTTTTCCGACAAAGCCTCAGAGAAATCTTCTTTTAAGATTCCCTGCCAGACTGCCGGAATTCGAGGGTGGATATCCGCCAGAGTCTGAAAAATGTCAAAGCTCACCACCGAAATCCTCATGGCAATCCCCCATCTCAACAAATATTTTTCGAAGCTGCTCAACGTCTGTTATTCAAACAAAGGCACTCATTTTTCTATTCAAGTCAAGAATAACACTTTTTTGCATTTATGTCCAGCAGCTATAAAAAGCGGCCTATTCCGTTTCACACCGGAACAGACCGCGCACATTTCGGATGATTCCACAATCATCTTTCTATTCTCATTGAAGTCACAATTAAACAGTTCGGCCGTTCATATGGTAAAGCAGCGCGTTACAAATAGCAGCTGCTACGTTACTGCCGCCTTTGCGCCCGCGGGCAGTAATCTGCATCAGGCCGGAATCCAACAGCACCTCTTTGGATTCTACCACATTTACAAAACCGACCGGCACACCAATCACCACTGCCGGGTGAATTTTTCCTTCTTCGGCCAGTTCACACAGCCGCAAAAGAGCAGTCGGCGCGTTTCCCAAAGCAAAAATCAGCGGCTTATCCAGCGAAGCTGCTTTCTCCATACAGACAGCCGACCGGGTAATTCCCCTTTTTTTTGCCTCTTCCGCCACATCGGGATCAGAGATAAAGCAGCGCACTTCACCGCCATAAGGCGTAAGTGCCGCCTTATGGATCCCAGCACGGGCCATTTGGGTATCGGTAATGATATCGGCGCCAGCGCGGATTGCTGTTTCGAAAGCTTCCACAACGCCATCAGAATAGAAAAGGGTGTCCGTGTAATCGAAATCCGCCGTAGTGTGAATGACTCGTTTTGTGATAAAATCGTATCGGGGATCCAGTTTACGATCTCCAAGGAGTTCCGTCAAAATAGCAAAGCTTCTGGCTTCGATTTCGCCGGGAGCGACAATTTCAGGCTTCATAGTTCTTCTCCTAACGTTCCACCCCGTCCCGGGCAGTGATCCCCCGGTCATAAGGGTGCTTTTCCTTTATCATATGTGTTACATAATCGGCTCGGTCGATCAAGTCCTGATCCGAATGGTGACCGGTGAGGACAATCTCTACACCGGAGGGCCTGTCATCTAAGAACCGCAGAAGCTGTTCTCGGTCTATCATTCCCGCATGCAAGGCGGATTCAATTTCATCCAGAATCAGCATCTGGCACTTCCCCTCACGGCATAAATCTTCTGCCAGGCAAAGGTTTTTCTCCATAACCGCAGCACATTCTCTGCGCTGCTCGAAGGTCATGGAACGGACAAAGCCCTTCAGGTTTTCCACTGTCAAGAGGGTCGTCTGTGGAAATTTTTTCAATGCCAGCAATTCCCCGCTGGTGCCGTTTTTCAAAAACTGTACCACTGCCACAGGCATTCCTCTTCCCAAAGCCCGCAGGGCCAGCCCCATTGCCGCAGTGGTTTTGCCCTTTCCATCGCCGTAATAGTAATGGATAAGTCCCAGCTGCTCCATCACATTCCCTCCTCCAGGATTCGATACACTCGCTCCAGATCCAACGCTTGCCGCAATGCTTCCGCCAATTTGTCGTACTGCTCTTCCTTATAGGAGGCAATATCGAAGGCCTGCACATGGGAAGGATCCAGCCCTTTCTTGCGGAAAAGGGCCTCTGCGACGGCCTTGGTGATCTCTTCCCGGTCGAAGAAACCGTGGAGATAGGTGCCGTAAACATCCCCTTCTGAAACAACCGCTGCTTGGGTATCGGTAACGCCCATATGGATTTCATATCCCTCATAAGGTTTGCCGGACAATCCGGAGAAAATTCCTCCTACCTCCGGAACCGTCCCGGAAACCCGCGTACGGGTCTTTTCGGCCGCAAAAACAGTAGAAAAGGGCAGCAGACCCAAGCCAGAGATCTCCCCGCCATGTTCCGCGCCGGAAGGGTCTGAAATGGAAAGCCCCAGCATCTGGTATCCGCCGCAGATGCCGAAAATGGGTTTTCCGGCAGCATAATGCCGGAGAATTTTTGCTTCCAAGCCTGACTGCCGCAGCCAGGAAAGGTCTCCCATAGTATTTTTGGTTCCCGGAAGGATAATCAAGTCCGGTTCTCCCAATTCTTCCGGAGATCCTGCATACCGCAGGGAAACCCCGTCCAAGTATTCCAGTGGGTTAAAATCCGTAAAGTTGGAGATTCTGGGCAGCCGTATTACAGCAATATCCACTGCAGCCTTCTCACGGCGGGCAAACCGGTCGGTGAGGCTGTCTTCATCGTCCAAGTCTAACCGCAAGTACGGCACAACTCCCACCGTCGGGATATGGATAATATCTTCCAGCATCCGCAGCCCGGGTTCCAGAATGGAGACGTCCCCCCGGAACTTATTGATGACTGTTCCCTTCACATAAGGCTTTTCGGTATCATCCAGCAGCAGCATTGTTCCCGCCAGGGCGGCGAATACTCCGCCTCGATCAATGTCCCCTGCCAGTAAAACTGGCGCTCCCGCCAGCTTTGCCATTCCCATATTCACCAGATCATCCTGCTTAAGGTTAATCTCCGCAGGGCTGCCGGCCCCTTCAATGACAATAATGTCGTTTTCTGCAGCCAGGCTGTCATAAGCACGCTGCACCTCAGGTTTTAGGGCGCGTTTGTTGCGGTAATACTCCCGTGCCGAAAGATTTCCCATGACCTCCCCGTTGACAATCACCTGAGAACCCATATCGCTGGTAGGCTTCAGGAGAATGGGATTCATTCGGACATCAGGTTCTTTGCCTGCGGCTTCCGCCTGCATGACCTGAGCCCGGCCCATTTCCAACCCGTCGCGGGTGATGAAGGAATTGAGTGCCATATTTTGAGACTTAAAAGGAGCTACTCGATAGCCGTCCTGATGAAAGATCCGGCAAAGCCCTGCCGCCAGAAAGCTTTTCCCTGCATTGGAAGTAGTTCCCTGGATCATGATAGATTTTGCCATGAAGATTCCTCCCCGATGATTTTTCCCAGCGCTGCCGCAAATTTCCGGTTTTCTTCCGATGTCCGTACCGCGATGCGGCACCACCCTGCCCCAAGCCCCGGATAGTTGCTGCAGTTCCGGATCAGGATTCCCTCCTTCAGCAGCAGCTCCGGCAGCTGTTGTCGGCTGCTGTAAAAAAACAGGTAATTGGCTTGAGAGCCGTATACCCGACATCCGAACTGCGTAAGCGTTTGCCAGAGAAAGGCTCGTTCTTCCCGAATCGCGTCCCGAGTTTTAGAAGGATAATCCCTTTCTCCCAAAGCGGCCAGCCCGCAGGCAGCAGCCGGAACTGAAACGCTCCAAGCTTGACCGGTCCGGCTGATTTGCTCTGCCAAAGCTTCATTTCCGCAGAGCAGATACCCCAGCCGCAGTCCGGCCATGGCATAGAGCTTGGTAAATGCTTTCAAAACTACCGTGTTGGGGAATTGCTCCAAATACGGGATCAGAGAGGCCTTCTCTCCGCCGTCAACAAAGTCCAGGAAGCACTCGTCCACAACCAGCAGCGCTCCCGCTTGCTGACAGCGCGCTGCCAGCTTCAAAAGATAATCCTTTCCCATCATAACGCCGGTTGGGTTGTTGGGATTACAGAAAAATACCACCTGGATTCCCGATTCTACCGCTTGGAGAAACGCTTCATCTGGTACAAAGCCGTTTTCCTCCCGGAGAAAAAAACGTTCCACTTGGCAACCGGCATTTCCCAGCGCCATTTCATATTCAGCAAAGGTAGGTTCCGCCACCAGCGCCCGCTGAGGACGAATCGCCCATATCAGACGATAGATTAAATCAGCTGCTCCATTGCCGCAGACAATCCGGGAAGCCGGAACTTTCTCCCGGGCTTCCAGCCCTGCCCGCAGTTTCCTGCAAAGGGGGTCCGGATACTGGTCACAATGGTCAGCGCAGGCAATCAAAGCCGCTTTGACCGACTCCGGCATTCCCAAAGGGTTCAAATTGGCTGAAAAGTCCAACAATTCTACCCCTTTCGGCAGCCGGCGAGGAGTATAAACATCCCCTCCATGAATCAAAAGAGGTTCCAAATCAGCACCCCCAACAACCGAACCGTTCCAAACAAAACTAATCCCAATATTGAAGTCAGATACATCAGCCTATTTGCCGCCGGGATATCGTCCAGCACCACCGGCCGCAGCGGGTCGCCGATGGTGGGCTTTTTCACCAGCTTGCCGAAATAAAAGGCATCACCTGCCAACTGGACCCGCAGAGCCCCCGCGCAAACGGATTCTGTCCGGGCACTGTTGGGGCTGGCGTGATTTTTCCGATCCCGGCGATAGATTTTCCAGGCGTTTTTCCCATCCATTCCCAACAAGAAACCGGCAGCGGTCATCAGCCATGCAGACAGAATTGCCGGGATAAAATTCAGTACGTCATCCATCCGGGCCGCCACGCGCCCAAAATAAAGATACTTATCGTTTTTGTACCCGATCATGGAATCCATTGTATTCACCGCTTTATAGAAAAATCCCAGTGGAGCGCCTCCAAGCAGCAGGTAAAAAAGCGGCGCGATCTCCCCGTCGGAGGTATTTTCCGCAATGGTTTCCACTGCCGCCTTGGTCACCTGTTCTTCGGAAAGGTTGGCCGTATCCCGGCCTACGATCCAGGAAACTGCCTTGCGTCCTGCCTCCAGGCCCTCCTTTTTCAAAGCGTGATAAACCCGCATACTTTCCACTCGCAGGCATTTGGCGGCTAAAGCCTGATAACAGAAAACGGCGGCAAGGATAAACCGCAGCCACCAGCCCACCATTCCGGCCAGCCAAAGCAGCACAAAGGGAACCGCAAAGGACAACACTGGGATTATCACTGCCAGAATTGCGCCCGCTGCCAATTCCCCCCGTGGAGTCTTCGGAAAAAATTTTCGCAAGATCCGTTCACCGCCGGAGATTCCAAATCCTATCAAGCGTACCGGATGGGGCAGCCAATGGGGATCCCCGAAGATCATGTCCAGCAGGAAGCCCGCCGCCGCTGCCAGTAAAATTTCCATCTGATCACCTCAAAATTCCGGAATGGGCCGGATATTCTCTGCAATTTCCGCTGTCACATCAAAGTCGAACCGGTATCCGCAGCCGCAGCTTGTCTGCCAATGATAAAAGTCTTCGTGAGGGCTGGAAAAGGCATCCAGAATTGCCATGATTGTCCCGCCGTGGCAAATCACAGCAGCCCGCTCCCCATCAGCCAGTTCTTTGCAAAGTTCCCGAAACGCTTCCGCGCTCCGGCGTCGAAAATCTACAGGGTCCTCCCCGTCAGGAAAGGAGATCATTCCCTCCGCGTCGATCCAGCGCTGATAATCGGGGTTGCCGTTCAATTCTCCATAATTTTTGCCTTCAAAGGCGCCGAAGTCCATTTCCCGCAGGCCTTCCCGAACTTCCCCTTCTGTCCCGTAAAGGAGCAAAGCCGTCTCCCGACATCGAATAAGCGGGCTGGTAAAAATCCGGTCTGTGGCAGGATATGTCGATGCTTCCTTTCGGGCCAGCAAAACTGTCCGGCCTTCCGGGCAGAGAGGTTCATCAGTGCGGCCGATATAAGCCCCTCGGAGATTTCCAACGGTTTTGCCGTGACGAATCAGGATAATTTTCGCTGTCATGAATGTTCCTCCGTTGCCTTCAGCTCGGTGACAATCCCACACCAAACCCGCTCTACCGAATCTGCCAGTGCCGAAGCCTGGCAGCAGAACCTTCCCACCTGTTCCCGGTAATTCCGTTCTTCAGGATCAATTGGAACGACCCCACAGCCAACCTCATCACAGGCAAGGGTAACGTCCGGGTGAGATTTGACCGCTTCCAGCAGCAATGAAACATCCTTTCCTTCTTTTAGGAGCCGCCGGAGCAAAAAATTCACCCGATAAATTGCAGGTTTTGAAAATGCTTCCTCGAAAGAATCCAAATCGCCATTTGCAATTTCTGCCGGTGAAAACCCCAGTTCCAACAACCTCTCATATTTTCCGGAAAACTGTCCGCCAACAATGAGCTTCACAGCAAAAAACCTCCCAATACTGCCACCGCCAGCAGCAGCAATTCCATATTTTCCACGAAATACCCTGCCAGATCGCCAGTAATCCCACCGAATTCCCGTTTGCAGATTCGCCGGAACCACAAAAACCATCCGACGCAGCAAACAGCGGAAATTCCGCCAAACAAAGGATTTATCCAGACCATTCCGGCCCAACCTGCCAACACAAAAATGCCCGCAGTTATCTGTACTGCTCTTTTGGAAGCTGCATCAGCAAATATCCACACCAGCCCGGATTGCTTGGCAGTAGGGATAGAAACGACAGCTATCGCCGAACACCCTCTGGATATGACGAACCCGATGCAGGGGAGCCACGCCAGCAAAGGCCGGTCATAAAGGGAGGCTCCCAAAGCAAATTGTGCTATCAGATACATCCCAC
This sequence comes from uncultured Clostridia bacterium, assembly GCA_944386445.1. Taxonomy (GTDB): domain Bacteria; phylum Bacillota; class Clostridia; order Oscillospirales; family Ruminococcaceae; genus Merdivicinus. The sequence goes on from CALXBD010000049.1 coordinate 13,699, forward strand.
AACGGATTACTCCGAAGGCGCCCACATGGGGATCCTTCAAAATTTCCAGCTTTTTTGCGGGGGGCTGGTGGGAGTGGATTCCA
>CALXBD010000050.1 GCA_944386445.1 uncultured Clostridia bacterium
TGGAGCTTACGGACGGAAGCTTGCTGGACGAATACAAGAAGCTTTCTGAAATTCAGCAGGATGTCCGTGCCCATCTGAAAACGGTTTTGGGGATTGATACAAAGGTCACACTCTGCGAGCCTAAATCTATTGAACGGTTCCAGGGCAAGGCAAAGCGCATCATCGATCTGCGGAATCAAACTCAGGCATAAATAATTGCAATAGAAAGAGAAAGGAAGAGTCCGTTGAAACAATTACTGCTGGGCAACGAAGCGGTTGCCAGAGGGCTTTACGAAGCCGGATGCGGGGTAGTTTCCAGCTATCCTGGCACTCCCAGCACCGAAATTACCGAATGTGCTGCGAAATATGAGGAAATCTATGCGGAATGGGCACCCAATGAAAAGGTCGCTATGGAAGTGGCACTGGGCGCTGCCATCGGCGGCCGCCGGGCATTCTGCGGCATGAAACATGTGGGCGTCAATGTGGCGGCTGACCCGCTGTTTACTGCCTCCTATTCGGGGGTTAATGCCGGATTGGTTATTGGTGTTGCAGACGACCCCGGAATGCATTCCTCTCAAAATGAGCAGGATTCCCGGCATTATGCCGCGTCCGCTAAGGTCCCCATGCTGGAGCCTGCGGATTCTGAGGATTCCTGTACATACGCAAAGCTCGCCTTCGAATTGTCAGAAAAGTTTGATACGCCGGTGATGCTGCGGATGTCCACCCGCATTTCTCACTCTCAAAGCCTGGTCGAAATCGGCGAGCGGCAGGAGCTTCCGCTGAAAGAGTATCAGAAAAATCCTGCCAAATATGTGATGATGCCGGCCTTTGCCAAACCGAAGCATGTGGTTGTGGAAAAACGCACCGAGGCCCTGCGGGAATATGCGGAAACGGCTCCGATCAACCAGATTTTCTGGGGCGATACCAAAATCGGCGTCATTGCTGCAGGTTCTACCTATATGTACGCCCGGGAGGTTCTGGGTGACAAGGCAAGCTACCTGAAACTGGGAATGGTCAACCCCCTGCCGGTCAGGTTGATTCAGGATTTTGCCGCAAAGGTCGATACCCTTTATGTTATCGAAGAACTGGACGATGTGATTGAGACCCACTGCCGGAAAATCGGCGTGAAGGTCATCGGCAAGGACCTTTTCCCCTGGATCGGAGAATTTTCTCAGAAGCTGATCGCGGAGAAGCTCTTCGGCAAGGCGGAGGATACCTATACCTTCCCGGAAACAGTTCCCATGCGGCCGCCGGTCCTCTGTGCCGGATGCCCTCATCGTGGGCTTTTCTATGTGCTCAACCAGCTGAAGGTCATGGTTTCCGGTGACATCGGGTGCTATACCCTGGGTGCCAGCGCTCCCTTGTCCGCTATGGATACCACCATCTGCATGGGCGCTTCTATCTCCGGTCTCCACGGCTTCAACATCGCCAGAGGCGAGGAATCCGCTGCAAAATCTGTCGCTGTTATCGGGGATTCTACCTTTATCCACTCCGGTATTACAGGACTGATCGATATCTCCTACAACCAGGGCATCTCCACTGTCATCGTCCTTGACAACTCCATCACCGGCATGACCGGCCATCAGCAGAATCCTACTACGGGATATACCTTGAAGGGCGATCCCACCGCCAAAGTCAGCATCGAAAAGGTCTGCAACGCTGTCGGTATCAACCGGGTACGGGTGGTAGACCCCTATAATCTGGAAGAAACCAGAAAGGCCATCGAGGAAGAACTGGCCGTAAAGGAGCCGTCCGTTATCATCTCCAGGCGGCCCTGCGCCCTGCTCAAATATGTCAAACACAATCCGCCTCTGAAAATCGATACCGAACGCTGCCGCGGATGTAAGGTTTGCCTGAAGATGGGCTGCCCTGCCATCAGCGTGGTGAACGGCAAGGCCGTCATCGATGATACCCTGTGCGTCGGATGTGGCGTTTGCACCGAACTTTGCCGGTTCGGCGCCATCGGGAAAGGAGCGGAAACAAAATGAACCAGAATATTATGATTGTCGGCGTCGGCGGCCAAGGAAGCCTTCTGGCAAGCAAAATGCTGGGCCATGTGGTAATGCAGGCCGGATATGACGTCAAAGTTTCCGAAGTTCACGGAATGTCCCAGCGCGGCGGTTCCGTTGTTACATATGTAAAATATTCGGATCAAAAGGTCTGGAGCCCTGTTATCAACGAGGGTGAAGCGGATATCATCATCTCCTTCGAACTGCTGGAAGCAACTAGGTGGGTGAGCTTCCTGAAAAAGGATGGCACTTTGGTAGTTAATGACCAGCAAATCGCCCCCATGCCGGTGATTATGGGTACTGCTCAATACCCCGAAGATGTCGCGGGAAAACTTCGGGGACTGGGTGTCAACCTGAAGCTCTTTGATGCCCTCCATCTGGCAGAAAAGGCAGGCAATGCCAAGGCTACCAACGTGGTACTGATGGGCGCTGTTGCCAATGCAATGGATTTCCCGGAGGAAATGTGGCAAAAAGCTTTGGAAGAATGTGTCCCCCCGAAATTTTTGGATCTGAACAGAAAAGCTTTCGCTTTGGGAAGGTCACAAAAATAAAGAGGTTCGCCGGCAGCTGTCTCCGGCCGCTGGTTTGAGAATTTTGTGGAAAGGCTGAAGGAAAATGGGCAATTATTTCAACGAAAAAATGGAGACCATGTCCCGGGATGAGATGCTGGCTCTCCAAAGCGAGCGCTTGGTCGATACAGTCCGCCGGGTTTATGATCATGTGGCTCCCTATCGCGCAAAAATGGATGCCATCGGGATCAAGCCGGAGGATATCCGCTCGGTGGAGGATCTCTCTAAACTCCCTTTCACTACTAAACAGGATCTGCGCGACAATTATCCCTATGGACTGTTCGCGCTGCCACCTGCAGATGTGGCAGAAATACACGCTTCCAGCGGCACTACTGGTAAACAGACGGTAGTGGGATACAGCAAGGCTGATTTGGATGTGTGGGGAGAAATCGCCGCACGCGCCATTGTGGCCGCAGGTGGCGGTAAAGATGACTATCTGCATGTTTCCTACGGGTATGGGCTCTTTACAGGCGGATTGGGCTTACATTACGGCGGCCAGAAAATGGGAGCGACGGTAATCCCTGTTTCCGCAGGCAATACAAAACGTCAGATCCAGATCATGCAGGACTTCGGTTCTACTATTTTGGCCTGCACGCCTTCCTATGCGCTGTATCTCGGTGAAACTGTCTGCGATATGGGCGTTCAGGACAAAATCCATCTGAAGGCCGGTATCTTCGGCGCGGAACCCTGGACGGAAGAAATGCGCCGGGAAATCGAACAGCGTCTCAACATCAAGGCCCACGACATTTACGGCTTGTCGGAAATCATGGGACCTGGTGTATCCTTTGAATGTGCCGAGCAGACCGGCATGCATGTAAATGAGGACCATTTCATCGTTGAAATTATTGATCCGGATACAGGCGAGGTCCTGCCTGACGGCAGCGAAGGCGAACTTGTATTTACCTGCATCACCAAAGAGGCGCTGCCGCTGATCCGCTATCGGACCCGGGATATCTCCATGCTGAGCCGCAAGCCCTGTTCCTGCGGACGCACGTTGGTGAAAATGGCTAAGCCCCGCGGAAGAAGCGATGATATGCTGATTATCCGCGGTGTCAACGTCTTCCCGTCTCAGGTGGAAGCCGCTCTGCTGCAAGTGGGCGGAAAAGGAACCGCTCCGTATTATCAGCTGATTGTGGATCGTGTCAATAATCTGGATACGCTGGAAGTCCAGGTCGAGATGGACTCCTCCTTCTTCTCGGATACAGTCCGTGGCATCGAAGAGCAGGAGAAGAAAATTGCAAAACAGCTGGACTTCATTCTGGGCCTTTCGGCAAAGGTTACGCTGGTAGAGCCGAAATCCCTTGCCAGAAGCGAGGGCAAGGCTGTCCGCGTTATCGATAAACGCAAACTCCACGACTAAGAAAGGGTGATTGTATGATTATCAAACAGCTTTCGGTATTTGTAGAAAACAAACCCGGCCGTCTGGCAGAAATCACTGCACTCCTGGCAGAAGCTAAGGTGGATATCCGCGCGCTCTCTGTCGCCGATACCAACGACTTTGGTATTTTGCGGCTTATCGTTAACAATCCTGACAAGGCTGAGGAGACTTTGAAGTCCCATGGCTATACAGTAGCCTTGACCAAAGTTATCACCATCGGAATTCATGACCAGCCCGGCGGACTGGCTGGTCCTATGAAAATCCTGTATGAAAATGGGATCAGTGTAGAATATATGTATGCGTTTATTTCTAAGACCGTCAATACGGCTTATGTCATCCTGCGGGTCGAAGACAATGAAAAAGCCATTGAGGTTCTGCAGAAAAACGGCGTTACACTGGTTTCTGAAGAAGAAGTTTACAGCATGTAATTGTCAGATTCGTTCATTCAGTTGGGGCAGTGGGCAAAAACCTATTGCCCCTATTTCATTTGCAATATGGAGCTTGATTTATGGATCAAAATTATCAGGAACTAAAAGAATGGCTTGAAGCGACAAAAGACCAGCCATTGGAAACCATGGCGGGCTTTTTTGACGCTCGGACAGACGATTATGAAGAACACATGATACATTGGAAAAGACATTATCAGTGGATGGCTGAGCTTTTGCCCGCATCCGTAAAGAGTCTACTGGATATCGGATGCGGGACCGGCTTGGAACTGGATTGCGTCTTTAGAAGATTTCCGCTGCTGCAGGTGACCGGGATCGATTTGTCGGAACAAATGCTTTCCAAGCTGCGGCAAAAGCATTCGGATAAAGCCCTCACGCTGGTATGCGACGATTATTTTCTTTGGAATATGGGAACAGAATGCTTCGATGCGGTTATCTCCTTTGAAACGCTGCATCATTTCCGGGCTGAAAAGAAAACTGCCCTGTTTCAAAAAATATACCGGTGCTTAAAGCCCGGCGGAGTCTATCTGGAGTGTGATTATGTCGCCTCATCTCAGGCGATCGAGGATATGGTCTTTGCCGAGTGCGAGAGAAGACGGAAACGCGACAATATACCGGATGACGTTTTTGTCCATTTCGACACACCCCTCACCCTTGAACACGAAATGAACGCGATAAAATCTGCCGGGTTCCCAATCGCAGAGCTGGTCGGGTTTTTGCCCGAAGACGATCACACTCCAATGATCCGAGCAATAAAATAATGTCCTAAAAGCAGCAGGCGCCTACCTGAATTGGCAGACGCCTGCTTTTTTACTGCTATAAATTAACAATCAGACTTACAGTTCCCGGATACTGCCCTGGATTTTTGCCAGACGCTCTTTGGCACGGGCAAGCTTATCGCGTTCTACGTTGACAACACGCTCCGGAGCCTTAGAAACAAATTCCTGGTTGGCCAGCTTCCCTTCTGTGATGCGAATCTCCTTTTCGCAGGCTTCCAGTTCCTTCTGAAGGCGCTTCAGTTCGGCTTCGCGGTCAATCAAATCCCCCATGGGCAGATAGATTTTTGCGCTGTCCGTCACGGCCAGCACCGCGTTTTCCACCTTCAACCCCTGCCCTACGGTGACATCCACCGCAAAGGCCAGCCGTTGGAAGAAGGTTGCTCCCTTCTCAAAGGTATCGGTAAAATCGGTGTCAATCGTGAGATGGGCCTTCCGGGAAGGCGGCACGTTCTTTTCCGCGCGAACGTTACGGATCGCCTTGATGGCAGTCATGATCCGCTCGAATTCCCGCTCATCCTCAGCAAAATTCAATGTTTCATCATAGGCCGGAAAGCTGGAAAGCATAATGGTTTCACAGTCGTTGGGAATGGCCTGCCAGATCTCTTCCGTGATGAAAGGCATGAAGGGATGCAGCAGCTTCAGGGTATTGGCCATAACATAAACCAGTACCTTCTGCGCATTGACGGACGTTTCGCCGCCGGCCTGAAGCCTTGCCTTGGAAATCTCAATATACCAGTCACAGAAAACATCCCACAGGAAGTCGTAAATGTTCTGGGCCGCAACTCCCAGCTCATATTTGGTCAGGTTTTCGTTGACTGATTTGACCAAGTCGTTATACTGAGACAGGACCCACTTGTCCTCCATCAGCAAGGTTTCCGGAAGTTCCGGCTTCGTGACCTCTCCAGAAAGGTTCATCAGGATGAACCGAGCCGCATTCCATAGCTTGTTGGCGAAGTTCCGGGCGGCCTTCACCTTCTCATCGGAATAACGCATATCGTTTCCGGGGGAAGTGCCGTTAGCAAGCATAAACCGCAGAGCATCCGCACCATATTCCTCGATGACTTTCAGAGGATCGATGCCGTTGCCCAAAGATTTACTCATCTTACGGCCCTGGCTGTCCCGCACGAGGCCATGGATAAAGACGTCGGAGAAAGGCTTGTCGCCCATGTACTCCAATCCGGAGAAAATCATTCTGGAAACCCAGAAGGTGATGATATCATAACCGGTCACCAGCACAGAGGTGGGATAGAAATAAGCGAGATCTTCCGTCTTTTCCGGCCATCCCAAAGTAGAGAAGGGCCACAGCGCCGATGAGAACCAGGTGTCCAGAGTATCAGGATCCTGGGTCATATGGCCGCCGCAGCGGGGGCACTTTTCCGGCGCTTCCCGGGAGACCACGGTTTCCCCACAGTCGTCGCAGTAGTAAGCGGGAATCCGGTGGCCCCACCACAGCTGCCGGGAAATACACCAATCCCGAATATTTTCCATCCAGTGGAAGTACATCTTGTCAAAGCGCTCCGGCACAAACCGGATATCGCCGTCCCGGACAGCCTGAATCGCCGGGGCAGCCAGCTGCTGCATCGAAACAAACCACTGCTTGGAAACCATGGGCTCCACGGTAGTGTGGCAGCGGTAACAGGTGCCGACCTCATGCTGCAGCGGCTCCACCTCTTTGAGGAACCCGCCTGCTTCCAGGTCTTCCAGAATCGCTTTCCGGGCCTCCTTAGTAGTCATGCCGGCATACTTTCCGCAGTCCAGAACTTCCGGCTCATTGGCGGCTGCTCGTCCGCTGGCCAGGATTTCATCTGCAGCAGCTTTATCAGCAGCACCGGTCATCCGTCCGTCATAGGTGAAAACCCGGACCATGGGAAGGTTATGCCGCAGCCCCACTTCGTAGTCGTTGGGATCGTGAGCAGGGGTGATCTTCACGACACCAGTGCCCTTTTCCATGTCGGCGTGTTCATCGCAAACGATAGGAATCTCTTTATTGAGCAGGGGCAGGATCACATGACATCCATGGAGATGGGTATACCGGGGGTCCTCGCCGTTAATGGCAACGGCGGTATCGCCCAGCATCGTCTCGGGACGGGTGGTAGCCAGTTCCAGCATCTCGCCGGTCTCCTTGACCGGGTAGAGCAGGTGCCAGAAATGCCCGTCCTGGGTCTCATGCTCCACCTCAGCGTCGGAAATGGAGGTCTTGCAGTGGGGGCACCAGTTGATCATCCGGTTTCCGCGATAGATGAGCCCTTTCTCATAAAGCTGCATGAAAACAGTCTGGACCGCTTCGGAGCAGCCTTCGTCCATAGTAAAGCGTTCCCGCGTCCAGTCGCAGGAGGAACCCAGCTTTTTCAGCTGCTCCACGATCCGGCCGCCGTACTGGCGCTTCCATTCCCAAGCCCGTTCCAGAAATTTTTCTCTTCCCAGCTGCTCTTTGGTAACGCCTTCCTTCCGCATGGCCTCCACGATTTTCGCCTCGGTGGCGATGGAAGCATGATCGGTGCCGGGGAGCCACAGGGTGCAGTAACCCTGCATCCGTTTCCAGCGGGTCAGGATATCCTGCAGGGTATTATCCACGGCATGGCCCATGTGAAGCTGCCCGGTGATATTTGGCGGGGGCATCACGATGGAAAACATAGGCTTTGACTTGTCGATGGTGGGGGTGAAGTAGCCGCCGTCCATCCAGAATTGATAGATGCGGTCTTCAAAGTCCCGGGGGTTATACATTTTTTCCAGTTCTTTCGGCATGAAAATCTCCCTTTTCTATAATATCTTAATCAGAAGCTGCGTTCCCTGCGAGGGCGCTGACCTTTTCCTCGTCAGGAGTGGTATACAGGGTAAAATAGTGGTCGAAGATGACCATTCCCGGCTTGGCACCGCCTGGCTTGCGGACATTTCGAGCCTGGGTGTAATCAACCGGCACCAATGCCGCGTCCCGAGCTTTGGAGTTATAGGCTGCTACCATGGCGGCCTCCTCTACCGTCCGGTCAGGCAGCTCATCCAGAGTTTTTCCTTCGGTGACTAGGATCACATGAGAGCCTGCAAAGCCTTGGGTGTGGAACCAGATATCCCACGGCTTGGCCTCACGGAGAGTCAACTTGTCATTTTGCTTGTTGTTGCGGCCGCACCAGAGCAGATACCCATCTGAAGTGCGGTATTTCAAAGGCGGTTGGGCCTTTAAAAGCTTATTTTTGTTCTTATAATTTTTAAGATACCCCTGTTCGGAAAGTTCCTGGCGGATCTCCAGCAGTTCGCTTTCCCCCTCTGTCCGGGAAACCGCGTCGAAAACGCTGTCGATATAGGCTAACTCTTCCGTCCCCTGCTCAATCAGCTGCCGCAGCATCTTTTCCGCGGTAGCCGCCTTCCGATATTCTTTGTAATACTTCTGAGCGTTGTCCACCGGCGAAAGAGCGGGGTCCAGGGGCACAGAGATTTCCCGGTTTTCATCGTAAAAATCCTCCAAAATCACGGAGGTATCGCCTTTTTTCATCCGCCAGAAATTGGCAGACAGCAAATCTCCATATTTTTTAAGAGTATCCCGCTCGCCGCACTGGGATAGCTCCTCCTTTTGAAGGGCCAGCTTCCGGCTCAGGCGCTCGGTGGTGTTGATGAGCATCCGGAGCAAGTCGTTGGAACGCTGCTTCATCCGTTCCAGCCGCACCCGCTCATAGTAGAACACGTCCAGAAGGGCGCTGGCGGATTCGTACCGGCGGCTGAGCATCAGGGCGCCGTACTGGCTGATATCGATGAAAGAAAACTCCCGGGGCTTCATTTCCTTGTCAAAGACGATGGTAAACTGGCACTCCCCGCCCTGTAAAGCGTTCCGGAGCCGGTCAAAGAAGAACCCCAGCCGCTGCCAGGCGCTGTCGGTTAATGTATTCTTATCGGCGTCCTGCCCCTTGACGGCATAGGCCACCGCCTCCCGGGCCAGAACCGATGAGAAGCCCTCCAAAGCATTTTGGATGGCCTTACAAAGGTCTGCGCCCTTTGCTGCCAGGATCGCATTCTTTACTTCTTCATTATCTGCTTCCAAAAGCTGCAGCTTCCCCTGCTGAGGCGGAACCACATAAGCAAGCCCCGGCAGCACCGGTCGAACACTGGACATTTCGCTGTCCACCCGCTTGATGGAATCCATCACCTTCCCGCCGCAGATCACAATAATATTGGAATGCCGCCCCATAATTTCCACAGCGACGGTAATTTCCTTTCTGTCCCCCAGTTCATCCGTGGCCTCAAAATCCAGATACAGCACCCGGTCCATCCCAAGCTGCCGGACAGCCGTCAATTTTGCACCCAAAAGATGTTTTCTGAGGAACATGCAGAACATCGGCGGGGTTTTAGGACTTTCGATCGCACGTTCGGTAAAATGAATCCGGGGGCTGTCCGCGCCCGCCGACAGGAGCAGCTTCCCGGAAAAGCCACGTCCCCGCAGCTGGAAGATCAGTTCCTCCCGGGAAGGCTGCTGGATTTTATCGATCCGACTGCCGATTGCGACCGCTTCGATCTCATTTTTTATGGTGCGCAGGAACGCGCCGTCCAGTGCCATACATTCTCCTTTCCAAGCAACAAAAAACGCCTTCACGGGACGCATCCCATGAAGGCGAGAAATTCTCGCGGTACCACTTCACATTCACTCCTGCCTCACAGCAGAAGCCTCACACGGTACAATCATACCGTTCCCGCTGTAACAGGCGGTCCTGTCGCAGCCTCAGACGGGAAATTTTCCACGCTTCGGTGCGCCGTTCAGGGGCTACCTTCCTCTTTTTCCGCTTACCCTCCTCCCAGCGCCGAGGGCTCTCTGCAAAGCGGGGCAAAAGCATACTCTCCCCATCACTACGTTTATACTTTATTATCATACCAGTCTCTTCCCGATTTGTCAAGGGGGCTTTACAAATTTTCAACCGGCTTCCGAACCATCGCAACTTCAAAGCCCCGCACCGCACACTTTTTACAGAGAATAGCTGAACTCAAACTCGTGCTTTAAAGGGATCCCCTCATTCCCCGTCAACGGAATAGAGGACTTCAGCTTTCTCGATTCCTCCAGGGCATTGATATAGACGCCCTTCAGCTCGAATCCAAACCGCTGATAAAACCGTATCGCATGAATATTGTCATTGGTAGTGATCAGCCAAATCCGCATACAGCGATTCTTTCTTGCGACATCCATAACCGTCCTGATTAAGGCCGACCCAATGCCGTGGTTTTCCAAAAGGCTGTGTAATACCAGTATCTCGCACTGGGAATTCTCAATGGCATAAAGTGCGTACCCCGTCAGCTCCCCATCATCAACGGAGACAAACCCTTCCGCCTTTGAGGTGTCATGCAAAATCCCTTTGGTCACTACCATAGGGCCCGCCCATTCGTCAGCCACAAACTGGTTGACCCTGGGCCTGTATTCGCTGTTAATCGGAATAATCATAAAAATCGCCTCACAATACCTGAAATAACGGCTCGTCATTTTTCGCCCGCTCAAACCGCACGCCGGGAAACCGTTCCGCCAGATACTGCCGCACCGGCTCCAGGATCAGTTCCTCCGTTTCGTAATGGCCCGCATCGACCAGGGTTAAACCCCCGTTGGCAGCCGCTACCGCCACATCATGTTTGACATCGCCGGTGATAAACGCTTCTGCCTCTGACGCCAGCACCTCGCTTAGGAAGCTGCCGCCGGAACCGGAGCAGACCGCCACCTTTCGCACCACATAACCTGCATCGTAAACCCGAATACTTTCTAAGCCCAAGCGTTCCTTTACCAATCGAGCCAGTTCCAGACCGTTCATCAGCCGCTCCGGCTCGCCTACTTTGACAAAACCTCCGCAGCCGGTCAAATCCTCCAGATTGGATAACCCCAATCTTTTGGCCAGCACCTCGCTGACGCCGCCTTTGGCACGATCAAGACAGGTATGCGCCGATATCACAGCCAGCCCGGCCTGAACCACATTATAAACGACGCTTCCGGCTTCCACCCGCCGCAAAGGGTGAAAGATCACCGGATGATGGGTCACCACCAACTGGGCGCCCCGCTCAGCCGCCTCTTCGCAAACCGCCTGGGTCAGATCCAGTGCCAGCAGACAAAAGGAAACCGGCTGCTCTTCTCCCCCGATCAACAGTCCGCAATTGTCGAAATCCTCCGCCGTGTCGAAAGGCGCCCACTCGTTTAGCGCCTGGCTGATCTCGCCTACTGTATTCATTCCCTGCCCTCCTCGATCTTTTGAATCTGTTCTGCCAACTGCCGGTACCTGTCGGCCCCGCCGGGATCCCGCTCAGACTGAGACATTCCCAATGCGATGATCTCCAGCTTATGCCGGAGGGTCCGCAGATACAGCAGCGCCTCCGTTCCCTTCTCCGGGTCCCTCAGCTTTTCCGGGATTTTCCCCACATGGGCAAACAGCTCGCTGCATTCCCGCATCTGCCCATCATACCGCGCATTGATGATCGCGTACACCTTCCCTGCAGCCTGGGCTGGCGTCTCCGCCAGGATTTGGAACCCTTTCTCACAGAGCCACCTCCGAAGAAAAGGGGCCTGAGTCATGGGCTGCAGGATCAGATTGAACCCGTCAAGGGGCATCCGCCGCTCCAAAATCTCCGCAATCAGCATCCCGCCCATGCCGGCCAGGATCACATCGGTAAACTGCTCCAAATCAATCCCATCCAGGCCATCCGTCTGCAGTACGCCGATCTGATCCTCAAGACCTGCCTCCGCAATATTCTTCCGAGCGGACTCCAGCGGCTGAGAATTGATATCCGCAGCCAGGGCTCGTTTCACCCTGCCGCTTTCCACCAGATACACCGGCAGATATCCATGATCCGTTCCCACATCTACTGCCGCCCCTCCCGGGGTTACAAAATCTGCTGCGGCCTGCAGCCGCCCATCCAGCATAGTCATAACATTCCTCCAAAAACAAAAAGGGACGCCTTTCCGGCGTCCCGCAGTCCGCTTACTTGCCGGACAGGAACTTGTTGATCTGGTCCACCAAATCGTCTGCATCCACACCGTGGACTTCACAGGCCTCGACAATGGACTCTCCCCGGGAAGAAGGGCATCCCAGACAATGCATTCCCATGGCCAGGAAAAACTGAGCAGTGGTCGGTTCAGCGTCCAGAACATCCCCGATTACAGATTCCTTTGTAACTACCATACTATTTTCATCCTTTCTTTGAAAAAATCTTCAAGCAGCATCACTGGCGGGGCTGGCGATCCATCTCCTCCAGATTGTACGGCGTCTGCTGATAAACAAAATAATTCAGCCAGTTCACAAAAAGCAGATTGGCGTGGCTGCGCCAGATAAACCGTGGCGGATTATCCGGATCGTCGCCTTCAAAATAATTATACGGCAAATGAATCGGCAATCCCTTGTCCAAATCCCGGAAATATTCCGCTGCCAAAGTGTCCCGGTCGTATTCCGAATGACCTGTCACAAAGAAACGTCTGCCGGTCTTATCTGCTACGATATGCACACCGGAAATCTCCGATTTCGTTAAGATTTCCAGGTCCGGGCACCACAAAATATCTTCCTCCCGCACCTCTGTATGCCGGGAATGAGGCACATAAAACACCTCATCGAATCCTCTCAGCAGCTGATGGAACGGCTGCAATACCGTATGCGGGAAAACCCCGAACATTTTCTCCGGAAGGTCATATTTGGGAATTCCGTAATGATAGTAAAGCCCTGCCTGGGCGCCCCAACAGATGTGCAGCGTCGAATAAACGTTAGTTTTAGACCATTCAAAAACCTCACACAGTTCCGGCCAATAGTCCACTGCCTCAAAGGGCATCTGTTCCACTGGAGCGCCGGTGATAATCAGCCCGTCAAACCGTTCCTTCCGCACATCCTCCAAAGTTTTATAATACTTAAAAAGATGATCATCCGGTGTATTCTTGGACACATGAGACGCCATCTGCAAAAGTTCCAAGTCGATCTGCAGCGGCGTATTGGAAAGCAGCCGCAGCAGTTGCGTTTCCGTCTCAATTTTTTTAGGCATCAGGTTCAGAATAGCAATCTTTAAGGGGCGGATATCCTGATGGACTGCACGCTCCTCATCCATGACAAAAATGTTTTCCCGCTGCAGCACGCAATTTGCCGGCAATGAAGCCGGTATTTTAATTGGCATATTACGCTCTCCCCTATCGTTCAATCCTCTTTATCATATCACATTCCGCATGCATTTGCAAGGCTTTTGCCCACAGGGGAAAGTCAGCTATTTTTTCAGATATTATTTCTCTTCCTGCAGAGCCTGTTCCAAAGCTTTTGACAGCTGATCCGGGCAAGAGGTAGGCTTAAAGCCGCAGCGGATCCCTTTCAGGAGAGGAATCAATTCCTCGGGCTTTCTTCCGACGCACAATGCGGCGACGCCCTGGGTATTACCGCTGCAGCCGCCTGTAAAGCGAACAGACTTTACAACTCCATTTTCAAGCTCAAGATCAATTTTTCTGGAGCAAACACCTTTCGGCAGATACGTCATCGTCATTATTCAACATCCCTTTCAAAACTTATTGTAACCGTCATTTACAGACTATTTTACTCTTTTTTATCCAGCTCTTCAATGGAAAATTTGTAAATATTCCGCGACAACTGCCGGAAGTGCTTGCCAAATCGGGAACAAAAGGTTATAATGATACCATTATGAACCCGGAGGTGCTGTATATATGCGTCCATTAGATGCGATCAATGAATTCAAGCAGGAAGCTCCCAATGCTATTTTCACAAAAGATCAGGCACTTCAAATCACCTTGAAGCTCCTGACGAAAGAACTGAATAACCCCGCTAATACTGAAAATGAAGCTGCTGTTTTAAAACGGGCAATCGACTATTTCTCTATCCGCCATCTGGATGCCACCGCTACGGAAACTGATACGATGCTGGACGCTTTTAATGTGGCTCGCATTACGACTGCGGACATTGTGGAAGGGATTAAAACAGTTTTGTTTGAAGCTGACTGATGTCATTTACGTTGCCCTGCTTCTTTTAGCAGAATGCAGGGCAACTTTTTTGAAAAAAAATCAAAAAAAGACTTGCTTTTTTTTCCGGAATTTGCTATAGTATATAAGTACGATGCAAACGGGAGTACAAAACAGTTGAATATGCGCCTGTAGCTCAGTGGATAGAGCACCGGCCTCCGGAGCCGGGTGCGTTGGTTCGATTCCAATCAGGCGTACCAGAAAAACCTCGACAAACTCTATGTTCGTCGAGGTTTTGTTTTGCTACTAACACACGCATTAATCTTGCAGACAGGGCCTCCGGCTTAGCCGGAGGCCCTGTCTGCGAAAAGAAATATTCAGATTCCTAAATCAATTTCATCCTGCCATTGAATAGAAATGCTTTGGTCCTTTCCAAAATGGATCGGAAGCATCACGTATTGAGACTGATAATATTTCTCACCGGAACCGCCCCAACGATCCGCAAAATACCAATAACGTTTCTCTCCTGTGTGAGCATCAGTGATCGGAAGTACCCAGGTGGGCTGAGAATGAAAAGTCGTTTCATCCCCGAAATTGTGCCGCTGACTCCAACTGCCCTCTATAGAATCTGCGCATGCCCAACTGGACTGATTAGGGGTCCAGCCTGTACAGCCGGAGGTCAGCATATAGTAAATTTCATCCTTCTTAAAAACGGTGGGAGCTTCACGCAGTTCACCCGGCCACAGCACCTGTACCAACCGTTCAATTCCTAAATAATCCTCGGTCAATTTATAAATATGTAAATCGTGATTGTCTCGGGCAGCAGAAATAAAATACGCATCCCCGTTCTCTTCCTGGAAAAGAGTGCAGTCTCGGGACATATGCCCTAAGGGATTAAAACTGCCCAAGTATGTATATTCCCCATCCAAACGATCTGAAACAGCCACTGCGCACCGCGCCTCACGATAGTCGGCAGGACGCTCCCAGTGCATCCACATTACATAGCGGCCTGTTTTCTGATTATAAAGAATTTTAGGCCGCTCGATGTTGCATCCATGTCCCAGTGTTGTTTCCTCACCCGGGATTTCCAGTTCCGGCGCCCATCCTTCCCGGCACTCCACTTTGGAATCCAGAGTCAGCAGATGGCCACGGAATTCCCAGCTGCGAAAGTCCTTCGTCCGCCAACAGGACACTTTAACACGATTGGTGCGATTCTCGCCGATCAAATAATAATATCCGTCCTGGAACAGAATTTGTCCTCCATGAGCGTGAACTATGTTCCCATTTATATCTTTAGGCAAAAAAACAGATTGCATCGCATCTTACAGGCAGATTTTCCTACATCCGCCTCTCCTTTCCGAATTTTTTCTCATTGTATCACATTTTATCTAGGGTCACAAGGGAAATATATTATAAAAAAAGGGACTTTTTAAATAAAAGTCCCTTTTCTAAATTTTAAATTTTCTTTACATACAGTGCGCGGATTGCATTTAAAACGGCTAAAACCATGACGCCAACATCAGCGAATATTGCCAGCCACATATTCGCTGCACCGAAAGCGCCTAATACAAGACAGATCATTTTTACACCGATCGCGAAAGCAATATTTTGATATACAATCCGCAGACATTTTCTTGAAATCCGAATTGCCTTTACTACCTTCAGCGGATCATCGTCCATCAAAACAACATCGGCGGCTTCGATAGCCGCATCCGATCCCATAGCTCCCATAGCGATTCCGATATCGGCCCGGGACAGTACCGGCGCATCATTGACGCCATCTCCCACAAAGGCCAATGTTCCCTGCCCCGTGTGACGTTTCAAGATCTCCTCTACCTTGTCTACCTTTCCTGCCGGAAGAAGCTGACTGCAAACCTCATCGATCCCCAGAGTGTTGCCCACCTGCTGCGCCACTGCATCTGCATCGCCTGTCAGCATGACAGTCCGATTGACACCAGCTTTTTTCAACGCGGCTATGGCCTCGCGGGAATGGGGTTTTATTTTATCCGAAATGACAATATGCCCTGCATACTGCCGATCGATGGCAATATGAATAATGGTACCTGCTTTATGGCAATTCATGTAAGGAACGCCGATCGATTCCATCAACCGGTAATTTCCTGCAGCTACTTCTTTTCCATCTACCTTGGCAATTACACCGCTTCCGCTGATTTCCTGGATATCCGTCACCCGGGAGCGGTCGATCTTATGGCCATAAGCCTGCTGCAAACTACGGCTGATCGGATGGGAAGACGCACTTTCCGCAAGAGCTGCATATTCGATCAGTTTTTTGTCTTCCAACCGGCTATGATGGATGCCATTTACTTCGAAAACACCTTGGGTCAATGTGCCGGTCTTATCAAATACAACGCAATTTGTTTTGGAAAGAGTTTCCAGATAATTGGACCCCTTTATCAGGATACCTTCCTTGCTGGCGCCACCGATCCCTGCAAAAAAGCTCAGAGGAATGCTGATGACCAGAGCGCAGGGGCAGCTGATAACCAAAAATGTCAGCGCGCGATAAATCCACACATGCCATTCTGCTGCCAGCCCCATCCCCAGCAACCTGACCAAAGGCGGTAATACCGCTAAAGCCAATGCGCTCAGGCAAACAACCGGCGTGTAGATCCTTGCAAATTTGGAAATAAAGTTCTCGGATTTGGATTTTCTGGAACTGGCGTTTTCCACCAGGTCCAAAATTTTGGAAACAGTAGACTCCCCAAACTCTTTGACGGTTCGAATCTTCAGAAGTCCGCTCTGATTAATACAGCCGCTGATGATTTCGCTTCCGGGCTGCACCTCCCGCGGGAGACTCTCTCCTGTCAGGGCGCTGGTGTTTAAGGTAGATTCACCTTCAAGGACAACGCCGTCAATCGGCACCTTTTCCCCGGGCTGTACCACGATCGTCGTTCCGATCGGCACTTCATCCGGATCCACCTTTTCCAATGTTCCATTCTTCTCCACGTTGGCGTAGTCCGGCCGGATATCCATTAATTCGCTGATATTCCGCCGGCTCTTCCCCACTGCATAGCTCTGAAACCATTCCCCGATCTGATAAAACAGCATAACAGCGATCGCTTCGGTATAATCTCCGCTCTGCTCCCAAACAGCTAGCGCAAATGCTCCTATCGTTGCAACTGCCATCAGAAAATTCTCATCCAGCATCTGCCCGTTTTTGATTCCTTTTGCCGCCTTGATCAGTATGTCGTATCCCACCACCAGATACGGCACCAGATACAGGACAAATCGCACCCATCCTGTTGCTGGGATAAACTGAAACCCGATCAGCATTGCCGCTGCCAACAGGATCCGCACCAGCATTTTCTTTTGCTTCTTGCTCATCGCTTCATCGCTCCCATCTTCCGCATTGCCGTATTTATTTGAACACATGAGAATTCATTCATGAGTTCTGCCTGAAAATAGCCTCTGCCGGTCTCAGCAGAGGCCTTCAAAATTCACAATTACAGATAAATTTCACAATCATCCTCGATCTTTTTACAGCTCTTACGAACCTCTCCCATAACCTTTTTCGCATCCGCGCCTTCTTCGAACTCCACATTCATTTTCAATGTCATAAAGTTCACTACTGCATCGGCCACACCCGGAGTTTTCCGTGCCGCCTCTTCCATTTTATTGGCGCAATTGGCGCAATCCACTTCGATCTTGTATGATTTTCTCATATCAGCATCTCCAATCAATCTAGATTTTCCAAGAACATTTGAACAAATGCTTAATCGTTCATATATTATAATAGCATATTTTTTTCCTTTGTCAAGGGGTTTCAATAACTTTTAAGCTTTATTTTTTGCAGGCAAAATTGTCTGGCGCTGCCTTCCATTCTCTATCAATCCAAAAGGCACAAGTGTCAACAAACCTCACTTGTGCCTTTCAAAAAGGAAGGGTATCAATCGCGCCTATCTGATAACCGGCAACAGCTATACTTATTGCCGTATAACATTCTGCAGCTATATCTTATCATGGGTTCAAGCCTGCATTGCATCCTTCATTGATTTCACAAATTCCCCAATGTATTTGGGTGCGTCCTTGCCGTATTTTGCAAGCAACTTGACAATTGCCGAGCCTACAATAGCGCCATCTGAAAGGTCCGCCATTTTTTTCGCCTGTTCCGGGTTAGAAATGCCAAAACCGATCGCACACGGCACATCGGTATTCTCTCGAACCACCTTCACAATGGATGCAAGGTCTGTCTTGATCTCTGTTCTGGTACCGGTCACGCCCAGAGAGGAAACAATGTAGAGAAAACCTTCCGCTTCTTTGGCAATCATAGCGATCCGATTTTCTGATGTAGGGGCAATCAGCGAGACCAAGTCCACCCCGTACTTGTGACAAATGGGCAGGAACTCATCCTTCTCTTCGAAAGGAAGATCCGGCAAAATAAGTCCGTCGATCCCGATCTCTTTGCAGGTTGAAATGAATTTCTCCGCGCCGTAAGAGAAGACCACGTTCGCATAGGTCATAAAAACCATGGGTACTTGGACATCGCATCGCAGTTCCCGAACAAAGCTGAAAATTTTATCGGTAGTAACACCGCCCTTCAGCGCTCTGATATTGGCGGCCTGGATAACGGGGCCTTCGGCTGTAGGATCAGAAAATGGAATGCCCAGCTCTATGAGGTCAGCGCCATTCTCGACGGCGGCACGGACAGCAGCGGCTGTTGTCTTCAAGTCAGGATCGCCGCAAGTGATAAACGCAATAAAAGCTTTTCCCTTCTCAAAAGCAGTTTTTATTTTACTCATGGATATCCTCCCCTCTGTATCGGGCAATGGCAGCACAATCCTTATCGCCTCTGCCGGATATTGTAATGACGATGATGTTATCTTTTGCCATCGTCGGCGCCAGCTTGATGGCGTACGCGACAGCGTGAGCGGATTCAATTGCCGGAATGATTCCCTCTGTTCTGGCCAGATACTCAAACGCCTGTACGGCTTCCTCATCGGTTATGGGGACATATTCTGCCCTGCCGATATCATGCAGATGGGCGTGTTCGGGGCCGATCCCAGGATAGTCAAGGCCGGCGGAAATGGAGTAAACAGGAGCGATCTGTCCATATTCATCCTGACAGAAATAGGATTTCATTCCATGGAAAATACCAAGTTTGCCTGTAGCAATCGTAGCTGCCGTTTCAAAAGTAACCTTTGCACCAGAATTCTCGATTTCTGTATGCAAATTTCATATTCCCATACTTCTGGAATATCATCAAACTACTTTTCCCTTTCAAGTATCCCATAAATCCTGACACACTTATTTTGGGTGG
>CALXBD010000051.1 GCA_944386445.1 uncultured Clostridia bacterium
CCAGGGAGGATATTTTGGAGGTTTCCTTTGCCGGAGGGCTTACCAATACGAATTATTATGTACAGCTTCGGGATGGCCAGTATATACTTCGGCTGCCGGGACGGATGACGGAAAGCCTTATCAACCGGCAAAATGAACGTCGGAATGCTCAGATTGCTTCTGATATGGGCATCAATTGCCGGCTGGTCTACTGCAACGCTGAAACCGGAGTTAAGGTTAGCGCTTATATTGAAGGCGCCGAGACTTTGACCGCCCGCACAGCTCGGTTAGAAGGAAATATGCAGCTGACAGCGGATATTCTGCGTCGGGTTCACCAGTCAAACATGCCTTTGGAAAACAGATTTGACCCATTTGAGGAAGCTGCGCGTTATGAGCAGCTGCTAAGTGGGACCGGGGCTAAAATGTATAAAGGCTACGATCAGCTGAAGGTACAGGTGCTGGCCCTTTATCAGCGGCTCAAAGAGATGGGGTACGACCAGCTGCCCTGCCATAACGATTTGGTAGCGGCCAATCTGGTTAAGGATAAAAACGGGCGTCTGTACCTGATTGACTGGGAATATTCCGGCATCAATGATCCCATGTTTGATTTGGCGGCTCTGTTTTTGGAGAATGATTTTTCCCCTGAGGATGAAGAACTGTTTTTCCATTACTATTTTGGAGAAGGGGCGGACTTGTCGGCCGTCCGGGAAAAGATCCTGATCTTCAAAATTTCTCAGGATTTCCTTTGGAGCATCTGGACTGTTCTGAAAGAGGCCAAAGGAGATGACTTTGGAAGCTATGGTCCTGACCGGTTCCACCGGGCCCAGGCCCTTTGCGATGAATATTGGGAAACCTATGGCAAATAAGGAGGAACCTATGAAATCGACAGAAAAAAGCATGGGGCGTATTGATTGGAGCCTGACAATTTTTCCGTTGGTAGCGATTGTGCTGCTGGCAGCATTGCTGCTTCTTTTCCCGGAGAACTCCGGAAAAGTGATCGAAAGCCTTCGCAGCTTTCTGGTCAACGATATCGGATTCATCTATATTGTTTTTGGATTGGGTGTGCTGATTATTTCCCTGTTTATTGCATGCTCCCGCTGGGGAAAGATCCGTCTGGGCAATTTGGAAAAGCCGCGGTACAGCAATTTCAGCTGGGGAACGATGATTTTTACCTCCACCATGGCAGCAGATATCCTGTATTGGGCTTTGATAGAATGGGCCTATTATTTTAATGAAACGCCCTTTGCCATGGAAAATATGACTTTGGCACAGAAGCAGGACTGGTCCTCCCGGTATCCGCTGTTTCACTGGGGACCGATTCCCTGGGCGTTTTACATACTGCCAGCAGCAGCGTACGGTTATATGATGTTTGTTAAGAAGTCCCATCGCCAGCGGATGAGTGAAGCTTGTCGGCCAATTCTGGGCAAGCGTGTGGACGGTGCTTTGGGAAAAGCCATTGACATTTTTGCTGTAGTAGGGCTTTTGGCAGCAACCGCTACCACCTTTTCCCTGGCGACGCCTTTGCTGTCTCAGGCTGTTTGTTCCATTACCGGCTGGAACCCCTCTCATTTTCTGACCATTGCCATTTTAGTACTGATAGCAGCGGTGTTTACGCTGGCGGTTATTTTTGGAATCAAAGGCATTTCCAAGGTAGCCAATATTTGTGTCTTCCTGTTTTTTGCGCTTTTGGCGGTCTTCCTGTTTGGGGGTCCTGCCCGTTATATTATTGAGACAGGCGTGTCTGCCATCGGCGGTGTAGCCAACAATTTCCTTGAGATGTCAACCTGGATGGACCCGCTTCGGTTATCCGGCGATGGCGTCAGCGGTTTCCCGCAGAACTGGACCATTTTCTATTGGGCGTATTGGATTTCCTGGGCAGTTGCCACCCCATTTTTCATCGGTAAAATTTCAGAAGGCCGTACGATCCGTCAGACGATTTTGGGCGCATATATCAGCGGTGTTTCGGCGACTTTTACAGCCTTCATTGTGTTCGGAAATTACGGGCTTTATCAGCAGGTCACCGGCAAGGTGGATGCTGCTGGAATGATTGCGTCGGGGGCTTCTCCCGCGGAGACGATTTTACAGATTTTTGATACCCTTCCTTTGCGGGAAGTAGCCATTGTCCTTTTGATTTTGGCGATGATTGCGTTTTACGCTTCTACCTTTGACGCGCTGACCATGGTAATTGCGTCCTATTCCGTCAAGGATATCAAGGAGAATGAAGAACCTTCCCGGAAACTGCGGGTTTTCTGGAGCATCGTGTTTATTGTCCTTCCCATAGCGCTGCTGTTTAACGACAGCACCCTGACAATGCTGCAGACCTTGTCAATTTGTGCGGCGTTGCCGATTATGATCGTAATCGGAATGGTAATTGCCAGCTTTATCAAAAACCTTCGCAATCATGATAAAGTATCTGTCACTTCAGACTCGGAGCCTGCTGAAACGGCTCCTCCCGAAAAATCCGAATAAAAAGTC
Source organism: uncultured Clostridia bacterium (assembly GCA_944386445.1). Classification (GTDB taxonomy): domain Bacteria; phylum Bacillota; class Clostridia; order Oscillospirales; family Ruminococcaceae; genus Merdivicinus. Next base: position 2,455 of record CALXBD010000051.1, read on the forward strand.
CGCAGCCACCGCTTTATGATGGCTGCGGTTTTCATTTTACAGTGCTCCTGCAGCAGGAACGGGCTTCAGCGCTCTTCTGGCTTTTGATATTCCAGAATGTCTCCTGGCTGGCAGTCCAGAGCCTCACAAATTGCTTCCAGCGTAGAAAAACGGATAGCACTTACCTTTCCAGTTTTGATTTTTGACAGATTCACATTTGCAATCCCTACCTTTTCGGACAATGTGTTTAGAGAAATTTTTCTGTCAGCCATGACCCGGTCTAACCTCAATATGATGGGCATAGTACTCCTCCTGGATTCAGAGTGTTTCGTCTGACAGACGCTGCAGCCCTTCTCCGTATTTGAAAATATAGCTGAGCAGCAGGAGAACAATGAAAAAAACGATAAAGCTGCCATCGCTGACAATCGATACAGAGCAGGAAACAACTCGTTCTGACGAAAACAAAAGGGGAATCTCAAAGGTATCATAAACGATAGCTTGTGCTGCACACTCTAGGCCGAAACGGACAAGTCCGAAAAAAAGTGCTGTGTAAGCCAGCTTTTTCAGCGATGCACTGATGGAGAGATCAAAAGGCTTGCCCTCTGACATCGGCCGGAAGATCCTCTGGAGAATTTTCAAAGCATAACAAGAAGCGCTCCCGAAGACCAGAATGTTTACCAGCAGAAGTGACCATAGCGCAGTCCACTGTTTGGATGTAGGGCTTTCTGCCAGCACCAGCTTGTAATTCCCCAGGGTGAGACTGATTTTCAGTTCATCAGCCAGCGTTCCGTTTGCACCAACAATCAGCATTGTAATTGCCACGATCAGGGCAATTATTCCGACAGCTGCAGCCACCCAGAAAAGAATGTCAAGAATTTTTTTGATCAGCTTCGATGTTTTCGCAATTTGCTCCATAATGGATTCCTCCTTTGTCAGAATGGAATCATTATAGCATGTGGAAATATGTTTGTCAACTATTTTTTAATGATAAACATTAAAAAATATATTTATCGGATATAAACAAGCATCCGCAGCCACCATAAAGCAGATGGCTGCGGACTTTTACTATTGAAAAGCTTCTATTTAGCATTTTTTTCAATTTCCCGCATAACTTCTCTGAGCGAAAGCCCGGCAGATTCGGCCAAAGCTTTTGCGGATTCAAATTCGGCTGAAACCCGCACATGATCTTCCCAGACGGAGCGCTTTGCCTGAGCGGGTCCCCAGGGGGTGTCTACGGAAAAGGTTTCCCGCCGGCAAACCGACCGTTCCGCAGGGAACCACCGTACTCCAATGGTAGAAGTGTGTACAAAGGCCAGATTCGCCAGCATTTCTTTGTCAGACTCCCTGCCGAGAACGCAAAGCTTGACGCCGGGGCGATTCTTTTTCATTTGGATTGGCTCCGCCCAGCAATCCAGAACGCCTGCCTGCAGGAACTTTTCCATGGCGTAGCCCAGTTCTTCGCCGGTGGAATCATCCAGATTAGCCTCCATCAGCAGCACCCGGTCGGTATCAGAGGATTCCTCCAGTTCATAAACCCGCAGGATATTGGCGTGGGGAAAATCTTTTTTTCCGGCTCCGATTCCCACGCGGCGTACCCGCATAGCAGCAGGCGGTGTGAAACCGTCGGCCATAGCAGCCAGGATTGCCGCTCCAGTAGGGGTAATCATCTCACCTTCCACATTTGATATGGTAAAAGGAGCGCCTACTTCCGTCAACAGATTCAAAGTAGCGGGTACTGGCACTGGCATCCGGCCATGCTGGCACCAGACAGTACCAGAGCCTTCCCGAATGTTTCCAAAATAGATTTTCTCTGCTCCAAGGTTGTCCAGGCATACCGCCGCCGCCGCAATGTCGATGATGGAGTCAACTGCTCCGACCTCGTGGAAATGGACTTCCTCCACCGGCACGCCGTGAGCCTTGCTTTCCGCCCGAGCCAGGATAGTGAAAATTCGCCGGGCAATTTCCATGGCCTTAGGCGTCAGCTTACCAGCCTCCAGGATGGCAAGACAGTCTGCTAGGTTGCGGTGTACATGGGGGTGATGGTGGCTATCTTCATGGTCGTGATCGTGGTGGTGCTCATGGTCATGAGGGTGTTCGTGATCATGACGGTGTTCGTGGTCGTGAGGCTGATCTTCCAGGTGGACGTCAAAGTCGCAGGCGTCGATGCCGCACTTGGAAGTGCGGGCGATATGAAGATGCCAGCCATCCAGCGGCAAACTTTCCAGAGCGTCACGCAGGACTTTTTCATCCGCTCCCAGATCCAGCAGAGCAGCTGCGGTCATATCGCCGCTGATACCGGATGTACATTCAAAATAAAGGGTTGTCATAGAGTTTCCTCCCGTTGTGTGGAATTCTCGCAGATCAGGCGGTTGATCTGTGCTGCGGAGTATCCTGCCCCGAAGCCGTTGTCAATATTGACAACAGTGATTCCTTCGGCGCAGGAATTGAGCATGGTCAGCAGCGGAGCCAGTCCTTGAAAAGAAGCGCCGTACCCTACCGAAGTCGGGACCGCAATGACGGGCTTGTCCACCAAACCTGCCACCACCGACGGCAAAGCGCCTTCCATGCCGGCGATGGCGATGATGACATTGCATTTCCGGATATCGTCGATGACAGCCAACAGCCGGTGGATACCTGCAATCCCCACATCGGTGAAACGCACCGTCTCCGCCCCGAAGAACTCTGCAGAAAGGGCGGCTTCTTCGGCGACCGGGAGGTCGGCGGTACCACCTGTGACGATGGCCACTTTCCCTCGACGGACAATTTTTTCCCTGTTGAGGAAAATCACCCGCCCCAAAGCATTGTATTGAGCAGCGGGGACCCGTTCCAACACTGCCCGGTATTGCTCTATACTGGCTCTTGTACCGAAGGCGCAGCCGTCATGTTCTGCAAACCGCTCAAAAATTACTGCTACCTGTTCAGCGGTCTTTCCTTGGCAGAAAACCGTTTCTACAGCACCTTTTCGTTTGGCGCGGTCGTGGTCCAGCCGGGCAAAGCCCAAATTTTCAGTTATATCCATTGATACCGTCCTTTCATAAGCCCAAGAAAGCTTATTTTATTTTGAAAGGTCTATCCGATAACAATACCCTTCGTCTTTTTTTGAGAACTTTTGGAATCCGGCATGTTCAAACATTTTTTGAGAGCCAATATTCCATTCATAGATTTCATTAATAAAAAGCTCGCGATACCCCAGCTGCCTGCCGCGTGTAATCAGAGCCTCCACTACCTTACGACCGATTCCGCGGCCTCTGTATTCCGGTAGCCCGATGACAATCGGCATGTCTTCCTGCCAGAAGGTCACGTCTCCGATGGGGAGAAAAACGCCATCTTTTCGGATTTTAATGAAATAAAGCTCCCCATGCTCATTCAGGTACTCATACATGTTTGTAAGGCGTTCCGGCGTATAAGGATCATTCTTTCCATCCACCAGCATCAAAGTTTCTTCGTCCTGGTACCAGCCAAGGGCAAATGCATGGTTGCCGTCATATTTTCTCAACCGGAGTTCTTCTGAAATTTCGATGAAATCCGGCTGGACAACTCCCGCAATTGGCATCTCATGGCCTCCTTTGAAATGTATTGACCGTTTCAAAGCTTTCGTTTTAAAATTTTATCGTAGCTGCCGGAGCGAAACCCTGCCAGGTCTATGGTGACTTGGGCAAACCCCAATTCTTTCAAATATGCGACAATCGTTTCCCGGCAAGTCAGCAGATCCTCCAGCCGGTCTGTCGGGACCTCGATCCGGGCAACACCTCCATCGGCTGCCGGGTGGACCCGTAACCGTACAACAGGAAATCCCAGACCTTTCAGAAACTCTTCTCCGGATTCAATTTTTTGAAGCAGTTCCTTCGAAATTTTCGTGCCGTATGGCAGTCTTGTAGCCAAACACGGAGCGGACGGTCGGGAAGCAGTTTCCAGCCCCAGTTCCGCTGCCATCTGTCGGACCTGTGATTTGGAAATTCCGCATTCTGCCAACGGACTGAGAACCGACAACTCTCGTAATGCCCGCAATCCCGGGCGGTATTCCTTTAAATCGTCAGCGTTGGTGCCATCCATGACGATTCCGCGCCCTAGTTGCTTTGCCGATTCCGTAAGCCTTTCAAAAAGGAACTTTTTACAGTAATAGCAGCGATCCGGTGGATTAGAAAGGATTTCCGGCAACGAAAATTCATCCAGCTCCAAAATGAGATGATCTGCTCCTAATTTTGTTGCCACCGCCTTAGCGTTTTCCAGATCACATTTAGGGTGCAGTACAGTCTGGAAGGTCACCGCGGTTACCGGAACCTTTTCCTTTACGCAGAGAGCCAGTAACAAGGCGCTGTCCACCCCGCCTGAGAAGGCCAAACAAACGCCTTTTTCCCGGCAGGAACGGATGACCGCCGACAATGCCTCTATCATCGAAAATCCTCCTGTTTATCCGAGTCTGTGTATAGAAACGCCGCCGCGAGACCTTCGCAGCGGCATAGCTTCCTCAATATTCCGCAGAACCTGTCGTGCGTGGGAAGGGAAGAACATCCCGGATGTTGGCAACTCCGGTGAGATACATAACCAGGCGTTCAAAGCCCAAGCCAAACCCACAATGCTTGGTGCCGCCGTATTTTCTCAGGTCTATATACCAGGAGTAATCGTCCGGGTTCAGCTTAAAGAATTCCATGCTTTGAAGCAGGACATCCAGCCGTTCTTCACGCTGGCTGCCGCCCACGATCTCTCCCACGCCGGGAACCAGCAGATCCATAGCTGCGACAGTCTTTCCGTCGTCATTCAGGCGCATATAAAA
>CALXBD010000052.1 GCA_944386445.1 uncultured Clostridia bacterium
GTCAGATGGAAATCCACCTGTCCGGCAAACTGTTTCCGGCCATCTTCCTCGATTTTTCCAAGGATAGCATAGGGATCTGCCTGCAACTCCCGGATTGTGACCGCATTGGAAGGATGGAAAGGCAGAGCAATCATCGGCTCGATATCACAAAGATTGATCTTAACCAGCCGGTCGTAGTAAGCGACTTTGCCGGGTTTGAGCTTTTGATACCGTTCCGGCTTGCCGTGGACTTTATAGAAATTCTCCACGACTTCGTCTGTTTCCCAAATAGAAGACAGACACGCGGTCTCAGTGGTCATCACGTCGATGCCCAGCCGGAAGTCCGCCGACAGGTTAGCTACACCGGGGCCCACAAATTCCAGCACCCGGTTGGTGACGAATCCCTGTTTGAAGACAGCACCACAAAGGGCGATGGCCACGTCATGAGGGCCGACGCCATGTTTGGGCGCGCCTTCCAGATAAACCAGTACCACTTCGGGAGCATCCACGTCATAGGTGTTTTCCAAAAGCTGTTTTACCAGTTCCGGGCCGCCTTCGCCCACACCCATGCAGCCGATAGCACCGTAACGGGTATGACTGTCAGAGCCCAAGATCATCTTGCCGCAGCCGGCCATTTCTTCCCTGGCATACTGATGAATGACTGACTGATGGGCCGGCACATAGATGCCGCCATATTTTTTAGCGGCAGATAGGCCAAATACATGGTCATCCTCGTTGATAGTGCCGCCCACGGCGCAGAGGGAGTTATGGCAGTTGGTCATGGCATAGGGAATGGGGAACCGTGTCAGGCCGGAAGCCCGGGCTGTCTGGATAATGCCCACATAAGTGATATCGTGGGACATCAGCGCGTCGAACTTAATCCGCATCTTCTTAGGGTCTGCGGATTTAGAATGGGCGCGCATGATCTGATAGGCGATAGTAGCCTCCCTTGCTTCACCGGGGGCGGGGAGGTCTGCCCCGGCGGAAGCCGGAACCAGTTTTTCCCCATTGACGAGGTATATGCCGTTGGAATCCAGTTCGATCATGAAAAAACCTCCTGTATGTGATAGAGTAGAACAATCAGACTTTCAGGGTAGCGCCTTCACCCAGCACATCTCGATTGGCGTCGAGGATGGGTTGGACGTAATCCCGCAAGAATTCGGTAACCTGTTCCGGAGCCCGTCCCACGAATGCAGACGGTTCCATTTCAGCCAAAATTTCCTCTTTGGTAAGGTTGAAGCTCTTGTCAGCGCAGACACGATCAACCAGGTCGTTATCCCCGCCTTCCTCCTTGACCACCCGTGCGGCGGCCTGGGAGTGTTGCCGGAGCTTTTCATGGAGTTCCTGCCGGTCGCCGCCTTTTTTGACGGCCTGCATCATGATATTTTCGGTGGCCATAAAGGGCAGCTCCTTCATTACCCGCTGGGTAATGACCTTAGGATAAACCACCAATCCTTCAGTAACATTTAAGAGGATGTTCAGAATAGAATCCACAGCCAGGAATCCTTCCGCCACAGAAATCCGCTTGTTGGCGGAGTCGTCCAATGTGCGCTCGAACCACTGGGTAGCAGAGGTAAAGGCCGGGTTCAGGCAGTTGATGATCACATAGCGGGAAAGTGCCGTAATACGCTCGCTGCGCATGGGATTGCGCTTGTAGGGCATAGCGGAGGAACCGATTTGGTTCTTCTCGAAAGGCTCTTCCATCTCCTTGAAATTCTGCAAAATCCGCAGGTCGGTGGAGAATTTGGAAGCAGATTCCGCGATTCCAGCCAAAGTCGCCAGGATCTGGGCGTCCACCTTCCGGGAGTAGGTTTGCCCGGAGACAGGCACTACTGCATCGAAGCCCATTTCCTTACAAATAAGCCGCTCCAGCTCCTTGATTTTAGAGGTATCCCCATCAAACAGCTCCATAAAACTGGCCTGAGTACCGGTTGTTCCTTTGGAACCCAGAAGTTTCAGGCTTGCCAGCCGGTAATCGATCTCATCCAGATCGTAGAGCAGCTCATTCATCCAGAGGGTAGCCCGTTTACCCACAGTTGTCAGCTGTGCCGGCTGCAGGTGGGTGTAGGCCAGACAGGGCAAATTCTTATACTCATCGGCAAATTTTGCAAAATTCGACAAAACGTTTATAAGTTTGCGGCGGACGACCTTTAAAGCATCCCGCATAATAATGATGTCGGTGTTGTCGCCAACGTAGCAGGAAGTTGCGCCCAGGTGGATGATGCCTTTTGCCTTGGGGCATTGGACACCATAGGCATACACATGGCTCATCACATCATGGCGGACCAGGCGCTCGCGTTCTTCGGCGACCTCATAGTTGATATCGTCCTTGTGAGCTTCCAGCTCAGCGATTTGCTCTTCCGTAATCGGAAGGCCCAGTTTATGTTCTGCCTTGGCAAGGGCAATCCACAAAAGGCGCCAGGTTTTAAATTTTTTGTCAGCGGAGAAGAGATATTGCATTTCTTCGCTGGCATAACGGGTGCCGAAAGGGCTCTCGTAAGTGTTGTACATAACGCTCTTCCTTTCCTCAAACAATGAAAATCACTTTTATTTTAACATAAACCTGTCCGGGATTCAACGACGGAGCAGGATATTTTTCAAAAAAACAGAAAATACAGGATATTGAAAAATGGCACGCTTTTTCCTATAATAAAAACAAGAAGGAAGGTGGCAATGCTGTGGGACGGACCGAATGGATTGCTTATTGTCTGACACTGCCGGGAAGCTATGAGGATTATCCCTTTGGGGAAGAATGGGCAGTGATGCGGCATCGGGAAAATCGGAAAAGTTTTGCCCTGATTTATGAACGGAACGGGATATGGTGGGCAAATTTAAAAGCCGAACCGATGGAAGCGGACTTCCTGCGGAGCGCTTTTTCGGGAGTACAGCCTGCGTATCACATGAATAAGACCCATTGGAATTCAGTGGCATTGGACGGGAGTGTTCCGGAGGAGGAAGTCCGCAGGATGATTCGCCGATCCTTTGAACTGACCACGCCGCATAGGAACAGAAAATAATAAAGCCGGGACGACATTCGATATTAAGAATGCCATCCCGGTCATTTTACGATATTCAGGCGGTTTCCTCACAGGATTCCCCGGCAGAAATCTTTTCCGCAGCGGCCAACTTGACGCAGAGACACAAAACCTCAGCTGCCTTTTCCAGATCAGACAGGGAAGGGTAGGTGGGAGCGATCCGGATATTGCGGTCATCGGGGTCCAGGCCATAGGGGAAGGAAGCCCCGGCGGGAGTCAGGGTAACACCTGCCTGTTTGCAAAGCTCGACGACCCGTTTGGCACAGCCGTCCATAACGTTCAGGGAGAAGAAGTATCCGCCGTTGGGAACAGTCCAAGAAGCGATTCCCAGATCGCCCAGTTCTTTATCTAATGTTGCCAGCAAAAGTTCGAATTTCGGGCGAATCAAGGCGCGATGTTTTTCCATATGGGCTTTCACGCCGTCCGCATTGCGGAAGAATTTAACATGTCGGATCTGGTTTAGCTTATCGAAGCCAATGGTCTGCATACCGATCAATCTTTTTGCCCAAGCCATATTCCGAGGGCTCATGCACATTACGGCCACACCGGCGCCGCTGAACGAAATTTTAGAAGTGGAAGCAAATTCATATACCAGGTCTTCGCTGCCCAGCTCCTTGCAGGCTTCAAAAATATTCAGCAGCTGATCAGGTGTATCCGTAACATCATGGATACAGTAAGCATTATCCCAGAAAATACGGAAATCTCTGGCAGCGGGCTTTAAGGCAGCAAACCGGCGGACGGTTTCGTCCGAGTAGGTATACCCATCTGGATTGGAGTATTTCGGCACACACCAGATGCCTTTAATAGCAGGATCATGAGAAACCAAATCTTCCACAAGATCCATATCCGGACCAGTGGGCGTCATCGGGACATTGATCATTTCGACGCCGAAAGTTTCCGTCACGCCGAAGTGCCGGTCATAGCCGGGAACAGGGCACAAAAATTTGACTCGGCCCTGACGGTTCCAGGGCGTTTCGCCTTCTGCCACACCGAACTGCATTGCCCGGGCTACGGTGTCATACATCAGATTCAGGCTGGAGTTGCCTCCGACGAATACCCATGCAGGGTCTACATCCAGCAAATCGCCAAACAGTTTTTTTGCTTCCGGCAGGCCGTCCAGAAGGCCGTAGTTTCGTGTATCGGTTCCATCTTCCGCCCGCAGCAGATCAGCAGCCGGGATATTCAGCATTTCCAGAGAAAGGTCCAACTGATCGGGAGAAGGTTTGCCCCGGGACATATCCAATTTCAAGCCTTGGGCGCAAACGGACCGATATTCTTTCTCAAGCTGTTCTTTTGACAATTCTGCAAACGATGCCATACGAAACATCACCCTCCAAAAACTTTCAAGTCAGCAGAAGCACTCTGACGACGATAAGTCTATCATACACTATTTTTGAAAAATTTGCAAGATGTATTTTAAAATCCTGCAAAAAATCTCTGACAAAGAATAGTATGCTGACGGAGAATGAATTGTTAACTTTCAACTAAGCTCAATTTTTTATAGAAAAACCAACAATTTTTGAAAAAAGCAGAGGCAAATTATTCATATCCTTTTCAGGAGATGATTAGAAATGCAATATGATACACTTACGCTTTTCAAAAAACCGTTATCGAAAGCGATGGTAAGGCGGTCGCCGGATTGTTCGATCACTGTACCGGAGCCAAAAACCCGATGAAAAACCGGAGTACCTGGGGCGAAGAGCGGCATAGGAATATGGCGCGGCCTGTGGCGAAAAAAATCCCGGAAAAAGCGGGAGTCATGCATTCCCTTTGCGTCTTTAGGCGCGGAGAAAACGACCAGGCGCTCTTTGGCTCTGGTAGCCGCAACATAGAAAAGGCGCAGTTCCTCATACCAGCCTTCCTGATCTCCGTTTTGGAGTGCATCAAGCGCGGCACGGCCTGGTAAAATCCCGTCGAAGGCATCCAGTAACAGGACTGTATCGTATTCCAACCCTTTGGCGCCATGAATTGTGGAAAGAAAGACCTGAGCCTCTTTGGGATAAAAAGGCTTAGGGTTTTCCATATGCTGCTGTAACGTTTCCAGCGAAGAAACATTCTGGGCCAAACTGCAGAGAAACCGGAATTGATATTCACGGAGCTGGATTGCAGGGTCTCCAGCTTCAGCCTGTTTTCGTAGCTGTGCAGCCAGAACGGTGCGATGCTCCAAAAATTCCAGCGCTTTGAGTGGAGAAAAGGTTTTGCAGGTCTCCAGCGTGTCGGCCAATTTTCGTGCGGGGCCGCCGTTGGCAAAGCGTTCCGCCGTATCCCGTAGCAACTGTGGAACATTTTTCTTTCCGTTCGCTCGCAGCAGGACATCCTGAAACAGAGCGGCTTCCAGTTCCCGTGGGAACCGCAGCTGCCGAAATGCCTCCAAATCTCCGGGATTTGCGGCCAACTGCAGAAGAATCTGCTGCATGCGAACTGGCCCTCGTCCAAGTATAAAGGCGGCAGGATCTATTTGAAACGGAATATGTTCTTTTTCAAGCCACAGTGCAGCCGGACCGGCTGACAGATGATTTCGATAGAGGATGCCCACTGTCTGTCCCGGCAACGTCTCCCGGATAATAGCGGCAATTTCCTGAAGAGAGTCTTCCATAGAAGCAGGAAGCACCTGTTCTACACATCCGCCGGACTGGCGTGTAGGCAGGATCTCTTTGTCGTACCGCTGAGGACAAAGTCGGATAAATCCATTGCAGCAGGAAAGAATTTCTGGGCGGGAACGGAAATTTTCTTCCATTTTCCAAATTTTTGCGCCGGGGAAGCTCTCGGCAAAATCCAACAGCTGCTGAGGAGAAGCACCCCGGAATCCGTAAATGCTCTGATCCTCGTCCCCCACGAGGAAAAGCCCTTTTCCTTGTGGAGTCAAAAGCCGGAGAACAGCGTATTGTGCAGGCGAAACGTCCTGCGCTTCGTCCACGTTAATACGGATAAAACGCTGCTGCCACTGAGCGAGAAATGACGGCCGCTTTTGAAGAATTTGCGCTGCAAACAGAGGCATGTCATCATAATCCATCAAACCGGCCGATTTTTTTGCTTTTTCATAGCGTTCAAATACCTGTGGGAAGAGATCAGGAGCTCCGGATGGCCGGACAGAGGGGTCCAAAAGCCGATTTTTGGCAAAGCTGATCCAGTTACCCAGCTCTGTTAAAGCTTCGTCGTCCATAGAAGACCCTGTGACCCCTCGCAGCAGGGAAAGTGCGGTAGGCATGCCGTCGGTTCCGACAATATTTGGGACGGTCCTGCCGGATTGGCGGGCAAAATCCCGCAGAATGGACAGACAGAGGCTATGAATGGTGGAAAATCTGGGGGAAGCAGGAAAAATTTCACTGAAAAGCTGTCGAAAGCGCTGCTGCATACTGGTTGCCGCTGCTCTGGAAAAGGTCAAATTCAGAATTCGTTCCGAAGGAATTCCGGCATCCAGCAGAGCAGCTGTTCGTGCTACTAAAGCGGTGGTTTTGCCGGCACCGGGCACTGCCAGCATCAGTACGGGTTCGTCTGAGAGGGAAAGGCTCTGTTGTTGAGACGCAGTCAAATTTACACTTTTACAAGACAAATATGAAATCAGATTCAAATCAGAGCCTCCTTAGTTTGATTTTTTTATTAGTATAATAGATTTTCGCTGCGAGAGCAAGAGTTACACTTGTGAAACAGGCAGTTTTGTGGTAGAATAAGAAAGAAAAAAGGAAAAGGATGATGAATATGCTGACACAGGCCAAACGGGAATTTATCGAGTTCATGATGGGTGCTGATGTACTGCGCTTTGGCGAGTTTAAGACCAAAAGCGGCCGGATGTCTCCTTACTTTGTCAATACGGGGAATTACCGTACCGGCAGCCAGATCGCAGCATTGGGGAAATTCTATGCAGCTTGTATCCGCGAAAACTGCGGACGGGATTTTACAGCTATGTTTGGACCGGCCTATAAAGGAATTCCGCTGGTTACTGCGGCGGCAGCAGCCTTGTCCAGTCAGTTCGGCATTGATAAACCATACTTTTTCAACAGGAAAGAAGCAAAGGATCATGGCGAAGGGGGCAACCTGGTGGGTTATCAGCCCAAAGATGGCGATAAGGTAATCATTATCGAAGACGTAATTACTGCCGGCACCGCCGTGAGGGAAACAGTTCCGGTACTGAAGGCTGCCGCAGATGTTCAGATTACGGACATGTTTATTTCTGTAAACCGTTGTGAAATCGGACAGGAAGGCCAGAAGACTGCTGTCATGGAGGTCAAGGATGAATTTGGAATTGAGGTTCATTCGATCGTGACCGTTCGGGATATTCGGGAGTATTTGGCAGATAAGCCGGAGTATGCTACGGTTTTAAAAAACATGGATCACTATATGGAACAATACTGTCTGTTTTAAATGATAAGAGCCAGGTAGATTTATACCTGGCTCAACTGTTTTTTAAAAAGAAGGCTTGACAAAAGATAACAAATTCGCTATAATAAAACATGCGTCGGTGCTTCGGGGTGTAGCGCAGTTTGGTAGCGTGCTTGGTTCGGGACCAAGAGGCCACGAGTTCGAGTCTCGTCACTCCGACCAGGTAGAGTGAACGATTTTACTGTCGTTCACTCTTTTCTTAGATTTTATGGGGTTTTGCGGGCTTTTTAGGGTCGCAAAACAAGTAGATGTTTCCATTACTGTCATCCCCTTTTTGAGTGAATATAGCAGTGAAAAGCGGAGTTGAATTCTGAGAAAATCAGGATTTGGCTTCGCTTTTTTTCGTTTTCACCCCATTTTCTCAGAAAAAATCCGCGCCGGGGATGTAGAAGTTCCCGGCCTTTATATAGATAGATTGCCCAAATGAAAAAACAATGAAAAAGGGCATGTTTCAAAGGCG
>CALXBD010000053.1 GCA_944386445.1 uncultured Clostridia bacterium
TGACGATAAGCGCAAGGTGGTTGATATTCTCATATCACAAATTGACGCTACCAGCGAGAGTGTTACAATCCACTGGAAGATCTGAAACCTTTTCACTTGGCATTATGCCTTTGTAAAAAATAGTTTGCTGTTTGCTGAGATAATCCTGTTCTTTTTTAAGTGGCGTCTTGTATCCGTCCTTTCGTGAGGATGCTGCTCATTATCTGAATACATAAGACTGTTGAATGAATCTGTCCAAATAATCTCAGCGGGATGGGGGATGAAAACACTAAACTATCTCTCAAAAGAGAACAAAACCACCATGACAGTCCGTCTTGATAGGTTTGTACAATAAAGGTGGTTTTAATTCTATGTTCCCATGATTTTAAGGAGGAGTAGGGGATCAGTAAAGGTCCTGAATGATTTTTACACATTTGTCAATTCCAAGTGTACCACTATTCAAGGTAATATCATAATTTTGTGCGTGTCCCCATTTCATGTCTGTATAAAAACGATGGTAAGCTGCTCGACGCTTGTCTTTATCTTTCAGGCGTTGTTCCAGAGATTTTTCACGTTCCCCATAGATGTTGAGAATTCGTTCCATACGGAATGGGATATCCGCATGGATAAATACTCGCAGGCAGTCCGCCTTATCTCGAAGAATATAGTCGGCGCACCGCCCTACAATCACGCAAGGTCCTTTTTCCGCCAGCTCTGTAATCAGCTTGTATTGGATTTCCCAGAGATAATCCGCATTGTTAGGGCCGGAAGAAGGATGGGAAAAAACGGAAGCCAGAACTCCGCCAGGCGCATATTCACTGGCTTCTTTGACATAGTTTTGCTCAAAGCCGCTTTGGGCTGCAATTTCCTGCAAAAGTTTATTGTCATAGCATGGGATTCCCAATTTTTCTGCAACAGTCTTTCCAATTGTGCGGCCTCCGCTTCCAAATTCGCGACTGATTGTGATGACTCGATTTTTCATGGTTCTACACTCCTTTTCGATTAAGCGATTTGAATATGTTTCTTCTTTAAATGATTCCGTTCATATATGAGAAATGCCAGTGAGAGGATAAACGCCAGACCGTCTGCCACAGGCCCCGTCCAAAGAACACCCTTAACCCCCAAAAAGATTGGAAGAATCAGCGCCGTTGGAACAAAGAAAATGATTTGACGTGCCAGAGAAAGAATAGCGGATTTTACCGGTTTACCCACCGCCTGTAAATAGACGGCAGCGACAGTCTGAAATCCGGTGAGGGGGCAGAGAAGGAGAAAAATGCGGAAAGCCATAACCGCAAATTCATTGTAAAGTCCTTCTTCCGAACCAAACAGCGACACAACACTCATAGGAGTAAATTGAAAAATCAAGAATGCGATAATCAATACGACTTCTGACGCGATGAGCGCGATTTCCAACGCTTTTTTTACGCGATTATAGCTTTTTGCACCATAATTGTAGCCGATAATTGGCTGTGCCCCGGTAGCGATTCCTAGCAGGATGGCAATCATAATTTGGTTTACTTTCATCACAATTCCGGTTGCTGTCAGCGGGATTTCCGAACCATAAACAGAAGCCGCCCCATACTGCGTCAACAGATTGTTAGTCATTGCCATGACGATGGTAATGGCAAATTGAGTGATAAAGCTGCTCAGTCCAAAAACCACGATATTTCCGCAGGTCTTTACTTGAGGGCGGAAGGATGAGCTGTGTAAATGTACACTCTTGAATCGGGGCATATAAATAACAGATACCACAAATGAGGCCACTTGACCAATTATTGTGGCAATTGCCGCACCTTTTACGCCCATTTCAAAAATGAAAATAAAAATTGGGTCGAGAATTACATTGATAATTGCGCCGATCACCATGGAAAGCATGGCATACTTGGGGCTGCCATCCGCACGGATCATGGAATTAATTGCCGCTGAAATCATCATAAACGGAAGCCCTATGCCAATGATAGCGCCATATTCCAGGGCATAAGGGCGCAGCACTTCTGTCGCACCAAATAATGTCAGAATGGGATTGATCCAAATAAGAAAAATTGCCGTCAATATAATGCTTACGATGGTCACTAATGTAACAGCATTTCCAACTCCTTTTCTGGCCGTTTCCACCTCGCCCTCCCCAAGTTTTAAGCTCAAATAGGCTGCTCCGCCGTTGCCAATCATCATCGATAGTGCCAGAGCAATAATGGTAATGGGAAAGACAATATTAGTGGCGCCATTCCCAAGATATCCGACCCCCCATCCAATAAAAATTTGATCCACAATGTTGTACAGTGAATTTACCAGCAATGCAATAACGCTTGGAACGGCAAACTTTACGATCAGCCGTCCAATAGGTTCAGTCGCAAATGGACTTTGTTTTCCGGACAATACCTTTTCCATGGGTCTAATCTCCTTTTGTAATTAAGTAATTAGTTACCTATTGTTTTGAAAAAGCAGGCAGTAAAACCGAAGACTTTTTCGGTATACTGCCTTGGATAGCTTTATTTCATTTCAATACCCTTTAAGATCAGATCAGCTAATTGTACAAGCTCTTGTTTTTGATCCTCTGTTAGATCACTGCATAATTCTGCAAAAACTTCTTCGTCTTGTATCAGAATCGTTTTATAAATCTCAGCAGACTGCTCGGTACAAGTGATTTTTTTATACCGCCGATCCCGGCTGCTGGGAACACATCGGATCAGTCCCTTGCTCTCCAACCTTTGGAGAAGTTTGGTCATAGCTGGATGCGTCACTTGCTCAATCCGTTCCAGATCATTTTGGTGGATTTCCGTTTCCCCGGCTGCTTCAAGCCGGCTGATGGATCCCAATACCCGTAATTGAACGGCAGTTAAGCCCAATGAAGCAGCTTTTTCATCCAGTTTTTTCCGAAATGCCCGATTAATAATTGCAATTTTCAAACCAAAAGGCATCATAAAGTATCACTTGCCCTACCCTTATATATAATAAG
This sequence comes from uncultured Clostridia bacterium, assembly GCA_944386445.1. GTDB lineage: Bacteria > Bacillota > Clostridia > Oscillospirales > Ruminococcaceae > Merdivicinus. The sequence continues at coordinate 2,936 of CALXBD010000053.1, forward strand.
TAACCAATTACATATTATATATGGCTGCAAGAGGTTTGTCAAGATTATTTTCGATTACTTAAAACGGTTTCTTAACGGCTGCGCCTATTCAGAAAGATCTTCTGGATAGGCAGGTTCATAACTTCGTCTTCCATAATTCGTTCATCCAACAGTGAAGTGGAAATACAGCCGCTTTCACTCTGACGTGATCTTTGCATTATAAGAAGAGCTAAGTCCCTTGATAAATGTACCGAAATAGCCAGTCATTCACAAAGCAATTAAAAAGGACTCTTTTCGAGAGACGTTGACGATCCTATCACAGCGTCCAAATTAGCAATTGAAAAATAAAATCGGATACTCATGCTGAAAAGAAATCCAAAACGTAACAGTTCGGCAAACTAAGTCTGGATACAAGTCGCATTCAGTGCTGTCTTCTTTTCTCCATTTTTAAAGAAAGAAAATAATTGCAAATATATTTTCCAGAAGCAACGCAAAAGTTTGGTATATTATGCAAAAAATATTGATTTATTGCAATAAATTATATATAATATTATTGATAGCTGTATGTATATGTTAAAACAACAGAACAAAATTTATCCTACGTTCCATGCGGATATCGGAATGTTAGATCTTATCAAATTCGAACCAGATGATTACCATGGAGAAAGCAGATCCATTTTATTAAGGTCATCTACGAACTCAAAACTTTGCCCCTTTTTTGTATAGACGACGCCATCGACTGCCTGTAAAACATGTATTGCGAAAGGCTTAAAAATGAAAAAGTATATTGCGCATAGCCAAATACTAGCTAATGGAGAAATACAAGCGCAAACTGTGGCGGAACATTGCCGCAATACGGCAAAATTTTCCCAAAAATGCCTGGAACCAGCGGGGCTTTCCCAGGCTGCGTACCTGGCAGGACTGCTGCATGATGCCGGAAAATGTAAAGAAGAGTTTCAATTATACATAAAAGGCGGCGGTAAACGTGGAAGTGTGAATCATACCTTCGCAGGATGCCGAATGATTCTGGAACACTTCCACGGAGAAAATTCGGAACGATATGAAGATGTAACGGCGGAGCTTCTGGCATATGCGGCTGCTGCCCATCATGGGCTTTTTGACTGTGTAGATCTGCAGGGAAGCTCCGGATTTCTCCATCGCATGCAAAAAGAGATACAGTATCAGGAAAGCTGTCAGAATTTTCTCGCTTGCTGTGCCGATTGGGACGAAATCGAGGAGCGATTTGAACGGGCAAATTCGGAGCTTTCCTCTCTGTTTGAAAAGTTAATGGCGATTTCCATCAGGAATCAGGATGAAACCGGCAAGGAGTTTTCCTTTTATATCGGTTTGATTGCACGGCTTTTGTCCTCTGCAGTGATAGAAGGGGATCGTCGGGACACCACCATTTTTATGAATCGGATCGTTGAGTCCATAGAACCAAGCGATTGGAAGAAATTTTGGGAAAAGTATCTGCATCGTATGGAGGAGAAACTGGCTGCGTTCCCTCAAAACACCCCGCTGCAACTGGCAAGAACGGAAATTTCTCATCGATGTCGCTGTTTTGCGGAAAAACCAGGTGGCGTTTATCGATTGCACGTTCCCACTGGCGGCGGGAAAACCTTGAGTTCTTTGCGGTATGCTTTGGCTCATGCTGCAAAATGGGGGAAAAAGAGAATCATCTTTGTCACACCGTTGCTTGCAATATTGGAGCAGAACGCCAAGGTGATTCAGGAATACATTGATGACGACAGCATTGTGCTGGAACACCATTCAAATGTGATTCAAACGGCGGAGACTGGAGAATCTCTGGATATGCGGGAACTGGCTGTGGATAGCTGGCACGCTTCAGTGATTCTCACTACGATGGTACAGCTTTTGAACACGCTGTTTCTAGGGAAAACCACCTCTGTACGCCGGTTTCAGAGCCTCTGCGACGCAGTAGTCGTCATCGATGAAGTGCAAACGATTCCCAATCATATGCTGACGCTGTTCAATCTTGCGGTGAATTTTTTGTCGCAAATCTGTCATACCACCTTTTTACTGTGCTCCGCTACACAGCCCTGCTTTGAACAGGCAAATCATCCACTGGTGGCCCCTCCAATCGATGTGGTCCCTTTTTCTCAAAAGCTGTGGAAACCCTTTTACCGAACGTTCCTTACAGATGCTGGCGCAAAGCGATTAGAAGAAATCACAGAGTTTGCCCTGAAAGTCCTTTCCGAGTCTGATAATATGCTAGTGGTCTGCAATAAAAAGAGCGAGGCGGAATTTTTATATCAGGCCTTTTCCGGAATAGCAGCGAAGTGCTTTCACCTCTCGGCTTCCATGTGTATGGCCCACCGCAAAAAGACATTAAATGAGATGGTTCAGGCTTTACGGAATCACGGGGAGAAAGTGGTTTGTGTTGCCACGCAGGTCATCGAAGCTGGAGTGGATATTTCCTTCCAGAGTGTAATCCGATTTTCCGCCGGGATGGACAGCATCGTGCAGTCCGCCGGACGGTGTAACCGCAACGGAGAAAAGAAAACGCCGGTTCCGGTATATATCGTGCAATGTCTGGATGAAAATTTGGGGAAATTAGAAGAGATCCAGCGGGCCAAAACCGTTACCACCGCATTATTGGAAGAATTTCAAAGAAAGCCGGAAGGTTTTCACAACGATTTATCGTCTGATGAATCTGTCCGGTGGTATTATCGAAAACTCTACTCCAACATGGAAGAACATTTTCAGGATTATATGGTATCCAAGGGCAAGGATACTCTTTTTTCAATGCTGGGCAGCAACACCCGATACTATACAGATGAATGCGATTTTTATGGGAAATATACCCTCGCGCAATCCTTCCAAACAGCCGGCAAGCTTTTCCATGTATTTGATGAAGATACCGTAGATGTCGTGGTCCCTTATGGGGAAGGAGAAGTGTTAATTTCTGAGTTGGCGGCTCAATCCAGTGTTACGATTACCTGGCTGACCGATTGGAGCAAACGGGCACGGCCTTATACCATTGCATTATATGCGTATCAAAAGCAGCTTTTTAGCTATGCGCTGCGCAATGTCAACGGCGTTTGGGTCTTGCTTCCCGAAGCATATGACCAGCAGACAGGATTGTCTTTAAAAGGAAAACCGGAATTTCTGGAGGTGTGAAATGAAAAATACCAAGTACCCTAATATCGTGGAGTTTCAGGTAACCGGAAGCTATGGATTGTTCTCCGATCCCGTTATGCGCATTGGCGGAGAAAAATGCTCGTATCAGGTCCCTACCTACGAAGCGCTGAAAGGAATTTTAATGTCTGTGTATTGGAAGCCTACGTTGATCTGGTTTATTGACAAGGTGCGCATTATGAACCCTATCCAGATGGAGGTCAAAGGAATTCGTCCGATCAAGTATCATGGCGGAAACGACCTAGCCTACTACACCTATCTCAAGGATTGCCGGTATAAGGTGCAGGCCCACTTTGAATGGAATGAGAACCGGCCGGAATTGGTACAGGACCGCAATGAGAACAAGCATCATGAGATTGCCAAAAAGATGATCCGCAAAGGCGGCCGGCGGGATATTTTCCTCGGCGCCCGGGAATGCCAGGGATATGTGGAGCCCTGCATTTTTGAAGAAGAGGCTGGTGCTTATGATAGCACTCCCAGTTTAGCGTTCGGCTTGATGTATCATGGCCTTACCTATGCGGACGAGGCCTATTCCAAAGAAACCGCCAACTGTATGACAGCCAACTTCTGGTATCCGGTGATGGAAAAGGGAATTATCGCCTTTCCTCGGCCAGAAGAATGTCCCCACCATAAGTTCCTTCATCCTATGGAAATGAAGCCTTTTGGAAAGGCATCGGATAATTTCAGCGGCCTTTCGGAGTTTGGGGAGGTGTCATCATGGGACTGATGCAAAGAGCTGTGGAAACCTACGATTTCCTTCAAAAGCAGACAAAAGGCCGTATGCTGCCTCCCATTTCTCACATGATCACCCGAGCAGATCTGGAAATTACCATTACTGCGAAAGGAGAGTTTCGCAGTGCCAGCGCTGTGGAAAAAGATGCGGCAAAGATTATCATCCCGGTAACCGAAGGTTCTTCCGGACGCACCAGCGGAGTCTGCGCCCATCCATTGTGTGATCAGCTTTGTTATCTGGCAGAGTATAACCAGGAAAAGCATACTGATTATGTGACCAAATTGGAAAAATGGGCGCACTCGGACGAGAGCCACCCCAAGCTGATCCCGATTCTGAACTATGTTCAAAGCGGAACCATCCTTTCCGATTTGGAACTCTGCGGGCTGATAAAATGCAATCCGCAGGGCGGGCTGGAGGATGAGGCAAAGGATGGGAAACGGTTAGTTCGATGGCGTGTAATCGGGCTGGATGATGGAACTCCCGATGCCTGCTGGGAGGACACTGCCCTGTTTGACTCCTTTATCCGATTTTACCAAAAAGAGCATGACACAGATCCCCAATGTATTTGCATGATAAGCGGAGAAGTATCCAGAAGGGCACAGCAGCATCCCAAGGGGATTATTCCGATTAACGGCAATGCCAAACTGATCTCATCCAACGATACCAGCGGGTTCACTTATCGCGGCCGCTTTACCAGTGAAGAACAGGCGCTGGAAATCAGTTATGAAGCTTCTCAAAAAGCCCACAATGCTCTGCGATGGCTGGCGGCAGAACAAGGGGTTATCTTTGGAGGGCGCACGTTTTTGTGTTGGGACCCTCAGGGCAGGAAAGTGTTCCATGTAACCGGGCCTTTTGCTGCGTTTGCAAAACCTGTATGGGAGCCCACAGACTATCAGGAGCAGCTGAAAAGAATGCTGAATGGTTATCAATGCCAATTGCCGAAAAATGAAAATGTGATCATTGCAGTATTTGATGCAGCTACCAGCGGCCGCCTGTCCCTTACCTACTACAATGAATTGCAGGGTTTGGAATTTTTACAGCGGCTTTATGACTGGGAAAATACCTGTTGCTGGGAAACGCCTTTTTACGGTATTCAGTCTCCTCCTCTTTGGCAGATTGTGAATTGCGCCTTTGGAACCCAGCGGGAGGAAAAGGGCCAGCCGGGTATGAAAACAGATGACCGTGTGATGTGCCAGCAGATGCAGCGGCTCATTGCCTGCCGTGTGGATCGGATCAGATTTCCTGCCGACATCATGCAGGCCCTCTTCCATCGGGCGTCTGCCCCTCTCGGCTATGACAAAAAAGTGAGGGAAACCATATTGAGCACAGCTTGTGCTGTGATTCGGAAATATCATCTGGACAGAGAAAAGGAGGAGTGGGAAATGACTCTGGAACCCGAAAAAAAAGACCGCAGCTACCAGTTTGGCAGGCTGTTGGCTGTGTTGGAAAAAGTAGAGCGGGATACTTACGGAAGCGATGAGAGCCGGGAGCCCAACGCCATCCGGCTGCAGTCTGTTTTTTGCCAGCGCCCCCTTTACGCCGCCAATAATATCGAAAGCCAACTGGAACGGGCCTATTTCCCCCACTTAAAACCCGGCAGACGGATGTTCTACAAAAAGCTGATGGGGGAGATCATGGAGAATATCAGCCAGTTCCCGGAAGAACAGTGGAACCAGCCCTTGCGGGAAACCTACCTGATGGGCTACTATTTACAGCGAAATGCTTTATATGCATCTAAAAATCACGACGATATGGAGGAACAGGATCATGACAGCTCTGAAGAATAAAATTGACTTTGCAGCTCTTATCTGCGTAAACCGTGCCAACGCCAACGGGGATCCCCTCAACGGTAACCGCCCCCGGATCGACTATAACGGATTTGGAGAAATGTCCGACGTATGCATCAAGCGGAAAATCCGCAACCGGATGCAGGATTTGGGGCAGCCGGTGTTTGTACAATCAGAGGATCGCTGTGACGACGGCTTCGGCAGCTTGAGCGAACGCGCATCTTCCGTGTTAAAAGGAGAAAAGAACCGGGACGTCTATGCCCAAACCGCCTGCAGGACCTGGCTGGATGTCAGAACCTTCGGACAGGTATTTGCGTTTAAAGATTCCAAAGACGTATCGGTAGGTGTGCGTGGGCCGGTATCCATCCATCAGGCCGTGAGTGTATCCCCAGTCGAAATTGAATCTTTGCAGATTACTAAAAGTGTCAATGGAGAAAAGAGTGAAAAAGGGGGAAAACGCACTTCGGACACCATGGGAATGAAGCATTTCGTTCGCTTTGGCGTGTATCTGGTCAAGGGTTCAATCAATGTGCAGTTAGCAGAAAAAACGGGCTTCAGTTACGAAGATGCACAGATTGTCAAGGAGTGCCTGCGTACCCTGTTTGTCAACGATGCTTCCTCTGCTCGCCCGGATGGTTCCATGGAAGTGGTACGCCTGTATTGGTGGGAGCACAACTGCAAAGATGGTCAATATCCTTCGGCGAAAGTTCACCGCTCTCTAGCTATAACGCTGAAAGACCCCAACCGGATCCCTGAAAGCTTTTCTGATTATGAGGTCACGCTGGAACCCCTGGAAGGGTTGGAACCGGAGATTCTCGATGGAGTATAAAGAAGAAGATTTCCTCCAGATTTCCGGATTGCAGCATTTCCAATTTTGCCGCCGACAGTGGGCTTTGATTCATCTGGAACAGCAATGGGCGGAAAATCTTCGTACCGTGGAAGGTGAGATTCTTCATCAACGTGCTCATGACGCTTCACAGCGGGAACGCCGGGGAGATTTGTTGATTACCCGGGATATGCGTGTGTTTTCCTCGATTCTTGGCATCTCCGGTTGCTGCGATGTAGTGGAATTTCTTAAATCTGAGACGGGAATTTCATTGCCCGGGTTGGAGGAAAAATACCAACCCTATCCCGTTGAATATAAGCGGGGATCACCTCGAACAGACAACGCAAATCATTTGCAACTCTGCGCACAAGCCATGTGTCTGGAGGAGATGCTTTGCTGCGGGATTCCGGAAGGAGCCCTCTATTATGGTGAAATCCGTCATCGGGAAAAGGTCCTTTTTACCGATGAGCTTCGCCAGGAAGTAAAAAACGCAGTAGAAGAGATGCACCAGTTGTATCAGCGGGGATATACACCAAAGGTACGGCCCAGTAAATCCTGCAATGCCTGTTCGCTGAAAGAACTGTGCCTGCCAAAGTTGATGAAAAAGAAATCGGTTGGGAAATATTTGCGGGAACATTTGGAGGAACTGTCATGAGGCACTTGCTCAATACCCTGTTTGTTACCACCGAAAACGCCTATCTTACTCTGGATGGGGAAAATGTGGTGGTGAATCGGGAAAAAGAAGAAATCGGGCGATTCCCGCTGCACAATCTTTCAGGGATCGTATCTTTCTCTTACGCAGGGGCCTCCCCTGCACTGATGGGTGCTTGTGCACAGAGAAATGTGGGCCTCAGCTTTTGTACACCGCACGGGCGCTTTTTGGCAAGAACTTCCGGTGTTTCCAATGGAAATGTGCTGCTCCGCCGCGCTCAATACCGGGCGGCCGATGATCTGTATGCCAGCTGCGCCATTGCCAGAAATATGATTTTTGGAAAACTGTATAACGCTCGTTGGAGCTTAGAGCGGACACGCCGGGATCATAAAATTCGTATTGATGACCAACGGTTTCAAGCAGCATCTGAAACAATACAGAAGCTTTTGCCCCAAGTGCTGCAGGAAGCCAATCTGGAAACGCTGCGGGGACTGGAAGGTGCCGGTGCAACTGCTTATTTCAGCGTATTCGACGATATGATCCTGCGGGAAAAAGAAAATTTCTATTTTCATAGCCGTAACCGCCGTCCACCACTGGACAATATCAACGCGATGCTCTCTTTTGCTTACAGCCTTCTAGGCAATGAATGTGCCTCCGCATTGGAAAGTGTGGGGCTGGATGCCTATGTGGGATTTCTGCACCGGGATCGACCCGGCAGGAACTCGTTGGCACTGGATTTAATGGAAGAATTGCGGCCTTGTTTAGCCGATCGATTCGTTTTGACTTTGGTAAACAATCGGATGGTAACTGGAAGCGATTTTTTTCAATCGGAAAGTGGAGCCGTGCAACTTTCGGAGCAAGGCCGCAGAAAATTCTTAAAAGGCTGGCAGGAGCGAAAACAGGAAACCATTTCCCATCCATTTTTGGAAGAAAAGATTTCCTGGGGATTGGTACCCTATGTACAGGCACTGCTGCTTGCACGCTATTTGCGGGAAGATTTGGACGAGTACCCTTCCTTTTTGTGGAAATGAGGAATAGTCAATGATGGTTTTGATTACCTATGATGTGAACACAGAGGATGCTGCTGGCAGAAAGCGACTACGTAAAATAGCAAAGCAGTGTGTCAACTATGGGCAGCGAGTTCAAAATTCTGTCTTTGAGTGTGTATTGGATGCGGCGCAGTGTAAACAGTTACAGCATACCTTGTTGTCCATTATGGATGCGGAAAAAGATAGTCTGCGTTTTTACTATTTGGGGACCCACTATCAGACGAAGGTAGAGCATTTTGGCGCGAAACCCTCTTATGAACCAGAGGGGGTATTGTTGATTTGAAAGTGCGAAGAGGAAGTGCTCATGAAAAGGCCAAGAGGTTCGCACCAGAAAATCAGGCAAACCTGTTCCGTTTCATATGATCAGTGGTTTCTAATACATTGGGTTTTGATTAATTTTATAGAAAAAATATATGTTTTGCATAAGTGTGAAAAATAATTTTATGCACTTATGCTGTCCCACTCCGCACGGAGTGGGTGGATTGAAAT
>CALXBD010000054.1 GCA_944386445.1 uncultured Clostridia bacterium
AACCACTGGATTGCAAGAATAATGGCTCTTGTATGGCTGTTATCAAATTGTTATCAAAAGACTTCTCCGAACGCCGCAAACCCGCATAAATACTGGGTTTTTACGGTACTTCGTTTTATTCCCACTCGATAGTTGCCGGGGGTTTGGAAGTAATATCATAAACAACGCGGTTGATTCCCTTGACCTCATTAATGATGCGGACGGAAACCCGATCCAATACCTCATAGGGGATCCGTGCCCAATCAGCGGTCATAAAGTCGCTGGTAGTCACTGCTCTAAGGGCCAGTGTATTGTCATAGGTACGGCCGTCGCCCATAACGCCTACGGAACGGGAATTGGTCAACACTGCAAAATACTGACTGAGTTTTTTATCCTCTCCAGCCTTGGCGATCTCATCCCGGAAGATGAAGTCCGCCTCACGGAGAATATCAGCCTTTTCCTTGGTCACCGCCCCGAGAATCCGGATAGCAAGTCCAGGTCCCGGGAAGGGCTGCCGCATGACCAGATATTCCGGAAGTCCCAATTCTCTTCCCAAAGCGCGCACCTCGTCCTTGAAGAGGAGGTCCAGCGGCTCTAAAATCCCTTTGAACCGCGCCACTACCTCAGGGGGCAGCAGACGGTTGTGATGGCTCTTAATGACGTCGGCGTCGCCCTTGCCTGATTCGATGACATCGGGATAGATGGTTCCCTGGGCCAAGAAATCCTCATTGGTAATGCCGAATTTTTCAGCTTCATCCCGAAATACATATCCGAATTCCGCGCCGATGATATGGCGCTTTTCCTGGGGATCCTCCGCGCCGGCCAGCTTTGAAAGGAATCGTTCCTCAGCATCGACCCGCACAAATCGAACGTCCCATTTCCGGAAGGCGTCTTCCACCTCATTGCCCTCGTTTTTACGCATCAAGCCATGATCGACAAACACACAGGTCAGCCGGTCACCGATCGCTTCAGCCAGCAACGCCGCCAGCACTGAAGAATCCACACCTCCGGATAATGCCAACAGCACCCGTCCTTTAGGACCGATTTTCTCCCTTAGCTGGGCAATGGCGATCTTACAGTAATCCCCCATGGTCCAGTCGCCTTTAGCGCCGCAAACATTAAACAGGAAATTGCGGATCATTTGGGTGCCGTTTTCGGTATGGTTGACCTCAGGGTGGAACTGCACCCCATAAAATCCCCGCTTTTCATCCGCGATGGCTACGTTGGGGCAGGCGTCAGAATGAGCTTCCAGCGTAAATCCCTCCGGAATTGCCGCCATATAATCTCCATGGCTCATCCAGGACACCCCCTGTTCGGGAAGTCCCTCAAACAGCCGGCAGGATGTATGATAATAAGTAACAGTCTTTCCGTATTCCCGGGCGGTATCATCCTGAGCTGCGGTGACGCGTCCTCCCAAGGTCTGGCTCATCAGTTGGCAGCCGTAACAAATTCCCAAAATCGGGATCCCCCATGTGAAGATTTCCGGATCCACCTTAGGGGAATCCTCCAGATAAACGCTGTCCGGGCCGCCGGTAAATATGATTCCAATTGGATTTTTAGCCTTCAGCTCCGCAAGCGGCGTACTGTAAGGGATAACTTCGCAATAAACTCCGCATTCCCGGACCCGCCGGGCAATCAGCTGATTATACTGCCCGCCAAAATCCAGTACGATCACCAGTTCATTTTTCACTAGGTCCTTCCTCCTTTTTACAATTCCTCTCTTTTCTTTATTTTATCTATTTTTATAGCTTTCCATACTGTCTAAGAATCTATCAAATAAAAAGTCCGTATCCTGAGGTCCCGCGCAGGCTTCCGGATGGAACTGGACTGTAAAAATCGGAGCATCCAGATAATCCACGCCTTCACAGGTGCCGTCATTGGCATTGACAAAGCGCATTTTGGCATTCTCCGGCAGTGAATCTGCCACCACCGCATACCCATGGTTCTGGCTGGTGATATATACCCTGCCTGTTACCAGATCTTCAGCCGGCTGATTTGCACCCCGATGGCCATATTTCAATTTTTCAGTTTTACCTCCCTGGGCCAGCGCCATCAGCTGATGCCCCAGGCAAATTCCAAAGATCGGCTTTCCGGACTTGCACAGGATCTTCAGCTGATCAATGATTTCTGTATTTTCCGCAGGGTCCCCCGGACCATTGGAAAGCATGATCCCATCCGGATCCATCTGCAGGATCTGTTCCGCGGTGGTATCATAAGGGACTCTGATGACTTCGCAGCCGCGTTTCAGCAGCTCACGACGAATATTTTCCTTTTCGCCGAAATCCCACAATACCACTTTATAGCGGGCATCCTCCGGACCGGAAGTCTCCGGCTGCCGGCAGCTTACCGCCGCAACGGCATTGCGGACAGCATAAGCCTTTGCTTCTGCCACAGCCTGATCCTTATGCTCCAAGCTTGTGACGATCTTTGCGTTCATGACACCGTGTTCCCGAATAATCCGGGGCAAGGCGCGGGTATCGATGCCATACAGCCCGACAATCCCATTCTCCTTCAAAAAGGTGTTGATATCTCCCTCACAACGGAAGTTGGAAGGGGTTCTACACCATTCCCGGACAATATAGGCAGAAAGATGGGGTTTTTTGCTCTCGAAATCGGCCGGAATCACCCCATAATTGCCAATCAACGGAAAGGTTTGTACTACGATCTGTCCATAATAACTGGGATCCGTCAGAGTCTCCAGATAACCGGTCATACCCGTTGTAAAGACGATCTCTCCTGTGACCTCCCCTTCTGCGCCAAAGCTGCGGCCCTCAAAAACGCGGCCATCCTCCAGCACCAGATAAATGCTTTTCTCCATCGAGCTTCCTCCTCTTTTTCTCCGGCGTCAGACTGCCGGCACCTCTATCAAAATTTGCTGCAAACGTATACTGCCAGGTCAGCTTGCAGCAAAATCATTTCGACTCAAACTGAGATTTGGAATGAGCCCCGATTTCCAACGGATATTGGCCGCTAAAGCAGCCGGTACAAAACGGCAGTTCGCAACCGGAGCAGGCTTCTTTCAAGCCTTCTATACTGATATAGCCCAAGCTGTCCGCCCCGATAAATTCACGAATCTCGGAAATTGTTTTATGATTGGCAATCAAATTTTCTTCACTGTCAATATCGGTACCGAAGTGGCATGAGTGGGTAAACGGAGGGGATGATATCAGATAATGGATTTCCTTTGCCCCCGCCAATTTCAGACTTCTAATGGTTTTTACGCTGGTAGTTCCCCGGACGATGGAATCATCGATCAGGACAATCCGTTTTCCCTCAACATTGGCCCGCAAGGGGTTCAGTTTCAGTCGGACTGCCGCATCCCTCTGGGTCTGGGAAGGGAAAATAAAACTTCTGCCGATATACCGATTTTTGACGAATCCCGACACATATGGCAGCCCGCTTTTCCAGGCATAACCCATAGCAGCCTCCAGGCCGCTGTCGGGCACTCCGCAGACCACATCCGCTTCTATAGGGTATTCCTCTGCCAGCTTTGCGCCCATATTAAATCGGGCACGATACACACTCAGCCCATCGATGACAGAATCCTGCCGGGCAAAATACACATATTCAAAAATACACATACCCTGCTTCTTCTGATGCAGGATCATGCGGCTTTCCGGCTCTCCTTTGCCAAAGATCACCATTTCGCCGGGCTTGACATCCCGAACAAAGGTAAATCCCGCGCTATCCAACGCACAGCTCTCCGATGCCACAGCCCAGCCGTTTTCATTTTTTCCGATGCACAACGGCCGAAAGCCCCAGCCGTCTCGGACAGCGATCAGCTTATCTTGACTGGAGAGGATCACCAAAGAAAACGCGCCTTTCAGCTGAGAAACTGCTTTCACAACGGCATCTTCTATAGCATCTGTTTCCAAGGCCTCATATCCGATCAGGGATGATACTACCTCGCTATCGTTCGTAGCAGAAAAAGCACAGCCGTGCGCAACCAGTTTTTCTCTGATCTCAGCGGCATTGACGATATTCCCGTTATGAGCGGTTGCCAGCCGGCCCGTCAGATACTCTGTCACCATAGGCTGAGTATTCTGCTTGGAATTGGTTCCGGTAGTAGAATAACGGACATGGCCGATTGCAGTTTTGGCCATGGGCAATTTAGACAGCACCGCGCTGTTGAATACTTCACTGACCAACCCAATATTTTTATGATAGAGGATCGTTCCGTTCCGAAGAACCGCAATGCCTGCACCTTCCTGTCCGCGGTGTTGTAAGGCACACAAAGCGTTATAGGTTATTCCGGCTGCCTCCTCTGTATTGAGTCTCACACCAAAGATCCCGCATTCTTCCCGAAGCTGATCCGATTTTTCCTCCCAGAATTCCTGCATTCGTCGATGTTCTCCCCTCTGTTTAACGGGTCTCGTAGGTACGGAGGACTTGTTCTGCTACCTCCCGCCTGGTTACCCTCAAATCCATTGCCTGCTTTTCCAAATAGCGATGTGCTTGCTGTTCTGTAAATCCCAGATATTGGATCAGGGTGCATTTTGCACGGTCTATCAGCCGCATCTCTTCGATTTTTTGCTGCAGCCGGCCATTTTCCTGGCGCAAGCCAAGCACTCGTTTTCGGGACGCATTTACCAGTTTAATTGTTTGAAAAAAGAGCTGCTTTCCGATTGGCTTCGGAATCACAAAAACGCCATAGTCTTCCACTTTCGCTGAAACGGCATCCAACAATTCTGCTTTTACCATGAGCAGGATTCCGAAATCAGTAGTCCTAGTCAGAGTCATTGCCAATTCATGTCCGAATTCGTCCTGAAGTGGAGCATTGATCACAACCAAATCAAAATTCTGTTCCAACAGCAGGCGTCTTGCTTCCCCACCGTTGGCGGCAAAGGCAGGCCGTAAAAATCCGCATTCTTTCAGCAAGTTCTCCAGGAAATCCTTTCCTTTTTCGCTGCTGGATACAATCAGTGCCGTTTCCATCCTGCCCATCCCCTCTCCTAAGAAGCGGACCCGTCATATTACAGGGAACCAGATTTTCTCTTCATAAAGCAGCGCGTTGCCAGACAGCCGAGCAGCCCTACACTCTTCACGTTTGGCTGCGAAGAATTTTTCCAACGGCTTTCCCGGCAAAGCCGAACGGATAAATTCACTTTTTTCCGCCAGTTCCAATGCTTCATCCAAAGTTGCAGGAAGTGATGCGATCCTCTCCTCCGGGCGAGGCGGATCATCAAAAAGGTTCCGATTGGTTGGTGGGCTCAAAGGAAGATTCTTCTCTATTCCTTCCAGCCCCGCCAGCAGTAAAAGGCCAAACGCAATATAAGGGTTGCAGGCGGGATCCGGAGAACGCAATTCCATTCTGGCGTATTCTCCCGCGGCAGCAGGGATCCGAATCAGCTGTGAACGATTCTGATGGCTCCAAGTCAGATATCTCGGGGCTTCAAACACACCGAATCGCCGGTAAGAATTGGTCAACGGATTCAGGAATGCCGTCATATCAGGGATCCGATTCAGGACGCCCATCAAAAAGCTTTCTGCCGGTTGGTTATGAGTACCGTCATTGCGGAAAAGGTTTTTCCCGTCGCGGAACAGGGAAAGATTAATATGCAATCCGCTCCCGCTTTTCTCCGGTTCCGGCTTGGGCAGGAATGAGGCATACAGCCCGTTTGCACTTGCCACAGCCTTTACAACCGTCTTAAATGTAATCAGATTATCGGCAGCTGTCAGGGCATCCGCGTAACGGAAAGCTACCTCATTTTGTCCTGGTCCCTGCTCGTGATGAGAAGATTCGGGACGAATTCCCATTTCTTCCAGCATCAAGCAGATTTCCCGCCGGACATTCTCTCCGCGGTCTAACGGTGCCACATCGCAATACCCTGCATAATCATGAGGCGTTCGGGTAGGATCTCCGTTCTCGTCTGTCCGGTAGAGATAGAACTCACACTCACTGCCAATGGCTGGCTGATATCCGAGGGTCTCCGCTTTTTGGGCACAGGTCCTTAAAAAGTGCCGGGTATCGCCTTCAAAATGTGTTCCGTCAGGCCGAAGGATATCACATAGCAGGCGGATCACCCGCCCATGGGAAGGCCTCCACGGCAATATGGTAAGTGTAGACGCATCCGGCATCAACATAAGGTCCGACTCTTCTGCATTGAGAAATCCCCGCACTGCCGACGCATCAAAGGAAATTCCTGTTTCGAAAGCTCTTGGAAGCTCCTCAGGCATCACGGATATATTTTTCAAATTCCCAAAAATGTCGCAGAACGTCAGCCGAATAAATTTGACATCGTTCTCCTTAACAAACTTTAAGACTTCCTCTGCGGTAATATTCATCTGCTTCACGCCTTTCCGAAAACAACCGTCAGTTTTGAGTATACAGCTGCCGATATGGGTTTTTTGTATCCGGAGTCAACATCAAAAAGGTACTGCTCATAATTTTTTCATAAGGCAGCTGAAACTCCTGACAAAACTCCGATACAAAGGGAGCAATTTCTTCCAGGTCCTCTGCGGAAGCCTGGGTTATCTTTACCTGTTTGGGCAGTGCCGGCGGCAACTCCGTCGTTCGCAGGAATATCTTTCCTCCATGCATTCCCGTACCGCAGAAATTCCCAACGATAGGCCGGTTTTCCGCTCCGACTCCCAATACCGTGATCAAGCCGCCGGCCTGGTATTCTCCCAAGAAGCTGCCGGCAGTGCCGCCCGCGATCAGCACGGGCTTCTTTTCCCCATATGCCTTCATATGGATTCCTGCACGATATCCGATGCTGCCCTCCACATAAATGCGACCACCTCGCATAGCATAGCCGGTCGCATCTCCGGCAAATCCATGCGCCAAAATTTCCCCTTCATTCATGGTATCGCCCACCGCATCCTGTACGTTTCCTTTTACGATGATCCGACTGCCATTCATATATGCTCCCAACGCATTTCCGGGAGTCCCGCAGATTGTAATGGTTCGGCCGGTGGATCCGCTGCCGATATATCGTTGTCCCAAACAATTTTCCACCAGTATATCCGCATCAGAACTGTCCCGAATCATCCGGTTCAGTTCCTGAAAATCGAGTCCTGCTGCATTGATCCTCATAAAATCACGCCTTTCTAAAGTTGTCGGGTGTACTTACCGCTATCCCGATCCCTGTATTCAGACAGTTCAAAGACAGCTCTGATCATTCAACTCCGGCACACCGCGATTACAGGCATTTAGGCAGGACACATACAGAACTTTCCTCAGCAAGTATGCTGGGAAAATTCCGAACCATATACAGTAAAGCAGCAATTGCCATCCCGGCCTTTTTCTCGCAATTGATGCGGAAAGGAGACCAGGATGACACATAGAAACCTTACATCGTCAGGTATTGTTCCCGTTCGGCGCCCACAGAGACATATTTAATCGGGCAACCGACTGCCTTTTCCAGATAACGGATATAGTCCAGAGCTTCTTTGGGAAGGTCCTCCGGTTTCCGGCAGGCGCTGATATCGCAGTGCCAACCGGGAAGGTTTTCATAAATGGGCTTTGCAGCATCCAGATCGGCGCCTGTGGGGAAATCTTCGACCCGGCGGCCGTTTACATCATAAGCGACACAGACGGGGATTTCCTCCAGATAGCTGAGGACGTCCAATTTAGTCAATGCCAGTTCGTCTGCGCCTTGGATCCGCACACCATAGCGGGAAGCCGGCACATCGAAACCGCCCACGCGGCGGGGACGGCCAGTTGCTGCACCATATTCGCCGCCTGCCTCACGCAGACGCTCTGCAGCTTCGCCGAACAGCTCACAGGTAAAGGGGCCTTCGCCGACGCAGCTGGAATATGCTTTCATGATTCCGATGGACAAACTCAGCTTATGATTAGGAATTCCTGCTCCCACCGGCGCGTAGGCGCTGATGCTGGAAGAGGAAGATGTAAACGGATAAATACCGAAATCGATATCCCGGAGTGCGCCCAGCTGTGCTTCGAACATGATCTTCTTACCGGATTTTTCGGCCTGGTCCAGATAAGAGCCTGCATCGCAGATATATTCTTTCAGCTGGCCGCCATAGGTTTCCAGCCACTGCCACATCTCGTCATAAGACACAGCCGGTGCGCCGTAAACGCCGGTAATCGTCAGATTCTTCCAGTCCAGGACACCTTTCAGACGTTTTTTCAGATACTCAGGCTGAAGAAGGTCGCCCATACGAAGTGCCTTTTTCATATATTTGTCGCCATAAACTGGGGCAATACCGCGGCGGGTTGAGCCGAACTTGGCATCACCCAGACGATCCTCTTCCAAACAGTCCAGCAGCTTATGATAGGGCATACAAATGACTGCCTTATCGCTGATCTTCAAGTTTGCGGGGCTGATGGAAACCCCAGCATCTCTCAAGCGTTTCATCTCGCCGCAGAGGTGTTCCAGATCAATTACCATGCCGTTGCCCATGACATTCACGACCTCCGGCCGCAGGATGCCCGACGGAAGCAGGTTCAGGATGAACTTGCCCAGATGATTCACAACGGTATGTCCCGCGTTGTTGCCGCCCTGGTAGCGCACTACAACGTCATACTTCTGGGAAAGCAGGTCGACCATACGGCCTTTTCCTTCATCTCCCCAATTAATCCCGGTGATAGCTGTCAGCATATTATTTCCTCCTGTTAATCACGGAATATTTACTCCGCCGCCTCGGCGAAGAACCATCTTATATTATATCATATTCCGACAGAAAAATCATCGTTTTACTGCACTTCTGCCAGATTCCATATTTTTTACAAAATCATTCCATGAGTGAGGAAGGGGAAATGGAGATTTTACCGGCTTATTCACCGGCATGCTTGATTCCCAGGATATCAAGTTCCTTATCAGTGAGGCCCACTCCCCGCAGCATCAAGCGATTTCCTTTCAGGGCCTCCAGAGAATTGATTCCCATTCCGCCCATCATTTCCTGAATTTCGTGGTTCCAGGCTGTAACCAGATTGATCAGTCGTTGGCTGCCCACGTCAGGGTCAAGTCGTTTTACCAGTTCGGGACGTTGGGTTGCAATTCCCCAGTTGCACTTGCCTGTCTGACAGCTCCGGCAAAGATGGCAGCCCAATGCCAGCACGGCTGCCGTTGCTATATAAACCGCATCGGCTCCCAGCGCAATTGCCTTAACGACATCAGCGCTGGAGCGGATAGATCCGCCTGCAATCAAAGAGACCTGGTCACGGATTCCCTCCTCCCGGAGCCGCTGATCCACACTGGCCAACGCCAATTCGATCGGGATGCCCACGTTGTCACGAATCCGGGTAGGAGCCGCTCCGGTTCCGCCGCGAAACCCGTCTATGGCAATGATATCCGCGCCGCTTCGGGCGATACCGCTGGCAATGGCTGCTACATTATGAACGGCTGCTATCTTGACGATCACAGGCTTTTTATATTCGGTCGCTTCCTTTAAAGAAAAGACCAGTTGCCGCAGATCTTCAATAGAATAGATATCATGATGCGGCGCAGGGGATATGGCATCGGTCCCTTCCGGGATCATACGGGTTTTTGAAACCTCGCCTACGATTTTTGCTCCGGGCAGGTGGCCGCCAATACCAGGTTTTGCACCCTGGCCCATTTTGATTTCGATTGCCGCGCCTGCTTCCAAATAGGCCTTGTGAACGCCGAAGCGCCCGGATGCTACCTGAACGATCGTATTGGCTCCATACTGGTAGAAATCTTTATGGAGACCGCCTTCACCGGTATTATAGCAGGTTCCTAAGGCCCGTGCCGCCCGCGCAAGGCTCTCATGGGCATTATAGCTGATGGAGCCGTAGGACATCGCGGAAAAGAGGATCGGAACAGACAGTTCCAGCTGAGGGCTCATCTTGGTACAAATGCTGCCATCAGGATTCCGGGTAATTCGATCATTTTTCTTCCCCAAAAAGACCTTGGTTTCCATGGGCTCCCGAAGAGGGTCAATGGGAGGATTGGTTACCTGGGAAGCGTTAATCACAATTTTATCCCAATAAATCGGAAAGGGTTTGGGATTTCCCATGGAGGAAAGCAGCACTCCGCCGCTCTCAGCCTGACGGTAAATTTCAGAAATCGTCTGGCCGCTCCAATTAGCGTTTTCCTTAAAGGTATGTCCTGAACGGACGATTTTCAGGGCATGGGTCGGACAAACAGCCACACACCGGTGGCAATTGACGCATTTTGCGTCCTCTGCCATCATCCGGTTCCGTCCGACATCATATTGATGGACCTCATTGGCACATTCCCGTTCACAGAGACGGCAGGTAATACAACGGTCCGGATTGCGCATCACCTCGTAATCCGGATATAAATAATTGATGGGCATTACCGGGCACCTCCGTTCAGGGTAACGATTACGGGTTCTCCGCCCCGGGGCGCATACAATCGGTCAGGATTCGGCTCCAGAATACGGATGGCACATTCCTCACTGGCTGCATAGAACATTTCCCCTTTTTCAGCCACTACCATGCTCCGCAGTTTCAGGCGGTCGTTAAGGGCCATCATGCCGCCTTCAAACCCCAGCAGAATAGAAAACGGACCTGTAATCAACAGACTGGCAAAGGTATTGCGCAAATAGGCCGCTTTCTCTTTGGCAGCCGGCTCCATTCTGTCAATTGTAGACCAAAAGGGTGCTGCGATAACCGCTGCTACCTCTTCCAAAGTCAGGCCCTGACGGCGGTGAAGATAATCCACAATATATGTAATTACCTCGGTGTCTGTCTGAAGGGTACACTTATAACCGAACATTTCAATATACCGCCGGTTGGCGTCATAAGAAGAAATTTCCCCGTTATGGACAATGGAATAGTCCAGCATGGCGAAAGGATGAGCCCCACCCCACCAGCCAGGCGTATTAGTGGGATACCGGCCGTGGGCTGTCCATGCATACCCAGCATAATCTTCCAGGCGATAGAACTCCCCTACATCCTCCGGGAAACCCACCGCTTTAAATACGCCCATATTCTTTCCGCTGGAAAAGACATAGGCCCCATCAATGCGAGTGTTGATCCGTATGACACAGCGGGTTGTATATTCCCGTTCATCCAGCTGACTGTCCGCCAGGCGGGTGGGAAGAGGAGTTACAAAATATCTCCAAATCAGAGGCTCATTCATAATCTTCGGAGTTTTCCGGATCGGGATTTTAGAAAGGTTTACGATATCGAAATGCCTCTCCAAAAACTTTTCACAATTTTCTTTTGCTTCTGTATCGTCATAGAACACATGGAACGCATAAAGGTCTTTATATTCCGGATAAATGCCATATCCTGCAAAGCCACCGCCCAAACCGTTGCTGCGGTCGTGCATTGTGGCAATGGACTTAATGATCCCTTCGCCGCTAATCCTCTTTCCCTCCTTGGAAAAGATACCAGAGATCGCGCAGCCGGATGGAATCCTGATTTGCCCCTCTTTCAGCATAAAATGCCCCCCATACGAAAAGGCGTCCGCAAAAAACCGGCCTTAAAAAGCCGGTTCCTGCGAACGCCTTTGTTCCTTGAAAACATTTTATCAAATTCCCAATAGATTGTCAACACGTTTTCACCGTTTCAAAGTTTACTCGATCATTAATTGTGAAAACATCCTAATTTTATTCTCTCTTTTGCTGACTCGCTGCAGTATATTTTCACAATTATCAGAATTGGCGCAAAAAATTTCAAAAATCCACTTGACAACCGCTTATAAAAGCGATATAATGACACCCGTAGACAGCAAAGGCGCTGTGGATGGATCTTCCATCCGCAGCGCCTTTTTGCATTACCGGAGATTCTCTTGCCTGGCAGTTTGCAGGATAGAATCCCGTTGACTTTTTAATATAAGGAGTGGCTATTATGAGCACAATGCCCGAAACCTTTGGCAGCATGGTTTTTAACGACCGGGTTATGCAGGAACGTCTTCCTAAAGAAACTTATAAGGCTCTGAAAAAGACCATGGAAAATGGTAAGAGCCTTGACAAATCCATTGCAAATGTGGTAGCCAATGCCATGAAAGACTGGGCTGTAGAAAAAGGATGCACGCATTACACCCACTGGTTCCAGCCTATGACCGGTATTACCGCTGAAAAGCACGACAGCTTTATTTCTCCTCAGGGCGATGGCACCGTTATCATGGAGTTTTCCGGCAAAGAGCTGGTAAAAGGTGAGCCGGATGCATCCTCTTTCCCGTCCGGCGGTCTTCGTGCTACTTTCGAAGCACGTGGCTACACAGCTTGGGACCCGACCGCATATGCGTTCATTAAAGATAACACCCTGTGCATTCCCACCGTTTTCTACTCCTACGGCGGAGAGGCTTTGGATAAAAAGACGCCTCTTCTGCGTTCCATGGAAGCTCTGAACCGTCAGGCGCTCCGAATTTTGAAGCTCTTCGGTAACGAAGACGTTACCCGTGTTATTACAACCGTAGGACCTGAACAGGAATATTTCCTGGTCGATAAAGCCCTTCATGACCAGCGGGAAGACCTGATCCTGACCGGACGCACTTTGTTTGGTGCGAAACCGCCCAAAGGCCAGGAAATGGAAGACCATTATTTCGGAGCAATCAAGCCCCGTATTCAGGCCTTCATGCGGGACCTGAATGAGGAACTTTGGAAATTGGGAATCCTCGCTAAGACAGAACACAACGAGGTTGCACCTGCGCAGCATGAGTTGGCTCCGATCTTTACCAACACAAATACCGCTACCGACCACAACCAGCTGACCATGGAAATCATGAAAAAGACAGCTTTGAAACATGGTTTGTGCTGTCTGCTGCATGAGAAGCCATTTGCAGGCGTCAACGGCTCCGGTAAACATAACAACTGGTCTTTGTCTACCAACACCGGCATGAACCTTCTGGAACCGGGTGAGTCTCCTCAGGAAAACGCTCAGTTCCTGCTGTTCCTGACAGCAGTCATCAAGGCAGTGGACGATTACCAAGACCTGCTGCGGGTATCCGTCGCCAGTGCCGGAAACGATCACCGTTTGGGCGCTAACGAGGCTCCTCCTGCTATCATCTCCATTTTCCTGGGCGATGAACTTTCTGCAATTCTGGAAAGCATCGAAAGCGGCAGCAGCTACTCCCAGAAGACCAAAGAGGAAATGAAAGTCGGCGTGCATGTCCTTCCTCGGTTTGCCAAGGATACAACTGACCGCAACCGCACCTCTCCCTTCGCATTTACCGGAAATAAATTTGAATTCCGGATGCCGGGTTCTTCACTCTCCATTTCCGGCCCCAACATTGTATTGAACACTATTGTAGCGGAGGTTCTGTCCCAGTTTGCAGATACGCTGGAAGGCTCCTCTGACTTTACCGCAGACTTGAACGCACTGATCAAAACAACGATCCGCGAACACAAACGCATCATTTTCAACGGCAATGGCTATGATGATTCCTGGGTAGCTGAGGCGGAAAAACGTGGACTTCTCAACCTGAAATCCACTCCGGACGCTCTGCCGCGTTTCATTGATGAAAAGAATGTTGCCTTGTTTACCAAGCACAAAATTTTCACTGCCGCAGAGATGCACTCCCGGTATGAGATTCTTTTGGATAACTACTGCAAGACCTTGAATATCGAGGCTTTGACAATGGTTGATATGGCCAAGAAGCAGATCATTCCCGCCGTTTTGGCCTACATTAAGGAGATCGGCACGGCTGCTTCCCAGAAAAAGACCATAAGCGCTGATCTTTCCTGTGAATTGGAAGAACGGCTGCTTCAGAAACTCTCTGCGCTGTCTGCTTGCTTCTATCGGAAGACCGAAGCCCTGGAAACGGCAATTGTGGAGGCTAAAAACTCCGGAACTACCCTCCAGGCGGAAGCAGATTACTATAAAGATACCGTATTCACTGCTATGCAGGAAATGCGGGCTACCGCTGATGAGCTGGAAACTCTTATGGGTAAGGAATACTGGCCCTTCCCCTCCTACAGCGACCTGCTCTTCCGCGTATAATTTCGCCTTCCCCCTTTTTTTCGAGCCTGCATATTTTGAGGCAGGCCATAATACCACTTTTTTGCGCAAAGACGCGCTTCCTGTTGCCAGGCGGGAGGCGCGTCTTTGCCGTGTGGTTCATTAATAAAAAGCCGTAGGGCGGGACGCTATTTCACAAACCGGCTTAAAGGAGGACTTCTTATGTATTCAGCCGTCAATACCATATGGGTCTTGGTGGGCGCAGCGCTGGTATTCTTTATGCAAGCGGGATTTGCCATGGTGGAAACCGGCTTTACCCGCGCTAAAAACTCCGGCAACATTATCATGAAAAATCTGATGGATTTCTGTCTTGGCACCCCTATTTACTGGCTATTGGGATTTGGCATCATGTTCGGCTCTAGCGGCGCATTGTTCGGTTCTCTTGACCCCATGATCCGCGGGGACTACAGTGCAATCCTTCCCAGTGGCGTACCGCTGTGGGCCTTCGTAATCTTCCAGACAGTTTTCTGCGCAACGGCTGCTACAATTGTTTCCGGTGCCATGGCAGAGCGCACTAAATTCTCTGCTTACTGTATCTATTCCATTGTTATCAGCGCTATCATCTACCCGATTTCCGGCCACTGGATCTGGGGCGGCGGTTGGCTTTCACAGTTGGGATTCCATGATTTTGCCGGCTCTACCGCGGTACATATGGTAGGCGGTTTGTGCGCTCTGATCGGTGCCAAGATCCTTGGGCCGCGTATTGGAAAATACGGCAAGGACGGCAAACCAAAAGCTATTCTTGGACACTCTCTGACCCTTGGCGCTTTAGGCGTATTTATTCTCTGGTTTTGCTGGTTCGGCTTTAATGGCTGCTCCACGGTTTCCATGGGCGATGACAGTGCTATCGTCTCGGCAGGTCGCATCTTCATGACCACAAACCTTGCTGCCGCTATGGCTTCTATCACGGCAATGTGCATCACTTGGATCCGCTACAAAAAGCCTGATGTCTCTATGACTCTCAACGGTTCTCTGGCGGGCCTGGTGGCCATCACCGCCGGCTGCGATGTCGTTTCTCCGCTGGGATCTGCCATTATCGGAATCGCTGCTGGTTTCATCGTGGTGTTTGGTATTGAGTTCATTGATAAAAAGCTGAAAATTGATGATCCTGTCGGCGCTGTTGGCGTTCATTTCCTTTGCGGTTTGGGCGGCACGCTGCTGACCGGCCTGTTTGATACTGAAAAAGGACTTTTCTACTCCGGCAACCCCACCTTCTTAGGCGTCCAGGCATTAGGCGTTGTTTCTGTCATGGCTTGGACAGCTGTCATGATTACCATCACCTTCCTTATTATAAAAAAGACCATCGGTCTTCGGGTCAGCCGTGAAGAAGAGATTGTTGGTCTGGACGTAAAAGAACATGGTCTGGCTACCAGCTATGCCGACTTTATGCCTGTACCGCTCTCTCAGACACTGGACGAAGAGGATGTAGAGGGGCTGGAACTTCCTGTTTCGCAGGATAAAGCCGTCCCGGTAGAAACCATTACCCATACCGTTTCTGCACCTGCGCATAATCCCGATCATCCTAAGATGACTAAGATCGTTATTATCACAAAACAAAGCAAATTCGAGGCACTTAAATCCGCTATGAACAAGATCGGCATTACCGGTATGACTGTCACCCAGGTTTTGGGCTGCGGAATGCAGAAAGGCGTAGGAGAATACTATCGTGGTGTCCCCGTAGAGGTCTCCCTGCTGCCGAAAGTAAAGTTGGAATTTGTTATCTGTAAGGTGCCTGTCCAGACAGTCATTCAAACCGCTAAAAAAGTCCTCTATACCGGTCATATCGGCGATGGAAAGATCTTCGTTTATGATGTGGAAAATGTCATTAAGGTTCGTACAGGCGAAGAGGGTTATGATGCCCTGCAGGACGAAAACTAATCTTTCAATAGCTCCCATTTCCTTCCTCTGTTTTGCATTGCCTCCCGAACCGGTCCTGGTTCGGAGGCAATGCCCTCCATTGAATATTTCATGCCTTTAAGGGCTGTTTTATAAATTCGCTTTCTTCTCATTTACGATACTCTCTTTTCTCTTTCCCGCCGGGCCTTTTCCGGCGGGTTCTTTCTATAATAAACAAAAGAAAACGGCACAGCCAATGGCCATACCGTTTTGGATTTGTTTTATCCTTTATATATGCTAGTTTCTGCGGATCACTTCTACCTGTTCATCGGCAAGGATCGCGGCCTCACTGGCACGGAGGATATCTTCCCCTGTCAGCAGCCCCGGTTTTCCGGCGATTCGATCTAGGAAGTCACCGGTTAATGTACCGCTGATTTCCGGATCCGGCAGAATCCCCCATTCTTTTTCCGCTGTGGTCAGCTGGGCAAAACTGCCATGACCGGGATAAAGCAACGGATCTCCTGTGGTGTGAACGATACATTTTCCACGTGTGCCGGTACAAATGATCATTCCTTTCCCATAGCAGGGATAGGCCGCAGGCGTCCACCAGTCAGATTGCAGAGAGGCTGTAGAACCATCCGCCATTTTGACCAGAACACGGGCGTCATCCGGGAAATCCGGGTATCCTTCCCAGTTTCCGATCTGCATATAGCCGCTTAGCGCGGCGATCTCCGAGCCGGTGAACCAACGCAGCAGGTCAAAATCATGGATCATCAGATCCACCACAAGACCTCCGTTTTCTTTCCGGCTGAAATGCCAGGCATCCCGAGACGCTGGCGACAGCTTATGAGGTTTCATGATGGTAAAACCAATTAATTTTCCCAATTCTCCAGCCGCAATCGCACGCTTCAAGGCCACAATCCCCGGATTATACCGTTCTGTCAACTGCATACCGACCTGGATGCGGCCTTCTTTGATAATTGCTTCGGCTTTTTGAAGGCCTTCACGGCAGGTTACAATGGGTTTATCCACCATAAAATGGACTCCCCGGGCTGCACATTCTTCCAAAACATGAATCTTCTGGTTATTGACTGCCGAGCTGCCGATGATATCCGGATTTTGTTTCCAGATATCCTCCGGTTCTTCGGTCAACAAAGCCCCATACTTTTCGGCCAGTGCCGGAGCCAGCCGGCCTTCTCTTTCGCAGATTCCTATGAAAGAATGGCCCAGCTCCAGCATTTCCCGAATAAATTCTTCAATATGGCCGTGACGGCAGCCGATAATGCCAAATTTCATATCTGCTCCTTACTCGCCCAGCAGACGCTTGGCGTTTTTCCAGTAGATCTTTTCCAAAACTTCTCTGGCCAGCCCCAGGCTTTCCAACAGTTCCTGATGGGCGTTGCCGAACATATCCCGTGCAAATACCACCCGATCCTGAAACTCCGTCAAAAAGCCTTTGGTAAATTCCGGATCTCTTGCCAGAGCGTTCCGCCCTGAATTGGCAGAGATATCGCAGAAAAGATTTGGATATTGCCGCAGCATCCGGATCAGCTTTCCTTCTCCCACTACTTTTCCCTTGGGATAGAAGGTGGTATAACATTGGTTGAAGAAAAGTATGGAATTAAAGTTACTGTCAACGCTCTTGCTCGTAACGAATACACCCAGAAAATCAATTTGCTTATGACTTCTAAAGACGTCACCGGTCTGGTCGGTGTTTTCTCCACCAACGAGATCCTGATGTACAAAGACCAGGACGCCATTGAGCCTATCGGCGAATATCTGGCCAACAACGAGACTTGGAAGAGCATGCCTCAGGAAATGCAGGATCTGTACGTTTTTGACGGCGATCTGTGGGCACTGCCTGCCGGCTTTACTCAGAACATGTTCACCCGCACCATCCGGAAAGACTGGCTGGACAACTTGGGACTGGAAGTTCCCACTACCTTGGATGAATTCACCGAAGCAATGCGTGCGTTCACCTTTGACGATCCCGATGGCAACGGCGTAGATGACACCTATGGCTTGACTGCAGCCGGCACTTGGAACCTGCAGGATATTTTCCAGGCGTTCAACGCTCGTCTGAACACCGACGGCAGCCGTTCTATCACTTACGATCCCGAAGCCAACGCTTGGATCGACACCATGCTGAAACCTGAAATGGTTGACTGCCTTACCTACTTGAACGAACTCTATACTGACGGCATTCTGGACGCCGAAGTTTTCACCAACAGCGGCAGCACCATGCGTGAACACCTCTGGTCCGGCGCGGCAGGCTCCACCTTCTACTGGCTGGGCAACACCCGGAGCGAGGCTATGCCTTACCTGGAGAAGATCACCCCCGACGTTGAACTGGCTGAAATTCCTTACATGACCAGCGATTACATCAGCAAAAACATCAACCATGTGTGGTACGGCTGTGTTCCTTATGTAATGGTAAAGGGCACTGAAAATGCTGACAAGATGATCAACGAGGCCGTTGACCTGATGCTCGGCTCTCAGGACAGCCACTTTGATTTCGCATACGGCATCGAAGGCACGACCTACCGGGTAGAGGGCAATACCGTCTATACTCTGATGGATGAAAGCACCGGCACTGTTATGCCTTATCCTTCTTTGACCACCTCCATCCCTGCTTACTATGACGACTGGAATTTCCTGACAGATGCGTTGGATGAAGACGCCAAAGCTGAAGCTCTGGAACTGATGGACTTCAAGAAACATACTGCAAACGATGGTATCGCGGCAGGTTACGTCTACTCCATCACCGAAGCTCAGAACGCGATTAACTCTGCTACCTGGCAGATGGTCGGCGGCGATATCGACGCTGCTTTTGAGACCGCTGTATCCTCTGCAATCACCGGTTCCGCAACTGTTCAGGATGCAATCGACAAATACATCTCTGAGGTTAAGAGCCTGGGCGCACAGGATGTGCTGGACGAACTGAATGACTTCTGCGGCTACACAAGCGACCTGAAGTATTGATTTTTCGTTCTGTACGGAGTAAAACAAACGAGGGGAAGTTCGCTTCCCCTTGTTTCTATATCTGCCGCTTTGCGGCTGCCGGAGGAATATTATGTCACAAATTATCCATCTTATTTGCAATGCCCATCTGGACCCTGTGTGGCTTTGGAAACGCGAAGAAGGAGTCGCAGAAGCACTGTCGACTTTTGAAACGGCCGTCCGATTCTGCAAGGAAACCGATGGCTTCGTCTTCAATCACAATGAGGCCGTTCTGTATCAGTGGATTGAACAATATGATCCTGCTCTCTTCAAAGAAATCCAGGAACTGGTTGCTCAGGGAAAATGGCATATTATGGGCGGCTGGTATCTGCAGCCGGACTGCAACATGCCCTCCGGCGAATCTTTTGTGCGCCAAATTTTGGAAGGACGCACCTACTTTAAAGAAAAGTTCGGAGCTGAACCGACTACTGCAATCAATTTTGACCCCTTTGGACACAGCCGCGGGTTAGTCCAGATTCTGGCAAAGGCAGGCTATGACAGTTATATCGTCTGCCGTCCCGGCCAGGAGGACTTCCACGTAGATGAGAACACCTTCCTGTGGGAAGGATATGACGGTTCTCAGATTATGGTACATCGCCTTACAAACGGATATCAGTCCGGTCTGGGACGAGTACAGGCAAAAATCGAAAAGTATATGGACGAAAATCAGGATGGCCCGATCGGGATGGTTTTGTGGGGCGTCGGCAATCATGGCGGCGGCCCTTCTGCAGAAGATTTGGCCACCATTCAAAATATGATGGACTCCGGAGCGAATTTGATCCACTCTACTCCGGAAGAGTATTTTACTGCCCTCCGCAAATCAAAGAAGCATTGGAATGTAGTTCCCCGCCCCATGAACCACTGGGGTGTCGGCTGCTATACCTCTGAGATTCGGGTGAAACAGGCTCATCGCCGCCTGGAAGGGGAATATTATGCTCTGGAAAAAATGGCCGCTCATGCCGCTGCGATTGGAGCGCATCCTTACCCGACGGCAGAGCTGCAATCCATTCGGAAGGACCTGCTGTTTTTAGAATTTCATGACATTCTGCCTGGCAGTTCGATCCGCCGTGCGGAAGAGGATTCCTTGAGAATGGCCGGGCATGCGCTGGAGCAGGCTGCCCGCACCCGTCTGGAGCTGTTCCTGTCCATGACCTATGGACGGATTACGCCCACTTCCGACATAACGCCTCTTTATGTCTACAATCCCCATCCCTATCCAGTGGAACAGACCTTCTCTTATGAACTTCCTCTGGCAAAGACTGTCCGGGAAGGCTTCGGCCAGCCTGTTCTGCGGCATAATGGCCAACTGATTCCGGTTCAGAGGGAGCAGGAAGAAAATATGGTGCCAATCCAGTGGCGCCGCCGGATCGCTTTCCGGGCACATCTGCAGCCCATGTCCATGGAACGTCTGGAGTTTTCCGTGGAAGTCGTGGAAGAACCTCCCCGTTCGGGCGCAATCGAAGAGGATGGAAAATATCTGCGGTTCCGCGCAGGCCGGGTAGAAGCCGCTATCAACCGCCATACAGGGCTTATGGACAGCTATCAGATCGACGGACGGGAATATCTCCGTCCCGGCAGCTTCCTGCCGGCAGTCTTCGACGACATCCATGATTCCTGGGGCATGACCCTACAGAAATATGACGTTCCGGCTGGTTGCTTCCACATCCGCCGGGATGGCCAGGGCACCCCCCTGCTGCGGATCATCGAAGATGGTCCGGTCAGAGTCGTTGTGGAAGGCGTTTTTGAATATGGCCGCTCCGAACTGGTTTTGCGGTATAAGCTACCCTGCTTGGATACCGAACTGGAAACAGAGGTATTCCTGCAGTTTATGGAAGAGGTCAAAATGGTGAAACTGGCAATCCATCCGGCCTTCTCCAAATTCCGGTATCTGGGAGAAACGGCTTTTGGTGTGGAAGAGTTGGCTCAGGACGGACAGGAAGAGGTCGCGCAGAAGTGGATTGCTGCTGACGGCGGAGATGCCTGCCTGACCTTTATCAACGATACCACCTATGCTTCCAGCTGCATGGACGGAGTTGTGTATCAGACCCTTATCAAATCCTGCGGATATTCCGCCCATCCCATGTCCGGACGGGTACACGTTCCCACCGGACGCTACATCCAAGGCAGCGATCATGTGGGCATAACCTACCTCTTCTTCTTAAATGGCGGCGACAGCAGCGAACGTCTTGCTGCCGTTTCCAGAGAAGCTCAGCTGCATTGTGAAGAACCGGTCATTCTGGCCGGCTTCAGCGGTAACTGCCCCAATTCCAAGGAAAGCTTTATGGAGATGACCAATCCTGCTGTTATCTGCTCTGCGGTCAAAATGGCTGAAACCGGTTCTGGCTGGGTTCTCCGGCTCTTTAACTCCACCGGCGAATCACAGGACTCCTCCATCCGTTGGGGCGAGAAAACCGCTGTAGTATCTCTGACACCCTGGGAGGTCAAAACCCTTCTTTGGCAAAACGATGCCGCTACACCCACAGAAACCAATCTGTTGGAACAACCTCTCTCATTTTGCTAATATTTTACAGAAAGGATACGTGACCTTTCATGTCTCTGCCGCATCTTTATACAGACAGCAAGGATATCGTCCGTATTCGGGAAAACCTAGGAAAATATGACTGGTATCGTTCGGCTTTTGATCGGATCAAAACCGGTTGCGACGAAATGCTTCGACGAGGGTTCTTTGTACCGGAAACCTGCGGATTTGTATTCTACAATTCCTGCAAAAGCGATAACACTGCTTTGATCTTTAATCCTTATGACCCTGAAAATCACATATGCCCTACCTGCGGGATGAACTACAAAGATGAACCTTTCCAGCGGGCCTGGCAGTGCTATTACCATCAGTGGCTGTCTCAGATGTCCATCAACCTGGGCATTTGTTATGCCGTCACAGGCGACAGTTCCTATGCCCTGGCAGTCAAGAAAATGCTGATGGATTATGTGCGGCTGTATCCCGGCTACGAGAATAATGATAATGAACTGGGAACTACCAAAGTCTTCCAGTCCACTTACATTGAGTCGGTGTGGCTGTCTTATTTGACCTGCGGCTACGATATGACCAACCAGGACGGCTGCTGGACAGAAGCAGAACGCACAACGGTCAAGCAGCAACTCTTTCTGGAATCCGCAAAGGTGATCCGGGATTATGACGAAAAACGGAACAACCGTCAAGCCTTTAACAATTCCGGCATGTGCGCCGCAGCAATCATGGCAGAAGACAATGAGTTGCTTGAATATGCGCTTCATGGCCCTCACGGCTTCTTCAGCCACATGGAAGGCTCTGTCCTTTCAGATGGACTCTGGTATGAGGGGGACAACTACCACTTTGCCACTGTTCCTTCCATGGTGAATATCGCGGAAATGTGTCTTCATAACGGCATCGACCTTTATCAGCGGGAATACGCCGGCCACAGTATTCGACAAATGTTTGAAGCACCGCTTAAATCTCTGCAGCCGGACCTCTCCTTCCCTTCCAGAAAGGATTCTCCCTATGCCAGCAGTATTGCTCAGAGATGGTACTCCGGCCTTTATGAGCTGGCCTATACACGTTATCATGAGTCCGCCTTCGGCCGAGTGCTGAAAATCATGTACGGCATGGAACCGGAGGATAAAGACTTCAAAAATGCTGCCGGCCTGATGGATATTTTTTCGCCTTCGCCCGCATCCCGCAGCTTCCTGGACTGGCGGGGGTTTATGACTCTGACGCCTGATCTTGGCTCCGAAAACGGATTACCTTATACCTTATCGGTCAATATGGAAGGCACCGGCTTGGCGGTCCTCCGTAAGGACGACTGCTACCTGAGCCTTGACTATGGCGATTACGGCGGCGGCCATGGCCATCCTGACCGGTTGGCAATCACCTATTTTGCCCGGGGCCGCCGGTGGCTTACAGACTACGGCACCGGCCAGTATTATTTTGATCATCTGAACTGGTACCGCTCTACAATCGGTCACAATACTCTTTGCTCAGACGGAAAAACCCAGCTGCCGATTTCCGGCGAATGGCAGATTTTTGGCGAAACCAAGGCCTCTGCCGCAGCGCGGGGTATTATTAATGGAATGTATCCCGGCATTGATGCCAGACGCACTGTCGCATTGTTAGGACACGGATTGGTATTCGATTGTCTGGAAGCCTTTTCGGAAGAACCGCACTGCTATCATACCGCACTGCATGGCTTCGGAACCCTTCAGCTGGAACAGGAACTGTCTCCTGCAAAGCTTAACGGCGAAAATTACCGCTTCCTGAGTGATATCGAAGGCTGTCAGGTCAGCGGCCCATGCAGCGCTGTGTTCCGCCATTACGGAGCAAAGCTGGCTGTCTATGCTGCCGGAACCGCTGAGAGCGGACTTTACCGCGCCGGCGCATACGGTCCTCCGAATGAAATTCCCAAGCGTTTTCCGATCCTAATCCAGGAACAAAAGGGAAATTGCGCCGTATTCGCCCAGGTGATGGAGGATATTCCGGAAGGAGAAGAAAGTAAAATCCTTTCCTTTGCCCAAAAGGCAGACGGCAGTTACGAACTTCTGCTGCAGGACAACATCCATATGGAAATCCGCTGCACCGACCAAGGACTGACAATTTGCCGCTATGCGGGCAATGAGGTAACCGGTTTTGAAATATATGGGACAAATGGGACTCCAGGGGTTGTGTCCATGAAGATGGAGGTTCCCTCGGCTGCAGGGATAAAGGCCGGAAACAGCTGGGAATTGGAGCTTCCGAAGGCTTATGGGAACTGTACTCTGGATGCGTCCGTATGTGGAGGAACAGAGCAGATCTATTCCCAGAAAGAACTGCGGATCGGCCGGCTGCTCTGTGACCAACTGTTTGATGGGATTGAAAACGTCCTCCCCATCCAGTTAGGCAACTTTACCGCTACGCCTTGGGAGGAAACACTGGAAAGCAGCGATTTCCCGGATTTCTGGAACTTGAAGGAACCTTTTGCCATTCAGGTTGCTCCTGGGGAACTGAAAACTGTTGAAATGCATGTCTTTCCGAATCTGTCCGGCAGGGCAAAAGGATCTGCCGGCTTTTCCGAACATGCAGCCGGAGACGTCACTTTCTCTATCAACGGAAATTCCGTAAAACTCTCCTTTCCGCCTACCGGTGAAGTCTGGAGTTTCACCCAGGCCGAGCCGCTGGATATCCGGGAATGGATTGATTTCCGGGCTGAAGACGGCGCCCCCGTACGGGTTCAGCTGAGAAACTGTACCAATGGCCGTCAAAGTGTGTCCGTATCTTTTCTGTCAGACCCTATCGAGCTGGAGGCTGGGGAAAAACGGATTCTCTCGCTGTCACTGGATGACCCGTCCATCCTGTGGGAAGGCGAACGGGTAAGTTTTTCCTATGATGTGAAAATTGGTGAATTTTATGCCGAGCGGAAGCTGGAAAAAGCCTGTGTGCAGCCTCGGTGGATGGCAAGGAAGATCCCGCTGGAAGGTGGAGGCACTCCGAATCTGCACCTGCTGTCTGGAGGGCAGATCTCCCGGGGAGAAAAACACTGGGGTGGCCTTACGGATCTCTCCGCATTGGGGACCCTCACAGTGACTGACGGGACCAGCCTTACCTTATCGCTGGCCGTAACCGACGACAATGTTCTCTTCTCCGGCGGGAAATTCCCCTTTGACAACGACGGCATTCAGATTTATTTTGACCGCCGTCCCTCTGCTAACCGGCTGGCCGGCGATACTTCCTTCGGAATTTACGGGCTTCTGGTAAGACCCGGCGTCTTCGATGAAGCGTCCAGTGTAACGGCCCTCAGCGCTGATGTTTCCAAGCCGGAAGAAATTTCTGTTTCTGTCCATCGCACAGATGATGGCTATGCAATTTTAATGGATATTCCCTTCACAAGTTTGGGCGGCGCTCCTCAGCACGGAACTGTCTGGGGCTTCGACCTGATTGTCAACGACCGCGACCGGGGCGTTCGGCGCGATATGCAGATGATCTGGTCCGGCGCCCTTCCGGGTGAACGCACTTACCTGCGGGAGGATCATCATAATCCGGACCGGTTCGGCATTATCCGCTTCTGACCGGCCCCGCAACAGGAGGAATCTATATGAACCCTATTCACGAAAAACGCAGGCTCTTTACCGAAAACCGCGTCGTCAACTGGCATGAGCACGTCTGGTTCGATCAAAACGGACAGCTGGACGAAGCCCTTTGCGATGCTTTGGTGGAAGATGCAGCCCGTACTTCTACGGATGTGGTCGTATGCTCTCTGCCGATCTTAGCACAGAAAGTTACAGCAGAAGAATTCCGCCACTGCAACGACACCTTAGCGATCGCCATGAAACGTTATCCCGATGTTATCAAGGGATTTGCCTTTGTCAACCCCGGCTACTCCAAGGAGGCCGTAGAGGAGATCGATCGCTGCGTCAAGGAATATGGCATGATCGGCATTAAGATGTATTATCAGTACTACATCAATGACCCGATTGTACGCCCGGTTATCGAAAAGTGCATCGATCTGGATATTCCGATCCTGGTTCACGCCAGCAAGCTCAATTATCACCCCGAGGAACAGCCCTTCGTTTCCAACGGCGTCCATTTTGCGGCAGCCGCCAAGGCTTATCCGGAAGCGCGTTTCATTATGGCGCACATCACCGGCGGCGGCGACTGGGAATGGTCTTTGAAAGCCGTCGCAGATACGCCGAATGTCTACACCGATATGAGCGGCAGCGTCATTGATGCGCGAGTCATCGAAAAGGCTGTGGCGATGCTGGGAGCAAAAAGGGTACTGTTTGGCACTGATGGATCTTATCTGTCCTGTGTCGGAAAGATCCTTGCTGCAAATATCTCGGACGAAGATAAGAAAATCATTTTGAACAACCCGGATTTTGAACGATATCTTAACCGGGCAAACGCCTGAAAGGAGGGCTTATGATGATCATTGACGGTGTAGCATATTTAGGACATTGGCCCTTCCGGAAACTGGGGTATGATACTGCGGCGGAGATGGCTGCATGGATGGATCGTGCTTCTATCGACAAGGCTTGTGTTTCTTCCATCAATTCGATTTTTTACAAAGACGTTATGGAAGGAAACCGGGAATTGATGACGGAAATTTCCGCTTTTTCTGGGAGAATGATTCCTTTTGCCGTAATCAATCCCGCGTATCCCGGGTGGGAAAACGATTTTAAAGAATGCTTCGATGTGTTGGGTATGAAAGGATTGGAATTATTTCCTGCCTACCACAATTATAAAGCTGATTTGCCGGAACTGAAAAAGCTGCTGGAAATGGCTGCTGCCAAAGGGATACCGGTTCGGCTGCCTTCCAGACTGGTAGATATCCGGGGGAGGCACTGGTTGGATACTCCGGAAAATTTGTCCCAGGATGAGATGGAAGCAATCGTTCGGCTGTGTCCTGACACAGATTTCCTGCTCTGCTCCTGCGGGACCGCCAATTTGGCAAAACGGCTGGAAGCACTTTCCGCTCAAAGAAAAGGCCGCCTTTTCTACGATTTTGCCCGGTTGGAAGATTGCTATTACAACCATAGCTTACCGAATCTTCTGAAGACTGCCGGTGAAGACTATGTCGTATTTGGCAGCTGTTCACCCTTCCAGTACCCGGAAGTTCAGGAACTGAAACTGGATATGCTGGAGCTTTCTGAAGAAGCTTATGAGAAAATCGCTTCCGGAAACCTGAAAACGCTGCTTGGCCTGTAATTTTCCTAAAGAAAAAGCTGTCCGCCATGGAAATTTCTCCATGGCGGACAGCTTTTTCTGAGTATAAATTCAGGAGGTCAATTATTTGAAGCTTTCCAAAACTTCTTGATGCCGCTGAGCATACCAGTCGATTACGGATTGAATTCCGATGGATTCCAAGCTGCTCATCAAAGCTTCCTTCTGCGCCGCAAATTCTTCGTCGGTTTCTGCCATGACTAGAGCGGGAATCGCCTCTGCGGCTGTCTTCAATATACTGGAGTTCAAAAGTGTAATATCATCAGGGGCACTGCCCATAGCAGAAATGATCCGCATATCCAGGCTTTCATGGGTATTGGCCTTTCCTTCTTCCTTCATGTTCAGGAAGACTTCCAACGGATAATCTACACCATACTTGTCACAGTAAACTTCATCCACAGGCTTAAGGCATTTGCTCAGGTAATCATCGCCTTTGGACAGATCCAGCGGGCTGCCATCTTTTTCATATGGTTCGTTATTTCCCGAGCCAAGCAGGTACAAGGCCGGCCCATAATAAATGCCAAGAGAAGCCCATTCATCCCCGCCGTTATTTTTGGCTTCGATAACCTCATCGGTCCAAGATGCTTCTCCATCGACTACATTCCAATGTTCGCCCTCAATCCCGCTGAACACCAGCCGATTGCCTTCCTGTGAAAACATGTAGTCGATAAATTGCATGGATTTAACAGGATCCTTGGCGCTGGACGGAATCGCCAGATAGTAGTTTTCCCAACCGGCTGCCTGAACACTGTCAGTCCAAAGGGTCATGCCCTCAATGGGAATGACTTCAAAGCCCAGCTCACTGTCCGGATCATTCTGCAGTACTGTGTTGACATATGCATCTGCCTGGCTTCTCCACCAGCCGGAAAGGTACTGCCCGTTGGAACATTTTCCAGCATAGTCTGCGGCCTGCTGGGTAAAGCTGTCCTGATCCAGCAGGCCCATGCGATAGGCCTGATTATAGTATTTGGCAGCTGCAAAGAACATGGGTTCATCATTGCCGCTGAAGGTTTCGATGGGGTCGGTAAAGATGTTGACCATTGCCCCGTCATTGTCTACATCAAACAAGATCCCCGTAACCCCCAGATCACGATACCCATAGGTATGTACCCAACGTCTGTAAAAACCGGTAAGATCTGAAGTCGTGCTGTAGAACCCGACTGCATAGGTGGGAAGCCCTTCGGCGGTAGTCGGATTATTCTCATACATTTCCGCCAAAACGTTTAAGAAATCCGTTTCATTCTTAACTTCCGGGTAACCCATTTCAGCATACAAATCCCAGCGGATGTAGAAAAGGTTATGGCCAGGATAATAGCTATGGCCTTCCGCCCCCGCCTGAATCGGCAACACATAAGCGGTGCCGGAATCATCTACACTCAGCTGATTCTGGGCCATTTCCCAGCGTTCGGGACGATTGGCGGTAACGTTAGGACCGTACTGCTCTACCAGATCATTCAGCGGAAGAATACTTTCACTTTCAACAACTGGGAGGATATCCGCTTGTGTGGGAATTGTAGTAATATCTCCCAAGTCGCCGGAAGCAAAATAGATGGCTGCCTGATCCTTATCGGCTCCCCGTATCAAAAGTTCTACGCCTGTCTTTTCCCGAAGCTCCGCATAAACCGGGCTGTCATAGAATTCCTGAAGATCGTCTTCAGAAATGATTCCCAACGTATACACGTACTCAAGCTGGGTATATTCCCCTTCCTTGCTGCCGGAATCAGAAGCCTCAGAGGAGGTGCTTCCTTCATTTGTTGCCTCAGAACTGGGAAGTGAGCTGTTGCCGGCATCGCCGCAGCTGGATAACGCACTCATTGCGATAAGAATTGCGGATAAAATCGCAAGCTTCTTTTTCATCATAAGCCTTCCTTTCATTGTAAGTAGGTGCTATAACCCGGCTGTCCTCTCTCAAAGTCGCGCGCACTTCGAGAAGAGGCACCGAGAAAAATACTAACCTTTTACCGCGCCTAACATAATGCCTTTTACAAAATAGCGCTGCATAAACGGATACACCATTAAAATCGGGATTGTAATGACTGCCGTGACGGTCATCCGAACAGCAGCCGGGGTAATTTCTTTAGCCACCATATCACCGTTCAAGTCCTTTTCCAACATTGCAGCCGCCTGCTGTGCCTCTGTCAGATAACGGTACAGGATATACTGCAAGGGCCACTTGGAACTGTCGGTCATGTAAATATGAGCGTCAAACCAAGCATTCCATTGGTTGACTGCGGCAAAAACAGTTATGGTAGCCAAAATAGGCTTCGACAGGGGCATCAGGATATGCCACCAACGCACAATCGGTGAAGCTCCGTCCAAAATAGCGCTCTCCTCCAAGGATGGTGGAAGCTGCTCCATAAAGGTCTTGATTAGAATTACATTATATGCGGACAGCGCGGACGGAAGAATGTAGATGAGAAAATTATTGTTCAGATGATACAGCCGCATAACCAAATAGGTAGGAATCAACCCACCGTTGACATACATAGTAAGCACCAGCATCCGGTAGATGATTTTGCGGCCGTACATAGGCTTTGTTACCAGATATGCAAACAAGGAGCAGCACAGAACCGTAACAAGGGTTCCGATCCCGGTTCTAAGCAGGGAAACACCTGCTGCAGACAAAATATTTGGCAAGGTCAGCACTTTTCGATAGTTTTCCAGCGTAAAACCTTTGGGCAGAAGGGTGATTCCGAATTTGGACAGCTGCGGGTCCGAGAAGGAGTAAACCAACATGTAATAAAACGGATAAAAACATGCCAGCATCATCAAAAACATCAATACTACATTGATCCAATCGAAGGGTGTAGATTTACTTTTCATAAAATCGTCTCCCCTCGAATTTTTTTAGCTGCCAAATTGGTAATGGTCAGCAGCAGGATACTGACGCCGGATTTCAAAATTCCCACAGCGGTTGCAAAGGAATACTGCTGTGTCCCGATGCCCATCCTGTATGTAAACAGGTCAATGACCTCCAATTTGGAAGAAGTCACTGTATTTGAAAAAAGCAGATACTTTTCCATTCCTAAATTGAGAAGGTTTCCGATTCCCAGAATCAACAGGACAAGAAAGGTCGGCAGAATTCCCGGAAGTGTCACATGGACTGCACAACGAAATCTTCCGGCGCCATCCACCTTTGCCGCATCATAGAGCGTTTCATCTACACCGGCGATGGCGGCCAGGTAAACAATGGAACTCCAACCAATACTTTTCCACACGCCCAAAATTGTCATAAATGCCCAGGCGCCATCTGCATTTCCTAAGATATTTATGGTAGCATTGATTCCCAAAGCATCCAAAAAAGTATTGATCATTCCATCCGTGGAAAAAAGCGCAAAGCACAAAGAGTACACAATGATCCAGCTGACGAAATTAGGCATGGTAACTACTGTCTGCACGACCCGTTTATATTTTGAACTGCGGATCTCATTCAGCAGCAGCGCAAACAATATTGGCAGCACCATTGTCATCAAAGAGAGAATACTCAACGCCAACGTGTTGATCAGAGCATTGGAAACATCGTTCCAAAAGGTGATGATATAGCGGAAATATTTCAGCCCTTCAAACTTCAAATTTTTGAGAGAGCGTCCGGGCTTGTAGTTTGTAAAGGCAAATATCCATCCGAACAGCGGAACATAGCTGAATACAAACGTAAAAATGACAAACGGCAAAGCCATCAAGGTAAATGTCAGCCGTTCTTTATGGAGCTTCCGTTTCTGTACTTTCTTTCTCAATAGGAAACCCTCCCTAACCGTTCTGAATCAAACGCCATATGTGTTTCTCTTTACTTTTAGTCTAAATAAAATTCACAGATAAGTCAATTTTAAATCCAAACAAATATCCATACAAACTAATAGTTTAGAATAAAAATCATACAATTCAACGATTCTGTATAACAAAACCGTACGGATTTCCAGTGTTCCGCACGGTTTTTCTGTTACTATATAACAAAAGGCAATCGAATCATGCATTTTAATCCGCAAGGGTCTTTTTTCTGCAGAGAAATTCCATATGGAGGCCCGCACCGCAGCCGAACACGCCGGTTTACATTCCGCATTCCAACGCCATCAGCAGCGGCTCCGGAGGCCATTGCCTGATTAAACGCAGCAATTTTTTCCTCGTCCATGCCGACGCCGTCATCTTCCACAGAAAGGATCAAATCCGCGTCTTTCCGCACTGCACGAAGTACAATGGTTCCTCCCTGTCCGTTGGCGGCAAAGCCATGTTCAATAGAATTTTCCACCAACGGCTGCAGGATAAATCTGGGAATGATCGCATCCAGCAACGAATCTGGAACTTCTGTACAGAAATTGATCCGGCCGTTGCAGCGAAAATTCATAATGGTCAGGTACTGATTCAGCAATTCGATCTCTTTTCGGAGCGTACAGGTAGGACTGTCATCTTTGTAAAGGGGTGTAATAATAGCCCCCAGCGCCCGGACACATTCCTCTATATTCTCCGTACCGGCAAATCGCGCCATCCACCGCACCATATTCAGGGTATTGTAGAGAAAATGCGGATTGATTTGATTCCGAAGCGCCCGCAGCTCGCTTTCCCGGATCTCCGCTTCCGCGGCGCGCTGCCGTTTCTCGTAAATTTTGAGATTTTTCAACATATGGTTATACTGCTGCGTCAAAATTGAAAATTCATCTGTCCCACGATAAGGCAGAATATTACTATAGTCACCTCGGCCTGCGCACTGCATCCCCTGAATCAGTTTGTCCAGCGGCCGCAGAATCCGATTCAACCAAAGAAGGAATAGCAAACAGGTAACCAAAATACCTCCCAGAAATATCAATTCCACCTGTATCTGAAGCGAAGACAAAAGAAGGGTATATCGCTGCATACTTGTGTCTGTTACAACAACAATTCCGGTCTTGCCGATGGGCTCCCAGTCTATCTGACTTTGTTTTCCCGGCTCAGATAACACGCTTCCGGATACGGTCAGCTGATCCGGTTCTATCCCTTCATACCGAGTACCGATCTCCTGCTTTTCCGCTGAGGAAATAATTGTCCCGTCCTGTGTCAGCAGCCGAATACTCCGCTCCCCACCTGTTGCCAACCCGGAATACAGTCCATACAGCTGTTCTTCATAGATACTCACAACGCAGGTGACGGTATACTTGCGGGCAGATACGGATTTATACAGCAACACAAGCGGAGTATGAGGTGTTATCGCCGTGCGCAGACACATTTCATCAGCAAAAACGCCGCCTAACACAGCCAAGCTCTTGGGGGCCTGTATTATTTTTTCAAGAATCTTTTCCGCAGGCCATGTATTATCCGCATGGTATATTTCTCTTGTGTTAGTCCTTGAAGTTGAAATAATCCTTTGATCTCCTACAAAAAAGCTGACCGACTCAATATAGGGAAAAGATGCCGAAATCCGTGAAACCGCCTCCTTCAGCCGGTTAACGGCATGAATATACGGCACATACCCTTCACCTGTGTATTGAGTAAGCATGACCATGTCATCCATATCCAAAAATTCCGCTTCCATGATCCGTTCCATATTGGAAACCAAGGAATTGACGCTGCTGGTTATCTGCCGAAATTCTGCGGATACCACATCTCCGTTCAAAGTATCAAAAGCGTCGTAGGTTGTTAAGTAATTGATTACAGAAACCACTGCCATAGTGGCAGCCATGCCGACTGCGAAGAAAAGCAGAAATTTCCCACGCAGCTTACCGAAAAAAGCGCGCAGCTTCACAATCCCAGCTCCTTTCGGTAATCCCGGGGCGTTTTTCCCGTATAGCGCTTAAACAGGCGGGTAAAATAGGTGGTATTTTCCAGGCCCACCAGGGAACCCACTTCGTAAATCATATACTGGGGATTATTCAGCAAACCTTTGGCATGCTCAATCCGAACTTTGTTCAACTGCTCGGTAAAGGTCACCCCCAGATGCCGTATGAACAAATGGCCCAGATAGTTGGGCGAAATTCCTACATAGTCCGCAACTGTCTGCAGGCTAAAATTCTCCTTGTAGTGGGCGGACAGGTAATCCAACGCTGCTTCCACCTTATAGGGCAGAGGGGATTTATGTTCAATTCCGCGGATCGCTTCCCTGCGAAGCGCCGGAAGCTCCGCAGCGGTATCCGCAGCAGAACTGATCCCAATCAGAACATTTTCGTTGAAACACCGCATGACGCTTTCTTTGACCCGAATCACAAGCTGATCCAAGACGGCATCTTCCTCAACGGCCTCCATTCCCGCGAAACAAGCCAATATCAAAAAGTCCCTGTCATGTTCCCCATAGACCTGCCCCGGCACCAATCCCTCCATGGTCTCCCGAAGCAAATCCACTACCACATTTTTCAACTGGTATCCCAGAGGATCCTTTTGGCGGCTGAGCATTGCCCCATAGTCCGGAAACCGCACCATCAATACCCGAAGCCGTTCCATGGCAATATGAACGCCGGCATCCTCCAACAGTTTGGGGAAATTTTCTGCGGGGATCTTTTCATACACCAGAAAATCCCGCAGCAGCTGTTCATTTACCGCCTGACGATCCACATACTGCTCATTCGCAGAAGGAAGCGGGCCGGAAAAAGCGTTCCACTCTGCCCGGACCTTTTCCAATGCCTCCTCTATCTCCTCTTGTTCCGAAGTCAACTTGAGAATATAAGCGCTGGCTCCCAAACGAATGGCTTCCTGCACCAGACTGAACTCATCCAAGCAGGTTAGGATAATAAATCGAGCCCGTTTATCCGTCGCCCGAATTTCTTTTATCAATTCGATTCCGCCCATAACAGGCATTTTCAAATCCGTAATGATGATTTCCGGCCGGTATTTTTCATACTGATCCAGGGCCTGCCTTCCATTTTCTGCGTCACAGATGACCTGCATCCCGTACTTCTCCCATGGTATACTGTTCTTGATTCCGATCCTGACAAAATGCTCATCCTCTACAATCATTACCCGCAGCATACCGATCGTCTCCTTCCGAAAATCTAGTACTGTCAATTATTTAGACTCATCATATCACAATTTTAAGTTTTGGGAAAGTCCTTTTTTGTTTTTTCTGTTACTTGGAAAGGTTTTCTAAGTTTTAGAAGATTGGTGTTTTTATCTGCTTTTTTGTGGTTTTGTATGTTTACTTTTAGAACAATGTGCGATAAAATGGGGTTGTTAAAATCTGCCCGCAGATCAGGGCATTCCATATAGGAGGTCATTATGGAAAAAGTTCGAATTGGAATTGTTGGCGCCGGAAATATTGCGACAAATTCCCATATGCCGGCTTACGCCGCTTGCGATGCAGCAGAAATTGCAGCCGTTGCAGATATCAACCTGGAACGGGCACAGGCGTTCGCAAAACGGTTTGGGATTCCCCATGCTTACAGCTCCGTAGAGGAAATGCTGGCAAACGAATCGATTGATGCCGTGGACATCTGCACCTGGAACTGCGGCCATACTCCTGTGGCAATTGCCGCGGCTAACGCAGGAAAGCATGTTTTTTGTGAAAAGCCTTTGGCGGATTCTCTGGAAAATGCCTTGGCCGTCAAGGCTGCTGTAGAAAAAGCCGGCGTGCGGTTTCTGCTGGGAGTACCCAGCCGGTTCAATCCTGCCAATGCCTTGGCTCGTGAACTGCTGGACAAAGGAGAACTGGGTGAGATCTACTATGCCAAAACCTCCTATCTGCGGCGGAGAGGTACTCCCACCGGATGGTTTACTGACAAACGCGCTTCCGGCGGCGGACCGATCCTGGATATTGGGGTACATCGCATCGACGCTGCCTGGTATCTGATGGGAAATCCTAAACCAGTACGCGTCAGCGCGGCTGTTTCCAACCGGCTGGGAGAATTTGAGACTTTGGGCATTCAGCGCTGGCAAGGCACTCCGTATCCCGATAACCGGAATGATACCGAAGACTTCGGAGCAGGCGTCATCCACTTTGAAAACGGCGCAATGCTGGCCTTTGAGGCGGCTTGGGCCATTAATGGGCCGGATCTGCAGTCTACACAGCTGTTTGGCACCAAAGGCGGCATTACTCTGGATCCGCTGACCGTTTATGGCGAGCGGAATCACTACCTTAGCGATGATCAACTGAATCCGGGCCCCGGTGAGCGTTTCAAATTGGAAATTGCTCATTTTGTGGAATGTGTCCGCACCGGCGCGGAAACCCGGTTCCCCATTGAGCAGGCATGCCAGCTCCAGCAGATGCTGCAGGGCATCTACGATTCGGCCCGGCTTGGACGGGAAATTATTCTTTGACAGAACGGAGTAATCATATGAAAACCTGTATCAGTACTTACAGCTTTTACCGGCTGATCCACAGCGGCGCTATGAACCATTTTGATGTCCTGGACAAAATTCATGAAATGGGTGTCCCGGCAGCGGAATTTGTCCTGGATGACAACCCTCCGGATGGCAGCACTCCAAGGGATTTCTGCCTGCGGCTCACAGAGCATGCCCGGAAGTTGGGCTTGGACGTGCCGATTTATACCACGGGAGCTAACTTCTGCTGCCCCGATGTGGAAGCGGAAATCCGCCGGGTGGAAAAGCATATCGACATTGCCTCGGAAGCGGGGATCCCGTTGCTTCGACATGATATCGCTACAGGATTTTATGACGGATACCAAGGAATTCAGACCTTCGAGGCGATCCTTCCCACTCTGGCAGCGGCAATCCGGGAAGTGGCGGATTATGCCCAGAAAAAGGGTGTGACTACCTGCTCTGAAAACCACGGGCGGCTGGTACAGGACAGCGACCGTATGCTGGCGGTTTTTTCCGCTGTAAACCATCCCAATTACCGGTATCTGTGCGATATCGGAAACTTTGGCGGCGTTGATGAGGATTGCGCCGTTGCAGTATCCAAGCTGCTGCCGCTCATTTCCCATGTCCACGCGAAGGATTCCTTTGTCCGGTCCGGCATGCGGCCGGATCCCGGCCGGGGCTGGAATCTCTCCCGGGCTGGCAACTATCGGCGGGCCACCATTTTCGGTCAGGGAGATCAGCCGGCTTAT
This sequence comes from uncultured Clostridia bacterium, assembly GCA_944386445.1. Classification (GTDB taxonomy): domain Bacteria; phylum Bacillota; class Clostridia; order Oscillospirales; family Ruminococcaceae; genus Merdivicinus. Next base: position 35,321 of record CALXBD010000054.1, read on the forward strand.
CAATGCTTAAAAATCATCTACAATTCCGGATACCGGGGATATGTTTCCCTGGAATTTGAGGGTATGGAAGATAATATGGAAGCAATTACTATCAGCATGGAAAACTTGAACCGTTATCTTGCGCAGATCATGGGGTGAAATGATGGATCGCAGTTGGTTATTTGAAAATGCCCGGGTGCTGAAGGATGATTTCACTTTTGAAACCGTTCCGGTGGCCATCCGGGATGGATTCATCACGGAAGCAAATAACGCCGGTGCCGGAGCGCATCGTGTGGACTGCAGCGGCATGACTCTGATCCCCGGTCTGATCGATACGCATTTCCATGGGGCGCTTGGAAACTGCTTCGGCCGCACTGATGCCGAAGGGATCCGAAAAGTCGCTGCCTTTGAGGCATCGAAAGGAATCACCTCCATTGTTCCTGCGGTGTCCGCCACTACCGACGATCACCTGGAAGCTTTCTTAAAAGACCTTCGAACTGTCATGGAGACAGGTTCCGGCGGTGCCCGGATAGAGGGCGTACATTTGGAAGGGCCTTTTCTTTCCATGGATTATCGGGGCGGGCAGATGCCGCGTTATCTTCAGACTCCGTCAGAAGAGAAACTTCGTCACTGGCATGAGCTTTGCGGCGGAGCTGTGAAAATTTTGACATTGGCGCCGGAGCTTGAGAATGCTTTGCCGGTCATCCGCGCTGCTAAGGAAATGGGGATTGCCGTTGCCATGGGCCACACCGGAGCCGATTATGATACGGCTGAAGCTGCTATCGACTGCGGAGCATCTATTTCAACACACACCTTTAACGGGATGGTATCCCTCCATCACCGAAAGCCTGGAATTCTGGGAGCTGTTCTGACGGATGACCGGGTTTCCTGCGAGATCATCGCCGATTTTGTCCATCTGCATCCCGCAACAGTCAAGCTGATCTGCCGGGCAAAGGGGATGGATCGGGTTCACTTGGTCAGCGATTCTATGTTTGCTACTGGGCTTCCGGACGGCGATTATCCGGAAGAAGATCGGGTGCGGCATATCCGAAACGGAGCCTGTGTACTGGACGACGGACGGATCAGTGGAAGCACTTTCCCGGTGTTTTACGGCATGAAAAATCTGCTGACCGTGGGGATTCCTTTGGAACAGGCTGTCATGGCTGCCAGCAGGAATTCGGCGCGGGCCGCGGGAATTTTTGACCACACTGGAAGCATCACCCCCGGAAAACGGGGAGATATGGTGCTGCTGAACGACAAGCTTGAGGTGGCAGCAACTTTTGTGGATGGCTGCCCGGTATACTTGGCGGAAGGGATGAGTTTATGAGACTGGGAATCGATTTGGGCGGAACCGCCATTAAATCGGGAATGGTGGATGAAACCGGCCAGGTGCATTTTGCAGAGACTACTTCCACCAACACGGCAAGCGGCCGGGAAGCCGTATTGGATGCCCTGACCGAAGCCTGCAAATCACAGCTGAAGCATGAAGACGTCCCTTCGATCGGCATCGGAATACCGGGATTTGTAGATGTGGAAAACGGGATTTTGGTTCGGTCGGCAAATCTTCCGCTGGATGATACGCCAATCGCGGAAATACTTTCAAAAAGGCTTGGCAAAGCTGTCTATCTAGAAAATGACGCGAACTGTGCTTTGGCAGGAGAAATCTTTGCGGGCTGCGGCCGGGAAGCCAGCGATTTCCTGATGGTGACCGTCGGGACTGGCGTCGGCGGAGGTATCTGCCTGAATAAAAAGATCTATCGCGGCGTAGACGGCCGGGCAGGAGAATTCGGGCATATGACAGTGGTCATGCACGGAAGGCCCTGCCCCTGCACCAGAATCGGCTGCTGGGAACAATATGCTTCGGTTACTGCCCTTTGTCGGATGACAAAAGAGGCCGCTGATGAATTTCCGGACAGCCTGCTGGCGCAGAATATCAGGGAAACAGGCGTCGTTAACGGCCGTACTGCCTTCGAAGCCGCTAAAAACGGCTGTGCCACGGCGGGAACTGTATTGGAACATTATTCTGAAAATTTGGCCGTAGGACTGAATAGCTTGATTACGATCTTCCGTCCTGAGCGCATCGTTTTGGCAGGTGCTATTTTCAAAGAAGGGCTTCCCTTCCTGCAAAGAATTCAGAAATATTGTCTGGAGCCTCAATATTTGATGCTGTCCACCCTGAACGGCCAGGCTGGATTGATCGGCGCTGCCCTGCTGGGCGCTACACGATAAAGAAAGAAGAGATTCCCTTGATTCCAGCATTCTCTGTTATTGACATACAAGCTCAGCGCTTCCAAAAATTTCTGGAGCAATTCGTGGCCGCGGAAAGCTTTACTTTCGAACCGGAATCCGTCACCCGGGCCGCAGAAATTTTTGCCGATTTTGCGGCAGAGATGGGTTTCTGCACAGAAATGAGGCATTTTGAAAAAGCCGGCTGTGGACTTGTGGTGTCTACTCCGGGGACAGACGGCATTCCAGTGTGCTTTGTTGCCCACCTGGACACGGTCCATCCCATAGGAGGCTTTCCCGATCTGCTGAAGCCCGGTCCGGAAGGCGGACTTTACGGCCCGGGAATCGTTGACTGCAAAGGCGGAGCAGTCATTGCGCTGCTGACCATGCTGGCGCTGCGGGAAACCGGCTGCAGCCGTCCTCTGCGGCTGATCCTGGCCCCTGACGAGGAGGCCAGCAACCGTTTGACCGGTGAGGAAGGCATCCGCTTTATTCAGGAATATGCAAAAGGCTGTCAGGCGGCCTTTGTCTGCGAGTGCGGAAAACCCAACGAAGCTGTTGTAGAACGGAAAGGGATCACCAAAGCCCAGATTGAAATCCGTGGTAAAGCCGCTCATGCCGGAATGTACTACGACCAGGGAATCAGTGCGATCCGGGAAGCAGCGTATCAGATTCTGGCATTGGAGCAGGAAAGCCGCAGCGAGGCTGTTACCTACAACTGCGGCCTGATTTCCGGCGGTACCACCGAAAATGTGGTTCCGGAATTCTGCACCTATTCTGTGGATATCCGATATCGGACAGAAGAAGAGGGCGCTAAAGCGCTGGAATATCTTAAGAAAGTCATAACAACCCCTCATGTTCCCGGAGCCTGTTCTTCTTTGCACATCCTGAGCACCCGCAGTCCTATGCCCCGCTCCGAGGCCGGAATGGCTCTCTTTGAAACAATTCGATCCGCCGGACTGAAATACGGGCTGGAATATCTAAAGCCCATGGCCAACGGCGGCGGTTCAGACGCGGCATATACCGCCGCAGCAGGTGTTCCCACGGTTTGTGCGCTGGGAATGACCGGCTGGGACTGGCACAGTATCCGGGAACGTAGCGAACCCGGTGCCCTTGTCCGTCGGGCGAAGCTGCTGGCTGCTGCAATTCTGGAACTGGATACCCACTAACCAAAATTTTAAATATCAATCACTTCTCCGGAGGCCAGATAAAAAAGCTGGCCTCCCATTTTATTTTTTAGATACGTATAAGCGGGGATTCCCGTACAATGGCAGGTATAATAAACAGCAGGATACCCGGAAAGGACCTTTGCGGCTTCCTGGAGAACAGGATTTTCCCCATCAGACAGTTCCTGCTTCATGAAATGGAATCCACCTACCAGAATGTCTGGATGAAGCCAGTCCATAATGTTGAGGATCCCTTTGTGGGAACATCCGCTGAAAACGACACGGCGGTTCTCCTCCGTTATGACCAGATATTGTTCATGGAGAAATGTATCCGGAATGAAATCTTCATTCTGTTTTACGCTAAGGCCTGCACTGTCCAGAGGATACTTTCCGGGGCAGCCGTTACAGCTGCAGAACGTTAGTTCCTCATCAACAATCAGTTGATCTCCCGTAAAAATCAACTGATTGTTTTCTTTCAAGGCAGGATCCAATCCGATATACCGCTCCGGGCCATGATAATAGCCACCAAACGCATATCTGCTCAGGTACACAGGCGCCTTAGAGTTCAGGCGCAGAAAATGACTCAGGCCGCCGCCATGGTCATAGTGCCCGTGGGAAATCACGGCGATATCCACCTGTGAAAGGTCAATGCCCAATAGAGAAGCGTTTTTTACAAAGGCATCCGTCTGTCCCATATCAAAAAGGATGTTATGCCTGTTTGTTTCTATATATAAACTCAAACCATGTTCAAATGCCGCGTCAGCTCGGACGGCGGTATTTTCTGTCAATACAGCTATCTTCATCAACCTGCCCCCTTTCTTTCAGTATACCAGAAATAATGGTGCCGTCAATGCGCTTTGTAATACCTTTTGAAAATTGGCATAAACTATACCAAAAGTTATGGGGAGGTATGTCATGACTTACAAATCCTTAACTTATCCGGAAAGGTGGATTTTAAAAGGAATTCCGGCACTGTTCATCTTAGGCACTTTGATGCACTTTGTTTATGACATTTTATGGGAAAGCCCTCTCGCAGGCCTGGTCTCGGCTGTCAACGAGAGCATCTGGGAACACGCAAAATTGGTGCTGTGGCCTGTTATTCTATGGTGGTCCCTTTATTACTGTTTTCGGAGACAACAATACAAAATTGACCGAAATAAGTGGTTTGGCAGCGCTCTGGTCGCTTTACTGACAGCTTTGGCAGTGATTCCGCTGCTTTACTACTTTTATACCAGTGCTTTTGGTGTTGAACTGCTATGGGTGGATATCTTAATTCTGTTCCTTGCGGACTTATTCGGCCAACTGCTGGGACTGCATGTTTACCGCCATGGAAAAGGGATTCCTGCCTTGCTGGTTATTTTCATTTTTATTGTGCTTGTTATTTTATTTGCTGTTTTCGCCTTTTACCCGCCACAGATACCATGGTTTCGGGACGGCGTCAGTGGGAAATACGGTATTCTCCATGTAATGCGGTGGTAAAAAAGGCAGCGGCATATTGCCCAATACGCAAATTAAAATACCCAACCTGATGTCGGCAGATCGTTGCCGGCTTCAAGTTGGGTAAAAAGTTTTCTGCAATGAAATCAGCTAGGATTTTCGGCCAGCAGTTTTTCTACCTCCGCACGGGTCGGGAGGGCAGAAATAGAACCTTTTTTCGTAGTGGTCAAGGCTCCCACCGCATTGGCAAACCGAATTGCTTCCCAAAGCTCCTGCTCAGAAAGCGCATCGACAGGCTTCCCCAATCTGGAAAGCTCCGCCACCAATCCCCCGGTAAAAGAATCGCCTGCCGCAGTCGTATCCACCGTTTTCGCGGGCACCTCTTCATGGCGAAGCCGCATATTACGAGTAAAACTTACACTGCCGTCTTTCCCCAGCGTAATCAGCAGAAGCTTAACCGGGAATTGCTTCATCAAAGCTGCCGCCGCCTGCTCCGGGTCCGAAAGTCCGGTGAGAAAAGTCGCTTCGTCCTCAGAAAGCTTCAGAATGTCAGCCTGTTCCATGGCACGCAGGACCTGCTCCTTCATGTCGTCGAGGTCCCCCCAAAGATTCGGCCGCAGATTCGGGTCAAAAACAATGCAGATTCCCCGCTTTTTGGCCTCATTCAAAAGGACAAAACTGGTATTGCGGGAGGGGCCTTCCGCCATCAGCACCGAGCTGCAAAAAAAGAACCGGCACTGATCCAGAATGGAAAAATCAATCTCCGAGGGCTCCAGCATCGTATCCGCTCCGTTATGACGGTAAAAGCTAAAGGAGCGGTCTCCGGTAGCATCCAAGTGGACAAACGCCAGGGTGGTAGGATATTCCGGAGAAAGGATCAGCCGGTCTGAATTGATGCCGTTCTGATCCAATGTTTTCTTAAGAGCAGCTCCAAAGGCATCCTTCCCTACCTTGCCCAGAAAAGCCGTTTTAGCACCCAGCTTTGCTGCGGCACAAGCCATATTAGCAGGTCCGCCACCTGGGTTCTGTTCAAAAATGGGATTTCCGTTGGCCGAAAGGCCAATCGGCGTAAAATCTATGAGCATCTCCCCAAGAGAAACCAAATCAAACATTATGAATCTCTCCTTTACCTTTCCGGAACATCAAAAACGGAAAGTACTGCTTCTACCGTGCCGGAAAGCCGCGGATGAATCTGCACCTTTCCGCCGTTTTGCGGCTGAACTTCCCAAGTAGCACAAATAGTGTCATTAGCAGCGTGAAGTTCCAAAACCTCTCCGTCCGCCAAGAAGGCCAAACGCTGTCGTTTTTCCTTTGAAAGCTCAAAGGAACTACCTGAAAAAGTCAGTACATTGTCCTTAAATACGACCGTTCCAAAGGGAATTTCCGCGTCGAACTCACCCTCTGCATCAATAGAAAGCATCCAAGCATTTCCATTATCCGGAAGAAAAATAGGTTGTTTGAAATTCGTATACCGCGTTAATTCCCGGCGATACTGTTCCAGTTCCCTTACATAGGGCATCCGCAGCCGAAGTCCCTTTTCTGTCCGGGCCAGAGAAAGCTCACACGGAATAGACATGGCACCGGTATAAGGCTTCTGCCGATTTGGCAAGCGAAGCCAGGATACCGATATAGTACGGCCTTCTAAGCCGCTGAAGGTCTGGGCTGCATAGGGAATCCTGCTCCCTGTTTCGGCATAAGCACAGAGCCGTTCTGTTTCCGGAACAAATTGATGGCCATCAAAGGTACCGACAAAATAGTACCCATCCGCTGACCAGAACACCCACCGATATTGATCACTTCCCTCCACCGGCAAGCAGAACAAATCCGGACATTCCCAGCACTTTTCCAAGGTTAGCTTCTGGCTAAGAGTCCAATTCCCGAGATCCGACGAACGGAAAATGGCAAAATTCCACTCATTCAGATACAGGACCATAATGTATGCGGCAGAGGGCTCATGCCAAAAAACTTTGGGGTCACGGTTTTCATCAACTATATGTTCAAGAGCCACGATACCGGTTTTCTCCATAGTGCCATTCAGCTCCGGCGCTTCCGGGTCAGGACGAAGGACGGCAATCCGCTGGGTAAACGGCTTACCTACGGACCAATCATTTTTACCTCCTGCAGCAGTATAAAAGAATGCCAAGGCATTTTTTCCGAAGCCCAAAGCGCCTTCCCGGTCTGTCACGGCGCTCCCCGAATACATGGTTCCAGTTTCATCCGGAAACAACGCTATATCCATTTGTCTCCAAACAATTAGGTCCCGGCTGACAGCATGGCCCCACTGCATATTGTTCCAGTCTGTACCATAAGGATTGTACTGAAAAAACATATGCCAAACGCCATTGCAAAAAACCAGGCCGTTGGGATCGTTATTCCAGCCGCGGTCAGCTGTAAAGTGCAGCTGAGGGCGTTGACAGTGTTCTCTCTCCGGCAAGCGGGACGAAAAGCGCAGAGCGGCAAACCATTGAGACGGGGCCTCTGCCTCAAAAGACAAGCTATCTCCGGCAAAGGCGGACACATCCAACGGCACATACCAATCCACATTTTCAAAGCGCATCCAGATTTCCTGCCAGATGGTTCCATCACCGGCTATAATCCGGAGACGTTTTACCTCGCCGGACAACGACACCGGAATCCATAGATACATTTTCGTTTCAGTAGGCGTAGGAACTGTCACCTTGTGCATGAACATCATTCCTCATAACTGTTTTTCATTATCATACCACAGTGCCCCCAGCCTGTCAACGCTTCTCAATATCTGCAAAAGCCCTGCAGCAACCGCTTCTGTCTGATGCTTGGGCTTCAATTATTCCCGTCGTTCACACCAAGAGGTGAGCGATATAACGTCCGATATTTTCCCGGAGGCATTCCTTCAAGCTGATTAAAAACCCGGTTAAAGGTCGCACGATTAGAGATTCCCACAGCTCCAGCAATCTCGTCCACCGTGAGAGTGGTGGAAAGAAGCATCTCCTTAGCCCGGTCGATGCGAAATTGAATCAGGTATTTTGGGAAGGAAACGCCAAATTCCTCCTTAAAGCTGCGGGAAAAGGCGGATGGAATCGTTTGGAAGCAGGCAGCTGCTTTTTCAATGGAAAGCCCACAATCGGTATAATGCTCCTGAACGAAGGCGCCAAAAGCTTGCCGACGGCTGGGCTTTTGGCGTTCCAATGCGTCCACAGCTGTTTTTATGAGTGCTATCGAAACCTGCAGAAGTTCATCTAAAGAAAACGCAGTCTTGGGATCAAATTCAGCATAAGGGTCTAAGATTGCCGGATCCAAGTGTGCATCCTGCAAAACGTCCTGCGTCCCACTCAGAAGCCATTGGTAACTTCGCTCCGCCTGCTCCAAAGAGCAGTCCTTAGGATTCCCCAAAACCTCTTGAAACAGCTGCTCCAATCCTGACAAATCATCCGCCAGCAGGAGATTTCGAAGTTTTTCTACCCGCTCCTTAGAAATTTCAGAAAAAGTAGCCGGGGGAAGGGTGGCGGGAAGCGAAAAACTGCAGGACTCCGCGTCAACTGCTACGATCCGCACACTGGCTTGGGTAAGAACGGTACAAGTAGCCGCAATTTCTTCTGCTGACGGGATCAGATTGCTGGTTACAAAGTGGATGCGGATATTCTCCCGATCATGTTCTAAAAGCTTGAGGGTCTCTTGAAGCAGGGAGCGGATCGTTTCAGGGAAAAGTGGCCGCTGTGCTTCCGGAACACTGGCCAGCGAGAGCAGAAAAAAGGTTTTCCCGGGCGAAAGCTGAACCAGTTCCGCTCTGTGGCAGACATTTTGTATCAATGTGTGAAGGACAGCCAGAACATCGCTGCGTTGTCGTTCCTGCTGCTCCAAAGAAAACTGCGCCAGAAAATCATTTCTGTATCGAACCAAAACCCGGCATAGCAAAAAGGGGGCCTGAGGAGGAAGCAAGAACCTTTTTTCCAGAAATTCCCGACTATCCGGTTTTAAGGGATACTCCGGCTGGGTCAGAAGTTCCCGCAGGTGATACTGCTTGACACTGGGAAAAATCGTCTGCAGACTTTCCTGCAGGGTGAGATTTTTTTGTTGGATTTCCTGCATTTTAGTCGAAATCAGACGCAGTTCATCCCAGCGGGAAAGAGCGGATTTGGAAACATTGGGATAAAGGAGCTGGGTCAAGTTGTAAATAGGGCTAAAGATGCGCCGGCTAAACAGATAGGAAAGGCCTACACCGAATAGGGTGACTATCAGGTTAAAGGCTGTCAACGACCAAAACAGCATATTGGATTTCTGATAAAACTCGCTTTTATTGTAGGCAACGTGGATATTCCAGTTGGGAAATGTACACTTTGAAGAAAGAAATACCACAGAGGATCCATTTAGAGACTGTTCTGTCAGGCAATATTCCCCTTGCTCCATATTGGACAGGATCTCATGAGAAATTTCAGCTCCCTGCAGAATCCCCCAGGAGGCAATGGTATGGCCTTCGCTGTCGGCAATAAGCAGCCCCATTTGATCTGACGTTTGATATTGAAGCGTTTGATTATAGATATCACTCGTCTGTATATTCACAACCATAAGCGCTCTTTGCCGAATCAAACTATAATAGGATGTCACAAACGGCACCACATCCTGATTGATCGTTTTTCCTGTCAGGCTCCAGCTGTTTTGCGTATCCAGATTCAGGAGTAACCGGCTGGGTGTATCGATCATGCTGTCGATGGTTTTCTGCTGCAGATTGCTGTAGGAGCGATACTTAGAAAAATACAGTTCCGCATTATAAATACTGCCTTCTGATATGACTAGATTCTTTTCCGGATAATAATAAAACCATGTGTTGATGCCAAGTTTGGTACCCATAACCGACGAAAAGTCTCTGGCAATTTGCTGAACCAATACATAATCTTCCGGTGTGAAGCTCTCATAGGAGTGGAGCTGTTCGGCATTATCAGCTACAACCGCTGTGGTTTGAACCAGACGGGTCATCTCGGTGAGCATGGAATTCATGGCCGTCTCAAGGGAATTGATGACGCTTTTGTTATAAGATTTGGCGTCCTCCGCAAGCCAGTTCCGCAAAAAGGTGGAAACCGCCATATTTATCGCCAATGAAATAATCTGCGTCGCCAAAAACAGCGCAAAAATGACCCGAAAATAGCTTCTGTTATTCAATGGGGAACCCCTTAAAACACGTTTCTGCACGCAGTAAACTCCCTTCCGAGTTGATCTACATCACCGATATGTCTCAACCTTTTTCTTGCTATATTGTAGCATTTTTATATAAAAAAAGCTACGTGTAACTGGAATTAACCTCCAATAATGATACATAATTTTAAAATTGTTACATGCCGAAATCGGGTCACGTAATGCAATTAAGACAAAAATGCAAAACTGTGAATTGCAAATTCACAGGTGCTATTTTATAATTCTTAATAAGCCGGACGAAGACGTCCTTTGGAAAAGTGCCATACTTTTTCGTACGCAACCATCAACCTCCATTCAGAAAGGATCGTGGAATTATGAAAAAGGTTTCAAAGCGCACCACCGTACTTGCCCTTTTCCTAACTGCCAGCCTGGCGGCGTCCCTGACAGGCTGCGGCGAAGAGGGTTCTTCTGTCAATGAAAGCACCGCTTCTTCCGGCAGCGGTGCTTCTCAAACCACCTCCTCCGATGGCGGAAGCGCAGAAGTGTCCCGGGACCCTATTGAATACGAACTGATGTTTTCGGAAGCCGCCAGTCAGCCTTACGTGGAAGAAACCTGGCTTTTCCCGAAAGTAATCGAGGAAAAGTTTAACGTAACGCTGAAGGTGACACCTATTCCTTCCTCCTCTTATAACGATAAGGTCAATATGGCAATTGCTTCCCAATCCATTCCTGACATTATGAACAGCGTGGATCTGAACACTCTCAATGATATGGGCAGTAAAGGCATGTTTTTAAATATGCAGGATTACATCGATCAAATGCCCAACGCTCAGGCTGCTTTCGCGCAACGCAGCGACCTTTCTATCTGCCGGATCTCCGGCAGCGAATGGTATGCTCTGCCCAGCAAGGTGCCCAGCGCCAATCTTCCTAAGACATCTATCGATTTCATCACTATGATTCGTGGAGATATCCTCGCAGAACAAAATCTGGAAGTGCCTACCACTTATGACGAACTGTATGATGTCCTGTCCGCTTTGAAAGAAGCGTATCCGGATTCTCAGCCCTGGGTTACCCGCCAGAAAAACAATGCCATGCTTTGGACGCTGGCACCTTCTGTAGGCCTTTCCATGGACATCAACGACTACACCATGTGGGTGGAGGAAACTGGTGAGTTCAAGACGATTCTGGATGACGAGAACTTCAAATACTTGATCGAGTTTATGCGCAAATGTTACGAGGACGGTTTGTTGGATCAGGAGTACGCCATTTCAGACACTACTACCTGGGAAGACAAAATCATTTCCGGCAAAGGATTCTTTGCAATTGATTATTTCGCCCGGCCTGAAACCATGACCAACGCGGCTGTTTCCGGCGGAAACACCTCTTACAGCCTGGATCCCATGCTGCCGCCTGCCACAGAAAACGGCGAAGCTAAGGTTTACGCAAAAAATGTTCCCGTTTCCTATCAGGGGATCAGCGCCAAAGTGGAGTCCCCGGAACGGCTGATGGAAGTTTATGATTGGTGGTTCTTCTCCGAAGAGGGCGCCATGCTGGGCTACTTCGGTGAAGAAGGCGTCTCCTATACCGTCGGGGAAGATAAAAAGGTTTCCTACATATACAGTGAAGACGCGAACTCTGTTACCTCCATTGCATCCAAATACGGCGTTGATTATTATGGGTTCTGCGGCCTGATGCCCGGCGATTTCGGTTATACCATTGACTTTGAAAACGACCCCAACATGAGCGAGCCTGCTAAAGCCACCTACCGGGTCTATCAGGGTCAGACTGTGGAAAGCTGCCCGGCCATCAACTATACGGGAGATGCACTGGACGCCAGAAAGGATTATACTGCCAACCTCCAGACGGCTATGATCGGCGAGATCGACAAATTCATTATGGGACAGCGGCCTATGAGTGAATGGGACGCCTTTATCCAGGAATTTAACGATCAAGGGTATGCCGCTTACATTGAAGCGAAAAACACAATGATTTAATCTGGGAAGCTATTTCTGAGATTCATTAAATGATAAAGCGGCGCAGGCATTTTCGCGGTAAAGCGTCTGCCTGCGCCGCTTTTTCAAGAGCCGCTTTACGAGCATTCTTTGCCCTGCCCGGCTGGAAAGGCCAGGTACCCCAAGGGCTATTGAACCTGAAAGGAAGGGTCCTATGGCGTTTCATCGTTCCTCCGTGGGTGCAGGCCGTTCTTTATGGCGCTCCCTAAAAAAAGATTATATTCTTTATCTTTTGCTGCTTATTCCTGTCATCCATACATTTATTTTCAAATACGTTCCCATGGCGGGCATCATTATTGCCTTCAAGGATTTTAACCCCATGGAGGGTATTTTTGCGAGTCCCTGGGCAGGGGTTAAATGGTTCGAAAAATTTTTGACTGAGCCTAAATTTTGGCAGGTATTTCGAAATACCATACTGCTGAGCCTTTATAATTTGATTTGGTCGACGCCTATGCCAATTCTGTTTGCCCTGCTGCTCAATGAAATGAATGGCAGGCGGGTTAAAAAGGCCATCCAGACAGTCAGTTATCTCCCATATTTTGTCTCAACAGTGGTTATGGTGGGAATTCTTACGCAGTTACTGTCGCCTACCAGCGGCATTGTCAACCATGTTTTGGGCCTTTTCGGCATAGACCCCATTATGTTTATGGGGGAATCCTCCTGGTTCCGCACGATCTACATCGGCAGCGGCATCTGGCAAGGGACCGGCTATTCAGCGATTCTGTATTTTGCCGCCCTGACAAATATTGACCAGGAGCTTTACGAGGCGGCTTATATTGATGGGGCCGGACGAGCTGCGCGTATGCGGTATATCTCCATTCCCGGAATCCTGCCTACGATCATGGTCATGCTGCTGCTGAATATTGGAAATATCATGCAAGTCTCCTTTGAAAAGGTCATTCTGCTTCAAAAGCCGATTACCGTAGATGTTTCCGAGGTTATTAACTCCTATGTCTACAAACGCGGTCTTTTGAACATGGACTACAGTTACGGCACTGCCATGGGACTTTTACAGTCATTGATTGGATTTATACTGGTCACTTCGGCCAATGCCGTCAGCAAACGTCTCACAGAAACAGCACTGTGGTAAGGGGGAAGATGGATGTATTACAAAAAAAGCACCGGAGAAAAAATCTTTTCCATCTTTAATATGTTTTTTCTCTGCCTGTTTGGGATAGTCTGCCTTTATCCCATGATTTATATTCTGGCTGTTTCTTTTTCAGGAAGCCTGGCAGTTATGGAAGGCCGGGTATGGCTTTATCCCATCGACTTTCATTTGAAGGCGTACGAAATTGTATTTTCCAATGACAACATCTTACGCTCCTATCTCAATACCATTCTTTACACCTTCATTGGTACCGCCTTTAACCTGATTGCCATCACCTGTGCTGCCTATCCGCTTTCTAAGAAGCGGCTGCGGGGTCGTTCCGGATTTTCCCTATACTTTGTATTCACCATTTTGTTTAGCGGTGGTATGGTTCCCAATTTCCTGCTGATTCAAAGTCTGGGATTCTATGATACCTTATGGGCAGTAACGGTGCCCGGCGCCGTCTCTGTTTTTTACATGATTATCCTGCGCACCAATTTTGAACAGATCCCCAGCGCTCTGGAAGAAGCGGCCATTATTGATGGCATGAATGACCTGAGAATCCTGTTTAAAATCTTCATTCCTCTTTCATTGCCCATTTATGCCGCTTTGATCCTCTTTTTTGCAGTAGGCCACTGGAACAGCTTTTTTGACGCTTTCATCTATCTGCAGACAAAAGACAAATATCCCCTCCAGGTTATCCTGAAGGAGATTGTCACAGCCAATACGCTCAACGACCTGGGAGCTGGCGCCGTGGGCCAAAGTGCTATGGAAACCACCGAACTGGTCGGTGAAAACTTAAAATGTGCCACCATCATTGTGGTAATGCTGCCTATCATGATGGTTTATCCCTTTGTCCAAAAATATTTTGTCAAGGGCATGATGATTGGCGCTGTTAAAGGATAACTTTTCAGGCAGCTTCGCAGTTTTTGCACAGTTCTTTATGTTGACGGATTCATCTGTATTTTGGATGATTCTCCTTAAGAAAACACGCACACCCATATACATGGGTGTGCGTGTTTTGGTAGTGCCAAATGTCAATCGTTATCTGCAATGCTTAACGTTCAAAATAAGTGCTTATAGATCAGGAAATGGTGATGGCAGAATCACAGCATCTGAAATCTGTATCAATATAATGTGCAATAAAGCGCACTTTAAATTTTCTGTCATTGCACAATGAAGTGGAAGACCCTCCCGATACATCCAGATCTTCCGGAAGCACGAATTTGATGCATTTTACAATGACATCCCGGCATCCGGAAGAATTGTGGGCAGGAATGGTAAATGCTTTCATGCCGCGCTGGTATTCCACACCGTTTGGATCGACCTCAGTAAGAATCACGCCTAAGGCGGCGCGCCTCCCCGGACACACGTTTTTAACTGTCACATCCAGTTGAAGGATCCGGCCCAAGGATTCCAAATACGTGTCTCCGGCATTGATAATCACTGAATCCTGACATCTATCAATGGTGATATCTACCGGTATCGGACACGGCTCCGGATCTACGACGATTTCACATTGAACCGTTACGGAGGGATCTGGGAAAACCGCCACATTTCCTTCATCATCAGAATAAGTGATCGATTGATTCACCTTTTTTTCTCCGGAATCCTGGGATATATGCTTGATATAAAACTCCAAGGAAGCGCCTTCATTAGCGGAAACGCCAAGTTCCGGTATTTTCCATTGAAGGGTGTTGGGATCCATCGTCATAGCAGATCCTTTTTGCGGGCGGAACGACATCCGTGATGACAAAATCTGGATTTACGACCTCATCAATCACAATATTTGTGGCGCCCGTCTTGGAAATATTGGTTGCAAGATCCTTAAACAGTTCTTCTAAATCGGCATCATCTGGCGTTACTGCCACATGAGAATCGTCGGGATCCGTAGCCCAATTGTTAAGGACATCTACATTGATTCCATCGGCCCCAATCAGCCCAATGCAGTAAATGATAATTCCGGATGCCTTGGCAGCATCCGCCACCGGCGCCGCCGGAGGCCCTGCTGTGGTTTGGCCGTCCGTAAACATCACGATCACTTTTGCATTTGTCGAAAGCGGATCAAACAGCTGTTTTGCTTTGGCAAACGCATCCGCATGGTTGGTAAAGCCGCCGGCTGTCAAACTGTCTACTGCGCTTTTCAGCGTTGCAACAGAGGTAATCAGCAACGTATCCGCTGTAGCGGTATCGGCAAAACTTACAATGCCGATCCGACTCCCCGAACCGATATTCCCATCTTTTGAGTTATCTGTAGCCTCATCAATAATATCGATAAAGGTTTTGGCACCAGCTTTCAGGTTGGCTAACGGGGCTCCCTCCATGCTTCCGGAGCGCTCCAATACTAAAACGATATCTGTTGGATTAGAAGCAATATCCGGCGATGCCGAAAGTGCCAATGTTACTTTTAACATTCCATCGCAGTCAATGCGATCTCTGTCGATTTGTTTATTCGAACTTGTAATGCCCATGGCAACTCCTCCTGATAGTAGTTAGGAATGGAACTGCTCTATTCTATGCACAGCAAGCCCTACAAGTCACTTTTCAAAAGGGTGCCAGCTTTTGCCACACTACCGGCTTGAAACAGCAAAAAAAGGCAAAACAATTTCTAAAAAATAGGGGGCCGTCTCTCCATTGGGAGACGGCCCTTGTCTTTTAAAATGCTCCACCTTTAAAAAACTGATATCCGGACAGCGGAATGGAGACGGCTGGTTTACTCCAGGAATATCCCCTTTCAGAGGGGAACGCGGCCTCTTCATAGCAGGCGCGTAAATCCTGATAAAGTCCCCTACAGCAGATGTTTGCGTTTGCCGGATCGTCCATATTCACCTTTTCCAGCATCTCTACTGGGAAATTTATAACTCTTCCAAAATCAAACAGCGCATTGCAAGCCAACAGATGCGGACGAACCGTTTCGATGGAGCACTGAGGTGTCTCACCGTCCCGGGCACAGCGAATCATATCCCGCAGTTTGCAGAAAACTTCCTCATCAGTAAAGGGATCGCCGTATGTAACCGTCCTTCCATCGTTAAGATGACCTGTTACGATCCCTTTTTCTCCGTCCTGATTAAAGGTCACTGTTCCCTTTTCAAATTCATAGCAAAAGTAAGGATCACAATTTAGGTCTGTTGCGTGGGACGCAACATAGAAAAACTCCCCTTCACCGACTTTTCCCCGCAGAATACAGGTATCAAAGCTCTCAATATCCTTGGCGCGATAGAGTTCGGCAGACATGCTTTCCGGATAAGCGGCGCTGCCCATTGTTCCTCCAAGCAGAAAGAAAATATTATGCAGGTAATGCGCCGCGGCATTTGTAACGATAGAATCCAAAATATATCCGCCTTTTCCGTCCCGGACCCGCCCCTTCCAGGTGGAGGTCTGATAATAACTCAGCCCTCGGGGCCAGGAAATAAACGTCTTCATCATACGCGGCTTTCCGTATACACCGGAAAGAATGTCCCGCTTCAGGTGAGTCATCGTTTCGCAGAAAGACCACTGAAAGCCTACGCCCAACTGTTTATCCAACTGTCGACGGCGTTCTTCCAATGCATCCAGTTCCTGAACAGTCGGAGTCAAAGGCTTCTCGCACAGAACGTGGGATCCGTTTTCCATGGCAGCAATACTATAGGGGCTATGGAGAGGAGTCGGTGTGGAAATAACCGTCAAATCTGCCTGATGTTCCCGAAAAAATTCCGCAGGCGTATTAAAAAACGGCACGCCCTGCTTCCGAAGCCATTCATAGCCGGGAGCAGTCTCTGCAAATGGATCCGCTATCCCCGCCAATACTGCTCCTTCGTTCTCCCCAAAGCCTTTTGCAAGCAAGCTTACATATATGTTTCCGTATCCGCCGACTCCTGCCAACAAAATTTTCACTTTCGCCATTGCAAATCACCCTTCCGCTGACCGTACGAACCTTTATGACAGTCGCACTGCTTGATTTTGTGCCCGGACACACAGCTCTGCCGCCTTGAAGATATGAGCCTGTGTCATTGCGGTCTCCGTCCCGTCCAGAGAATCCCGGATCATCTGGTTAAAAAAGGGATATCCCACCTTTCCTGAGGCTTCCAAATGATGTTCACCGCTCTTATCCACCAAAAACAGATGATCCCCTGCGGGATCCGTAGCTACATTCAGGTTTTTCCGAAGCTCGATGAACCCGTCTGTACCCAAAATCACTGTCCGACCGTCTCCCCAGGTAGACAGGCCGTCGGGAGTAAACCAGTCTACACGAAAATACCCACTGGCCCCATTATCTGCCACAAGCATGGCATCCCCAAAATCGTCTAACTCCGGGGTTTCAGGATGAGCATAATTGGCAATTTGGCTCCGTACAACTTTGGCATCTTCAGCACCTGTAACATAAAGGAACTGCTCAATTTGATGGCTGCCGATATCACAAAGTATTCCGCCATAAAGCTGCTTTTTGAAAAACCATTCCGGACGGCTGGCAGCCGTCAGCCGATGTGGTCCTAATCCCAAAACCTGTATAACACGACCAATTGCGCCTTTTTTTACCAGCTCTCCAGCATAAATAGCACATTCTGAACGAAGCCGCTCGCTGAAATAGCAGAAATACCGGCGTCTTGTGCGGACACAGGCTGCTTTGGCCTGTTCCAGCTGAGCGAGGGTAGTCAATGGAGTCTTTGCGGTAAAATAGTCTTTGCCGCTCTCCATAACCCGGACTCCTAATGCGCAGCGGTCCGCAGGGATTGCTGCCGCTGCCACCATCCGCACTTCGTTATCTTCCAAGACTTCCGCCAGGCATCGAGCTGCTTTTGCTTGGGAAAATTTTTCCAGAAAGGCTTTTACCTTAACCGGATCAGGATCCCATACCCATTTGCAGCAAGCGCCTGCTTCCAACAGGCCACCTACCATTCCATTGATATGGCCGTGCTCCAAGCCGGCAGCCGCAAAAACAAACCGGTCTTTCTCTCCCACTTTCAGCTGTTCCACAAAATCGCCTCCGGATTTTGATTCTTTGAAGCCATTATAACATAATTGGACGCATCTGTATGGGACAATTTGTGGGAGAACTATGCAAAAATTGCGTTTTTTACATTTGCCGTTTTATAATCAAACACAGACCTTTACTGATCCCGTTTTTGGCAGAAGATGTTGCCAGATACATCGCCGCATGTAACGCTATTCCCAGCGCTAACCGAGCCGGCCACATCTCCGCACTCAATGCTTCTGCCTGCTGAAAGATTGCCTCCTGCATCCCCGCAGCTGATATCTCTTCCTGCTGCAAGGGCGCCTCCTACATCTCCACAGCTGACATCCCCCGACGCGGTGACACTCCCGGATATGTCGCCACATTCCACCCGGAAAGCAGAAAGAAGGCTATTATCCAGATCATCTGCCGAAATAAGTTTTCCATTCTCCTCCGGCATAGCTACCAGAGACCGCCCGCGGAAAAGGACTCCTCGATACACACCATCATCTTCCCATGGAACGTCCTCTACCCAACCGTTAGACAACTTCCTGTCTTCTGCGGTGGTATCCTCGTCCTCTTGGTCTGAAGAAGAAAGGGTAAAGTCGATTGTAGAGGCAACAAAATCGGATAAATCCTGTGGGGGCAGCGCCTCCCATCATGCTGCGGACCCATTCGGATATCGATTTTCTCCCCTTACTGTGAAGGGAATCTTCCGACTGGGGAGACGAATCTTCCGGCGCTGTATCGGAAGACGGTTCTGGGGAATTCTCCGGTCCGAATTCCGGGGGCGCTGCACTTGGGGTCGACAGTTTCTCCATCTCCTCAACGTCATTGGCCAGAGGATGAAAAAACTGATCCACTGTGACCCCGAAAATTTCTGCCAGCTGAGGAAGTAGGGCGATATCCGGGCAGGAAAGCCCCGTTTCCCATTTTGACACTGCCTGGAAGGTAAGTCCTAGTTTGCCAGCCAACTGCTCTTGAGTCATGTGGTGTTTTCTCCGCAGGAAAATCAAATTTTCCCGCAGGACTTGACTGATATTATTTTCGTTCATACCTATTTATCCTTTCTATATGGGTTTCCCGGGATACTTTTATGGTAACAAAGGCCGGGGCACCAAACAATAACTGATTCGTTGAATCAACAGATTCAACTTTCGGTTGAGTTCTCCGTTCTTGTAAGTCCATTCAACTTCCGGTTGATTTCACAGCCTTGCATCGCAAAGCAGAGTTTCTACGATCCCAAGCATCCACTTTCAGGTCATCAGCACAGCCCCGTCTGAAGTCATCTTTCAACCAGGACATTATAGCATAGTTTTTATGGGTTAAGCAAGGCACTAACTTGGGAAAGCTATTCTAAAAATTGGCATTTGTCGCTGCCAACCGAATTCCATTTTCCTGCGGTTTCCTAGTTTTTACAGAATGGCCATGAAACCCTCTTTAAAATGTGGTACAATATATCCGGTTAACAAAAGGAGGATGCTTATGAAATTGCTGATCGCATCTGATATTCACGGTTCGGCATACTATTGTCGCCAGCTGATGGAAGCTGTTGAACGGGAACAGCCTCGTCGGGTACTGCTGCTGGGAGATCTGCTGTATCATGGTCCCCGGAACGATTTGCCGCGGGAATATGCTCCGAAAGAGGTTATTTCCATGCTCAATGGGATCCGGGATATGATTTTCTGTGTCCGGGGTAACTGCGAAGCGGAGGTTGACCAGATGGTACTGGAGTTTCCGGTTTTGGCAGACTACTGCCTGCTGGAAGAAGCCGGAAGTATGATCTTTGCTACACACGGACATGTTTATAATCTGCAGAATCCGCCGCGGCTTAATAAGGGGGATATTCTGCTTCATGGTCATACCCATGTGCCGGTGTGTCAGCCTACGGAGACCTTTACTTATCTGAACCCCGGGTCGGTGTCGATTCCCAAAGAAGACAGCCGGCATAGCTACATGATGCTGGAAAATGGTGTTTTCCTTTGGAAGGACTTGGACGGCACCTGTTACCGTAAATTTGAGATCCACTGACAGCGCAAAAACGCGGAACAGCAAGCTGTTCCGCGTTTTTTACTGTAAAGACCGGATATATTGTCTGGGAGACATCCCAGTCATTTTTCGAAAAACGGTACTAAAGTATTTTGCATCGGAAAAGCCGCTGTATTCCGCTGTTTCCCCAACCGAATAGTACCCGCTGGCCAGCAGTTCCTGCGCCCGCTTAATACGAAGTCCTGTCAGATATGTCTGTGGTGCAGTTCCAAAAACCTCATGGAACAGTCGACGGAAATATACACTGCTGACTGACGAACAAGCCGCCAACTCTTCCACGGTCAGTTCCGGATCAAAAAATCTTTTCTGAAGGCACTCTACCGATGGCCTGATTTTTTTCAGAGCCTCCCAACGGCTGCCGGCCATTTCTGACTGATCCTGCAACTGGGCCAGCAGCTCATAAAAAAGCGCCGTACAACGATAGTTGCTGCCGGGCCTTGGGCGCTCCCATTCCTCCAAAATCCGCTTCATAAGCATCTGAGAAACTCTCCCATCCCTGGGGCAAAAAACTTCTATCTGATTTCCGTCATAGTTCCAAAGGTTAAAATGAAGAACCATGATCTCCTCATACTCTGTAGAAACCTGGTAGCCTCGCCCGGCTGGAATATAGGCTAATTGTCCCTGGCTGATCTCAAAAGAGCGGCCTTCGTATTCAAAATGCCCACTCCCTGCCAGCCGCAAGGACAACGCATGAAAAACGCGAGGACGTTCCTGAACAACGGCATGAGCCCGGCTGAACTTAAAAACATTCAGCAGTTCTACAGCCAGATTTTTTTGGTCCAACAGCATGGATTTCCCTCCTAAAAGGCTTTCAGAATTTCCGCAATTACATTGTAAATCTCCGAAAAAATCCTGTCAAGGCTATCAAAACAGTTTTGAAATTCAAACCTTTTGTTGCGTTTCCTCGGTTGCCTTTTCCTCGCAAGAGTGGTTTAATAGAGGCAGAATCTGAGGAAAGGATGCTGCTTATGAACTCTGAAAGCAAAGCCAATCGCTCTGTTATTTATCAAATGTTTCTTAGGCCTTTCACCGAAGAAGGTACACTTTCTGCCGCTGCGGAAATGCTAAACCATGTTCGCAGCCTTGGGGTCGATGTGGTTTATTTGTGTCCTGTATTTTATCAGGATGATGAAGCTCTCCCGGAACACTGGAGTGACCGTCAAAACAAATCACGTTTGGGAAATCCCCAGAACCCCTATCGGATCAAGGATTATTTCCATGTGGATCCGGAATACGGCTCTGATGACGATCTTCGCGCCTTTACGGAAAAGGCTCACACGCTGGGGCTTCGCGTTATGCTGGATCTAGTCTATTATCACTGCGGTCCTACAGCGGTGTTCCTTGAGAAACATCCGGATTTTGTAAAGCAGGATGAAAACGGGAACATCCGCTATGGCTTATGGCATTTCCCAGAGCTAAATTTTGAAAACCCAAAACTGCGGGAATACCTATGGGAAAATATGGAATTTTTTGTTCGGGAATACGGTGTGGACGGCTATCGATGCGATGTAGGCGATTCGGTTCCGCTGTCCTTTTGGGAGGAGGGGCGGAAACGTCTGGAAGCGCTGCGGCCGGATATCATCATGCTCAATGAGGGAACAAACCCGGAATATCTGAATGCCTTCGACGTAAATTATGATTTTCGCTGGGCAGGTATGGTACCCAGCGTCTGCGCCGGAGACGCTTCCGCAGCAGATCTGCAAACATATTGGCAGGAGATCCATGACAAACTGCCGGAGAGCGGGCTGGTACTGCGTTCCATTGACAATCATGATATTGCCAATGACTGCGGCAGTCTGCGCATTGAAGATCGCCTCGGCTCCGCTGCCGTGGAGGCCTGCCTGACCCTGAATTTTGCAATGGATGGGGTCCCTTTCCTCTATAACGGGTATGAAATTGCCGACAACGGCACTCATAGCATCTATGGGAACCGCTTTTACGGAAAGAATTATCTGATCCGCTGGTCCAGAGCGTTGACTGCAGCCGGGCAACGGCGTCTGGAGGTGATCCGGGGGCTTACAAGTTTGCGGCACGCAAATCCTGCATTGTGTGAAGGAACTACAAAATGGCTTCCAACTTTCGGAGACGGCGTTGTAGCTTTCCGCCGCCAGTCTGCAGAACAAACAATTATTGCAGCAATAAACCTCCGGCAGGAACCGGTTAGTTTATCCCTTCCCCTGCCAATCAATTATAACCGACCGGCTTCCTTATGGGAGAAGGATGCCGCATTCCGAGTCGCCGGAGAGCGGCTTCAAGTCGACCTGAACAGCTGGGGGTATCTCCTGGCAGAAGTGTAAACTAATCAGCCCCACCTTTCTGAAAACGGAAGGCGGGGCTTTGTCTTAATTTTCTGCCAAATGTCCGATCAGGAAATCATAACTTTTCGCACCGGAAATCTGATGATCGCCCTTAAAAATGTCTACCTGGAACCGTTCCGGGACGCCCAGAAGCTGATAGATTTTCTCCACCTGCGATGCTGCTTTCCGTCCAGCCTCTATGGGAAAGATCGGATCCTCTGTCCCCATCTCCCACAGCATAGGCCGGGGAGCAGCCAATGACAAAATATCCGGGAGCTCGCAAAGATTCAGCATACCCGGGAAGAAATTGTCCACACAGTGATGCATTGCAAGTACAGAGGACCGAAACAGGTTTGCATACCCACTGATGACGCAGGCCTTTATCCGCGGTTCCAATACTGAGAAAAATGTACTCACCAATCCACCGCCGGAAATCCCCATACAGCCTACCCGTTCAAGGTCTACGTTCCCCAACTCTGCCAAAACATCCAGGCAGCGGATACATTCATAAACACGTACACTGGTAACTGTCGTCCCGCACATCAGCAGACTGGTCGACACCCGGTGACAGCTGGTTTCCTGAGGCGCCTTCTCCTTGTCCTCTGCCAACCGCAGGTATCCAAAGCCCAGTGGTTCGGGAGCGATGACATAAAACCCCTTCTGCGCAAGGGTCAGTGCAAACTGTTTCTGATATCCCGCTGACTGAGCATCCGGATAATTATTGCCGTTTTCATCAATTCCCACAATGTCGTCCACACCAAATCCATGGCCGGTTACCGCAATTACAGCCGGCTTCCCGGGCAACGGTTCATCTGGTACCAAATAATATGCTGGGACAGTAAGCCCTTCCTGACTTTGATACGTCCAGAATTGCCGCGTTACACCTGCCAGCTTTTCCTCTCGCACCTTCGTAAGGTTCAGCGCCGGAGGATTACTGGGAAAAGCTCCTATTTTTTCCTGCACGCCTTTACGCAGAGCTTCCTGCCACTGAGCAAAATCCATTTTCCCATCCAAAACCAAGTTCGCAGGCAGCCGCGCCTGACATTTGTCAATTTCCTGCTTCAGAAATGAATCAATTTCGTATGCCATTGTTTTCCGCTCCTTTCCAGCTAATTATCCCCATTATAAAATGAATTCTTTTTTTCGTCAATCGATTACAAAAACTTTAGTATAAAAAGGGTAGACAAGCAGCATTCTATACTGCTTGTCTACCCTTTGCCATGTTTCCCTCAACATCGGAAACGCAACACATTAAATTTTATTTATTAGCTTCCTCAACAGCAACAGCGCAGGCAACGGTAGCACCAACCATGGGGTTGTTGCCCATACCAATCAGGCCCATCATTTCTACGTGGGCGGGAACGGAAGAAGAACCTGCGAACTGTGCGTCGGAATGCATACGACCCATGGTGTCGGTCATGCCATAAGAGGAAGGACCAGCAGCCATGTTGTCAGGATGCAGAGTACGGCCGGTACCGCCGCCGGAAGCAACAGAGAAGTATTTCACGCCGTTTTCGACACACCATTTCTTATAGGTGCCGGCAACAGGATGCTGGAAACGGGTGGGGTTGGTGGAGTTGCCGGTGATGGAAACGCCGACTTTTTCCAACTTCATGATTGCAACGCCTTCGGGAACGTTATCAGCGCCGTAGCACTTTACGTCAGCACGGGGGCCATTGGAGTAAGCTTTCTCGCTGACGACCTTAACTTCCTCGGTGTAAGGATCGAACTCGGTTTCAACATAAGTGAAGCCGTTGATTCTGGAAATGATGAACGCAGCGTCCTTGCCCAGGCCGTTCAGGATAACACGCAGGGGTTTGGTACGGACTTTGTTGGCGTTCAGAGCAATTTTAATTGCGCCCTCAGCGGCTGCGAAGGACTCGTGGCCTGCCAGGAAAGCGAAGCATTCGGTATCTTCGCTCAGGAGCATCTTGCCCAGATTACCATGGCCAAGACCGACCTTACGGTTCTCAGCAACAGAGCCGGGAATGCAGAATGCCTGCAGGCCGATGCCGATAGCAGCAGCAGCGTCAGCAGCTTTTGTGCAGCCTTTCTTAATGGCGATTGCACAACCGACAGTATAAGCCCATTTCGCATTTTCGAAGCAGATGGGCTGGGTTTCCTGAACGATGGTATAGGGATCGATGCCTTTTTCCTCGCAGATGGTTTTGCACTCATCAATGGAGGAAATCCCGTATTCTTTCAGCACGCCGAGGATTTTCGCCTCACGTCTCTCGTATCCTTCAAAAGTAGCCATTCTTCGTGCCCTCCTTATTCCTTACGCGGGTCAATGTACTTGACGGCATCTGCAAATCTGCCGTAAGTGCCTTTAGACTTCTCGTATGCTTCGTTGGGTTCCATGCCCTTCTTGATGAAGTCAGTCATTTTGCCCAGAGAAACAAACTCATAGCCGATCACCTGATCGTCTGCATCCAGAGCCATTCTGGTGCAGTAGCCTTCGGTCATTTCCAGGTAGCGGACACCTTTGGCCTTTGTGCCGTACATAGTACCCACCATGGAGCGAGCGCCTTTACCCAAATCTTCCATACCGGCACCAATGACCAAGCCGCCTTCGGAGAAAGCAGACTGAGAACGGCCGTATACGATCTGGAGGAACAGTTCCCGCATAGCGGTATTGATAGCGTCACAAACCAAGTCGGTGTTCAGAGCTTCCAGAACGGTTTTGCCGGGCAGAATTTCCGCTGCCATAGCAGCAGAATGGGTCATACCGGAACATCCGATGGTTTCAACCAATGCTTCTTCAATAATACCGTTTTTTACATTCAAAGACAATTTGCAGGCGCCCTGCTGAGGAGCGCACCAGCCCACGCCGTGGGTATAAGCGGAAATATCCTTAATTTCCTTTGCTTCGATCCATTTTCCCTCTTCCGGAATGGGGGCGGGACCATGATGCGGGCCCTTGGCAACGCAGCACATGCTCTCTACTTCTTGAGAATAAGTCATCTTTAGAACCTCCCTGTCATAATTTGCCGGTGATCCGGCAGCGGAGAATTTTTCCATACAGGCTCGTTATGCCTGTCCAAAAAAATGTGCTGCCGCCATGGAGCAGCAGCACATCTGCAGGTTACTTACAATCCAGCATCCACAGCAGCTTATGCGAGCTCTGCGAAGTATTTAATGGTGCGGACCATCTGGCTGGTGTAGGAGTTCTCATTGTCGTACCAGGAAACGACCTGTACCTGATAGGTATCGTCGTCGATCTTGGTGACCATGGTCTGGGTGGCGTCAAACAGAGAGCCATACCGCATACCGATTACGTCAGAAGAAACGATAGGATCGGTGTTGTAGCCGAAGGACTCAGAAGAAGCAGCCTTCATAGCAGCATTGATTGCGTCCTTGGTAACATCTTTGCCCTTGACAACGGCGACCAGGATAGTGGTGGAGCCGGTGAACACGGGAACACGCTGAGCAGAGCCGATGAGCTTGCCGTTCAGTTCGGGGATAACCAGGCCGATTGCCTTAGCAGCGCCGGTGGAGTTAGGAACGATGTTAGCAGCGCCGGCACGGGCACGACGGAGGTCGCCTTTACGATGAGGGCCGTCCAGGATCATCTGGTCGCCGGTGTAAGCATGAACGGTGGTCATGATGCCGCTCTGGATGGGGAATGCATCGTTCAGAGCCTTAGCCATAGGAGCCAAGCAGTTGGTGGTGCAGGAAGCGGCGGAGATGATCTGATCCTCAGCGGTCAGGGTCTTCTCGTTGACGCTGTAGACGATGGTCTTCAGATCGTTGCCGGCGGGAGCGGAGATAACGACCTTCTTGGCACCAGCTTTGATGTGAGCGGAAGCTTTTTCTTTGCTGGTATAGAAGCCGGTGCATTCCAGCACGACGTCAACGCCCAGTTCGCCCCAGGGGCACTCGGAAGCGTCTTTGATTGCGTAGATGGTGATCTTCTTGCCGTCGACGACGATGTAATTCTCGCCGGCCTCGACGGTATGGCCCTCGTAACGGCCCTGAGCGGTGTCGTACTTGAGCAGGTGGGCCAGCATTTCAGGGCTGGTCAGGTCGTTGATCGCAACGACTTCATAGCCTTCCGCAGCGAACATCTGGCGGAATGCGAGACGGCCGATACGGCCAAAACCATTGATTGCAACTTTAACTGCCATAATAATAAACCTCCAAATGATTTATTCTATCTCTTATTTTATACCATCTTGCAAAAAATAACAAGAGTTTGATAGAAATTTAACGCGCGGGAACGCATGAATTTTTTGTGAACTTCCCTTCTTTTTTTGGATGGGTTGTCGTTTTCCGGAGGGCAAATACCGCTTTGGGAATGTTCAAACAATATTCGTTGCTTTTCGACAAAATCTCTTGTATAATGTCATCAAGGGCTTTATGGACGCTTGTCCGTATCAAGCACATATTAACCAGCGTTATAACGGGAGGCATATCATGGAGCAAAAAAAGAAGAAACCAGACGGCGCGGTCGCGGCTTTACGACCCTGCTGATTTTTTCCAATTTGCTGCTTTGTTTGGCACTGGCTGCTGCCATTTTTATCGTGCTACAGTCAGAACATCGAGAAGACCAGCGCACCGTGGCTGCCATGGCGGAAACCAGTGAACTGCGCTCTGACCTGGATGAAGCTCAAAGCAGAATTTCCGAACTGGAGGAGACTACCATTCCCATCGAAACATTTAAAGGATATGCCCAGCAATACGGAATCGGCTCCGAATTCATACAGCGCTTCTTCGATGATGTCGTCGTTTATAAGGACGATACAGGGGGAGTCGTATATCAGCCAATTGATTACGAACTGAAACAGAACGATTATAACTGGGATAACCTGGTGCGGGAAAACGGAAGGATCTATTATCGCCCTGAAAATGGTCCCGAAGCATTATTGGGGGTAGATGTTTCTACCCATCAGGGGGAAATCGACTGGGAAAAGGTTGCTGCCGACGGGATCGATTTTGCGATTCTGAGATTGGGATACCGGGGTTATGGAGAATCCGGCATTATGAAACTCGACGACCGGTTTGAGGAAAATTATCAGGGCGCTGTCGCGGCAGGTCTGCCGGTGGGCGTTTATTTCTACTCCCAGGCCATCACCGTAGAAGAGGGATTGGAGGAAGCCCAGCTGGTTCTGGATACATTGGACGGCAGGGATCTGGCTTTTCCTATAGTCTTCGATCAGGAGGAAGTTTTTGAGGCGGATGCGCGTACCGACGATCTGGAATCCGATATGGCGACGGATATTGCCATCGCGTTCTGTGACAAGATTGCCGAAGCGGGTTATCGCCCCATGATCTATGCAAATACCAAATGGTTCATGGCTCAAATGGATTTTTCCAGATTGGATCAATATGACAAATGGCTGGCACAATATTATCGCACCCCGTTTTTCCCCTATCAGTTTCAGATGTGGCAATATACCAGTACCGGCTCTGTGGACGGAATCGACGGGAATGTGGATTTAAACCTTTGCTTCTATGATTATCCGGCAGAATGACGCTGTCAGGGGAATGATTTTTTCAGCTGATGCTTTAGGTACAAACGGAAAATAAGGAAACGGACACGATTTATTCATGAAAAACTAACAGGTTTTCGGATACTTTTTTGGCGCAGTTTGCTATACTAAAAAGCATAAATCAAAACCGGCTCTGCCGGAAACGTCAAAAAGGAGGACGGAGCCGTATGGTTGCCAATGGAATCAGTAAACTGGATTTGAAGCGCCAAAACCGCCGGCAGGTGATACGTCTGCTGCGCAGCAATGGCCCAACATCCCGGATCGATATTGCACGACAAATCGCCATTACTAAGGCCGCCGTCACCATCATCACCAATGAGATGATCGAGCAGGGGGCCCTCTATGAAAAAGGGGAACAGATTCCCAAAGGGGGAAAACTTTCGAGGGGTCGAAAAAAAATTCTGCTGGATGTAAACCCTACCTATAAAATGGACATGGGCCTGGTTGTGGATGGCGGAAATCTTTATATCGGCCTGTGTACCCTGCATGGAGACCCTGTGGAAAAACATATGGTTTCCCTGCCCTCCGAGGGCACAGCGGAAGATATCTTTCAGTTGATTGAGAAGCTTTATCAGGAGCTTCTGTACAAAAATGACCTCACACCTGCGCAGATTACCGGATTGGGCGTGTGTATCGCGCCGGAGTATCGGGAAATGCTGGGTGCCGGGGAGGACTGGTCTGAACTGAGCAGCCGGTTGGCTGCTTTTGCCGGACTTCCGCTCACCTTTGGCGATGTGGCACAAGGCGCCGCTATTGCGGAATATGATTATTGGCAGGCAGAATCGGAAGTTCCATACAGTGATCTGCTGCTTTTCCGTTGCGGAAAACAGCTTTCCTGTTCGATTCTGCTGGGTGGCGAGGTTTACAAGGGCACTCACAACCGAGCGGCAATTATGCCGGAAAAGACTTCCCTGAAAGCGTTGACAGCAGAGTGTCAAAAGATTTTTTCTAAGGAGGACACCCCAAATCTCTGGGATGCAACCGGGGGAAATGCTGTCCGACTGATTCCCATCCTCTTGAATGAGGAGGTTTCGACAGATGCGCCGATTCTGTCAGCCTTTGAAAATTTCCAAAAGACTCGCCTGACCGCACTAACGGAAGCATCGGAATTTTTCGATCCTGGTAGGATCATTCTGCTGGAAGGAGAAGCCGGATATACGGCTTTACTGGAACAGTTGGATGGCTCTGCCACAGATCTGCTGACCTCTATGGGATTCACTGTTTCCCGCAGCCATATCGAAGGTTCCAACCTGTTTTTGGCCGGTGCCGCGCTGGCGTCCCGGGAATTTTTCCTCAACCGCGGTGGCTTTTAATTTTCTTTTTCCAAAATTCAAAAGAGCCGGTTTTCTGACGGAAACCGGCTCTTTTGCTGTTGATTTATTTATTTTGAATTTGCATTGTTTCTGGCCAGATCCTCTTCCTTCAAAATGCGGCCTTCCCGAAGCAGCGACTTCAGGGCGTCGGTATTTTGGGCGGCAAGGGCGTCCCGATATTCGGACAGGTGCCGCTGCAAGGTATCAATTTCATAAAGCAGCGCTTCCCGATTCAGCAAAAACAGCGATGTCCACATTTCCTCACTGAGTTTGGCCACCCGTGTCAGATCCAGATAGCTTCCCGCGCTAAAG
>CALXBD010000055.1 GCA_944386445.1 uncultured Clostridia bacterium
CAAAAAATCGGATAGCAAACTTCTATGTCTGCTATCCGAAATCAATACTTATTATTCATCAAAAGACAATTCGATCTCTTCTGAACTCCCCTCTTCCCATTGTGCGGAAATCGAATTCCCTTCCCAGCCGCTGCAAAGGTTTTCGAGCTTATCGGCCGAAAAATCCCACTGATATCCTGCGGATATATCGAGATATCCCTCATGGTTTTGCTGAACAATACTGATATCCGCATCCGGCAAGTCCAGTGGTTTCAATAGATCCAGCACTTTACGCGCCTTTTGACAGAATGCTTCTGCCGTATCAAAATTTTCGTCCAAACGCACCGTTAAGTACTGGCCTGCGAGCAGATTTCCAACTTCGCTATAGGTCATATCCTCGCGAATTTCATCATTCAGTCCGGCCGAAAGATAGATCCGACAATCTACCTCCGCAATCCCCTCGCTTTCTGCGGCATAGTAGCAATCCTCCTCAATTTGATCAGAAAGACGTTCTTCCACCCTTTCTCTGACCACTACATTTTGATATACCGCCGGGATCATCGCCATCACGAAACTTCCGGCAATCAGCAGGAAGCACACAAACATGCTCAGGAAATCATATTTGATTTTCTTGCCCTTTGCAAAAAAGGTTGTAATGAGTATCTCCGCACCGATAAAAATCAATATTACTGGGGCGCATTTTGCCGCAGCTATGATGCTAAAGTTCGGATTAAAAAGTCCGATCAGCAGCAATATACCGACTGCTATCAACGCCAGTCCGAGGGTTACCCTTCCCACACGGATTTCTTTTGGAGGCGGCCCTGCAGCGGCCCATGTGTTAGGCATTTGCGGGCGTTGCTCTTTGCCGGGCTGCGGAGCAGCCTGCTCTGTGCCCGAAGCCGGCTGATTTTCTGATGGAGTTACTTCTTCAGACAAATTTTCCGTTGGCTTATCGTTCATATCCATAATTATTACGTCCTTTCGCTCGGTATCAGAAATTAATTCCCGTGATAAGGGGTGATATCATCCCCGGAATCATTTTTCTTGCCGCCCCGCATGAAGTGGACACCCAACAGAATTATCAGCACGGCAACGACCATCTGCGGCAATTTGTAGTATATTTCCCAAAGCCATCCCATATTGCCGTAGCCAAAGTATTCTGTTAACCAATTCAGCAGCCCTCTTGCAAAGGAATTGAAAAGCATGATTCCGCCTACCAGGATACATGCCCATCCTAAAAGCCCGTTTCGTTGACGAAAAATATTCATTTCCTTCAGGCCGCTTCCATTAAACAATCCAAAGAAAAAGGAGTCCGGAGCGGCTTTCTGCTCTTCATAGGAAAGCGATGCCAAATTCAAATTGTCAAAAAACGAATAAAACCAGATAACGGGTAATGCCATCAGCAGAATACTCATTCCCAATGCAGCTGCCAGGCCAATCGTACCCCAGAACAGGATTAACAGTGTCATTCCCCGTTTCATCTTTCCGAGATACATATGCCCTGCGCCCGGCATTAGGCCAAAAAAGATTGCAAGCCCCTTATTCTTCCCCTTCGGATACATTTTATCTGCCCGGTCATTCTGATCCCCATAGTTCCACATTCCAACATCTTCCTTTCTACTGTTTGGTATCATGATCGCCTGTATCCTCTGTAGGAGGCGTATTGAGGAAACTGCTGAATCCACTCAGAAGTTTATCCAAGCCGCTGCTCCAATTCCACAGTGTATCGCTGACTGAACGGGCTGCACTGGCGGCTTTTCCGGGATGTTCCCCTAACGGCTTTAATATTCCGATACGGTAAAATCCTCCGACCCAGATGACGATTGCCAATCCTGCTGCCACAGAGACCTTCATAAAGCGGTTCAGGAAAATATTCCGGTTTCTCTGCCTGATCTTTCCAACCACCACAGGGACGATTTCTGCTGGTGCTTCCAACATGATATCCGCTGTCAGCAATTCGCTGTACCTGGCCACACATTGGTCACAAAAATCCAGATGCTCCGAAACCTCCAGCCTTCCCATTTCGTCCAGATTTTCCTTCACCAGGGCTTCAAAGCCTTCATCAGTAATGTGGCCTTCCTCATTAAAAAGCTTCATACTGAAATCCCCCTTTCCATCAACATCTTCTGCAGTTTCTGTCTTGCGCGGTAAACTTGTGTTTCGACTGTTTTTCTTGGCCTTCCCAGAATTTCTGCTATTTCATCAACTGATCGCTCTTCTAAAAAATAGAGCTTTGCAACTTTATGATATGGTTCTTCCAATTCTAAAACCGCCTCCATTACCAACCGAGCACCTTCCCGGGTCATGATCTCCTGTTCCGCGGAGCCGCCCGGCTGCATCGGGAGGGCTTCCCAATCCTCTACTGTATCCACCTTTCGGTGATAGGCGGACTTTAAAAAATCCTTTGCCTTATTGGAGGCAATTCGTATCAGCCAAGGTTTATATTCCCCTTTCTGGCAACTGTCCACATGTCGATAGGCGGAGAGAAATGTCTCCTGTGTCAGGTTTTGGGCCTCTCCATAGTCGTGAACCAACTGGTAGCACACGGTGAAAACGAGCTTTTCATATTGCCGGACTATGGCTTCAAATTCCTGATTATTCATCTTCTCGTTTTCACCGCCTTTCGTCTTCCGCCTTCCTGAAATAATAACGACAGCTGACTTCTTCCACCTTCAATCTTTCAAAAAATCCTTCCGGAAAACTTTAATTTTCTTTATTGTAACATAAAAAATTCTATTTGGAAATCCACTTTAACTTTCATTTGTCTTTTTTTTTAATATGCACTTGACATTATATTCTTTTTCCGTTATAATATAAAAGCTGTGAATGCTGATATGGCTCAGGCGGCAGAGCACATCCTTGGTAAGGATGAGGTCACCAGTTCGAATCTGGTTATCAGCTCCAAAATGAAACCGGAAAGTTTAAACTTTCCGGTTTCATTTTTATATTCTCTTTTTTGAGGATCAATACAGTATCTTCCTGATATAAAATAGGCGCATCCTTTTGTAGGACGCGCCTATTTTATAGGTACAGAGTCATTCTGTTATCTAAAATACTGATCCATAATCTTATTAGCAGCCGCAGAGTCATCTGAGACACAAAGTGCTACATATTTTCCCCCGGAACGGACAACTGCTTCCTTAAGCTTAGCAACCTCTGCCGGAACATATGACTCAAAAGAAGTGATCTGATCCTGAACATGTTGTTTTACGATCTCTTCCACTTTCTTACCAGCATCCGCATCTTTACACTCAAACACAGCGATTTCTTCTGCAGTTGCGCCGCTTCCCATATACACGATTGAGTTATCTGCATATTCTTCCACATCATAAAGCATTTTCACCATATCTGGTTCTATCTGCTCCAACTGATCCTGATAGGTGATATTATCTTTTAATTCTGTAGCCAGCGCTTCGATATCCATCGTAATATTTTTGGTTTCTCCACAACTGGACAATGTAATACATGTTATCACGACCATAGCGAATGCCGCTATTTTTTTCAAAACCATTTTGATTTCCTTTCCACCTATGAGCTTACTGATCGGCCGCGTCTGAAGACGTTGTTTGCAAAGATGCCTGGACCTGTTCTAATACAGATTCTACGGAGTCCTCTGCCGTGGCCTGAGATAGTCCTTCCACCGTATGATTCTTAAGATATTCCAGCCACTTTTCACAATAGGCCTTATTCAAATGTACCCCGTCGGTTGACGCATCAGCAGGCAAAGCACCGTTTTCGTCTGCCACTGCTTCAGCCACATTCAAATAATAGACCTTCTCTTCTACTGCCACCTCCTGTATCAATTGGTTATATTCCTGAATTCTGGGATTATTATAAACTTTATCCCCATCTGATTTTTCCTGAGAGACAGGCAAAATAGACTGGACATAGATTTCCGCATCCGGATTGATTTCTTTAATC
The DNA here is from genome assembly GCA_944386445.1 of uncultured Clostridia bacterium. Classification (GTDB taxonomy): domain Bacteria; phylum Bacillota; class Clostridia; order Oscillospirales; family Ruminococcaceae; genus Merdivicinus. The sequence goes on from CALXBD010000055.1 coordinate 3,901, forward strand.
CTTTGAATCAATTTCTGATATTTCTCCTGAAAAATAGAGGGATATGCCCATCCAAGTTCATTGACTCCTAGCATCACATATGCCTTTTTAAAATCAGGATTCTGCGCCAACGCATCCATAATAGATACTTTTCCTTCTGCCGTGGAAATACATTCTTTGGTAAATACCGATTCTACTGATAGTCCCTTATCAGCATACATGGTCGTATTGGACAATCCAGAGTAGAGGATAAATCCTTGTGTTCTGGAGTCGCCGATAAATACTGCATCACTGAAATAATCCTCACCCATATCTGTTCCTTTGGGCAAGGGCTGGTCATAGCTGCTCCAAACCTCTGTGATCTGGCTGGATTCCTCCAATACGGAAGATTCTGCCGCCTCGGATGATTCTTCCGGCTGGCTTTCCGGTTCTGACACAATCGCCGAATTTTCCGCAAAGGAATTCTCCGGCAGACTTTCACTTTCCATTATTGATTCAGACGACTCTCCATCCGTCCCAAGGGATGATTCCTCATGCTTGCCAATAAGGCTGGAAACCGCCAGCCAAGTTAAGACTCCGGCGGCGGTCAAGAGCAATATTAAAAGAAAAACCAACAAGAAATTCCGACGGCGTTTCCGACGGCGATAGGAGAAATAGCGAGTGGTTGGCATTCTAGCAGCTCCTTAATAATTATTTTTGACAGGCAACTTACGAATGCGCTTGGTATCCGCAGCTCTTGCCGGATCTGCCAGGATTTTATTTTCCTGGCGATATTCCATCCGGAAGTAAAATTCTCTTATGCAGCAGGCACGGTCACCAGCGCCGCAAGAAATTTTGATAAGCGGACTCACACCATAATTCGCCTTACGCGGGAACCGGCTACTCGTATGCCTTTTCAGGACATAATCTCCGCAATTTCCGTCAGAAAATCTCTGAAACCATTATAGCAGAATTGCGGGAAAAAACAACCCTCTGCACCAAGTCGTAATAATATTGTTACAATTGTAACATACCATATTTCTTATAAAACAAGGAGCCCCGACATGTCTGTTGGAAGCTCCATTGATACGCTGCTTTTTAATTATAGGCGATTCATTGTCTCTTATTCACTACTTTTCTTGAAAGTTGTGACCATCAAGGCATCCGTTATACCCTTTTCAAAAGCCAAACGTCCATATTTGTCCACTTCGCTTTTATCTTTAGGACCGTGGGTCAGGCATGCTGCCCCTCCGATACAGCCTCCTACGCAAGCCATGCCCTCAATAAAGTTAGCCTGCAGCAAGCCTTTCCCAGCTTTTAGCAAAGCTACCTTACACTGTTCGATACCATCGCATATTTCCGGTTTTACCGTAAATTCGATCTTACGCTCCTTCAGTGCCTCTTCCACTGCCGCGGACAGTCCGCCGCTTCTGGCGAAAATTCGTCCATAATAAGAAGCGTTGTCCAGCACTGACTCCTCCAGATTCTCCGGAGCAATTTCCATACTATCCAGCAGCGCCTGCAGTTCCTCAAAGGTAATCACACAATCCACATAAGGTGCTACTGACTCCCTCTTAATTTCCATCTTTTTAGCCGTACACGGGCCAATAAAGACCACTTTACCTGTTGGGTCAGTTTCTTTAATATACTTTGCAATATGCGTCATTGGCGACGGATTATGAGAAATATGCTCCACCATATTTGGGAAAAACTTCTCAATATAAGTTACAAATGCCGGACAGCAGGAACTGGTCAAGAATCCTTTTTCCGCCAGTTCACCGGCTTCTGAGTAAGCGGTCATATCAGCTCCCAAAGCCACTTCCACCACCTCATGGAAGCCCAGTTTCTTAATACCGGTCACCACCTGACCAATTTTGGCATAAGGGAACTGGCTGGAAATGGCAGGAGCAATAACCGCATATACCTTGTATTTCTGATTGCCATTGCTTTCCTTCAGCAAGCGGATTGCATCCAGTATAAACGATTTATCCACAATCGCGCCAAAAGGACATTGATACACGCACGCTCCACAGGAAATACATTTATCATTATTAATTTTAGCTGCTTGGTCACTGTCCATCGTAATAGCGCCCACTTTACAGCTTCTCTCACAAGGCCGATCATGTACCTGAATTGCCCCATACGGGCATACTTGAGTACACCGCCCACAGGAAACGCACTTCTCGTGGTCTATATGGGCATGATGATTCACGATGGTAATTGCACCCCTAGGGCACACATTCTGACATCTGTGAGCAATACAGCCACGGCAGGACTCGCTGACAGAAATCCGATGGACAGGGCATTCGTCGCAGGCAATGTCAATCACTTCAATCACATTGGGATTATCGGGATTACCTCCCATTGCCATACGAACTCGCTCTTCCAAAATTGCCCGTTCCTTGTACACACAACAGCGCATGGTAGCCTTTTTCCCGGGGACAATTTCCTTAGGGATCTCATAATAACTTTGTTCCAATGTCCCCTCAAAAGCACGTTTAGAGACTGCTTTCAGGACTTTATACTTTAAAAGTTGTACGTCAGTATCAAATGTTCTGTTCATCGGATTGCCTTTCTTTTAATAGTTATGTACGGTGACGCGCTTCCCCATCAGTTCAAGGTTATGGGAAAGGACTTCCACCACTTTCAGCTTAATACTCAAATCCAACGGAAGGTTCGGATTTTGATGTGCTGGATTGATTGCCCGGCCTGCGTAGAAGGTAACGTCTGTAGCCTGTTCAAACAGATACTTTGCAATTAAAGAAGCGCCATCTTTCTTATGCAGCCAAGACAGATCGGTATTGGTCTGGCTGACGATCATATTGGAAAGCTCCATCACATGTCCCAGCGTCAAGACGCCTTCTGTTACTAAATCCACGCCTTTCATCTTACCGATCGGCGGAATTTTCGGGTCTACGTAATCCAGACATGTGCTGACCTGCTCACCCAGATACTTGCTGACAATTTTCGACGTAGTTCCTCCACTGACAATTTTGATTCCATCCTGAGAAAGAAAATCCCGAACGACCTTCTCATCGTCAGCTGGGTTTGAAGGTGGACCAAACATTATGCTGACATTCTGCCGTTCCCGCACCTTCATAACTGCCACAGTCGTATCATCGCCCGGCTCTCCCAGATAGAGTGCCTTTGCAGTATCTGCCAGCTTGGCAGCCGTACTTTTTGCGGAATCGTTGGCATTATACTGTTCTTCCAGATGGGAAATAACATTTTCTTGCTGCCAGCCAAGGTTCATGGTGATCCCGATTCCTGCATGAGGGACGCCGTCACTGAACATGACGAAAACATCTCCCAACTGGACCTGCATCCGGCTTTCGTAAATAGTTTTCCCGTCGATGACATTTACTTCCACCGGATATTCCACATGCTTGCCGTTGCGCAGCAGCACACAGAGCGGATTGTCAAACTGCACCATATAGGCGCTTCCATCTGTGCTGATCTGCAAAATCGTAAAAGTAGAGTATGCCACTTGACGAATTTTACAAATCGGAAGTGTTTGGGCGATCGTTTCCACGCAATCCTGGATATCCATCCCGGATGACATCATCGTACTGATAATTTTTGACGTTAAGGTAGACAAAATATTTGCTTTTACTCCGCTTCCTAACCCGTCAGCCAGTACAGTTGTCATGGTATTATCGTGATATATCGTTTCTACACGGTCGCCGCAAAGCTCTTCTCCTTTTTTATTCAGGCTGACATAGCCGGCTTCAATAAAATACCGCATCTTGTCCCGCCTTTCTTAATCTTCCATAGATTTCTTCAGCCGAGTCAAGGCGATCTTCGTTTCCGCAGTCGTCTCTCCCAGCAATGATGCGATCTCCTGTACCACCCGCATTTGTTTGCTGATTACCTGATCTGTGATTTCAATCGTATCCCGACGCATTTCTGCTGCGCGTTTTGCTTCTTTTTCCTCCTTGTCGATATCTTTTAAGAAGATCAGCAACAGCCGGTGGCCTTCATCATAGATTATCGATTTTTCTACATAAATTCCCCTTTGCTCCAGGAAACAGCGCTGGGACAGAATATTCTCCCGGGAGTCGACCACTTCGGCCAATTCAGCTACATCATAAATTTCATCGGCCTGATGCCCCACCATATCGACAGTCGGATCAATTCCGAACAAGGCGTAGGCCGCACGGTTGAACTGTTGAATCACCAAAGAATCATCCACAGCAACAATGGCATTCGGTGTTGCGTCCATTACGTTATTTGAAACAGATTCCGCGCGCTCTTTCATATAAGGCAAACACATTTCCAACTCTGCCTTTCCCTGATAGACAGCAATTGCCTTATCACGGCAGGTCGGATAACCGCATGCACCGCAGTTGAGCATATCCTCCGGGCGATGTTTCCCGATCTTTGCAAGGATTTCCTCTATGGCGCCCTCTCCGGGCATATCCATACTTGGCAAATCCATTGTGATATTCTTTGTCAACGGATCCGGAAGGTCCTGCGGATAATCCTTCACCAGATCCGCGCTGTCTTCCACATAAGTCTGTGCTGCCAACATGCCTCTTGTTGCCTTAGGCATAGCAGGCCCATTAATACAGCTACCGGTACAGGCGCTCATCTCAATAAAGTACCCTTTTAATCCTCCGGCCTGTATCTCCTCCAATGCGTGGCGGCAATTTTCCACTCCATCCACAGCCAGATAGTGATACGAAGGATCCTTATCCATTGATTTCAGGATTCCACCGGTTTCCGGAAAGAATCTGCTTCTGTATTTCTCCCCATCCTCCAAAGAATGGTTTATTTGGATTCCTTCCTCCTCAAGCCAATCATAAAGCTCGTCAAAGGTGATGGTACAATCCACACTATCGCCGTGGCAATACTGAGCCACTTCATCTTTTTTGGAGATACAAGGGCTTACAAATACCACCACTGCATCCGGGTTTGCCTCTTTTAAGAGCTTAGCATGGGCATGCATGGGTGAAATCACCGGAGCAAGATACGGAATACAGTCTACATAATATTTTTGAACCAAGCGAATAACCGAATGACAGCAGGTAGAAATAATCAATGGATGCTTTTCAGCCACCAGCCGTTCATATTCTGTCTTAACGATCTTAGCGCCGATGGCTGTTTCGGAAACATCCCACACGCCTAATTTTTTGACCGCTTCTGCCAACGGAGTGATACTATTCACCTGAAAAGCTGCAACATAGGAAGGGGCCATTGCCATGATGACTTTTTTCCCCTGTCGGATATAATCCTTTACCACCGGTGTGTCATCCCGGACCTCTTTGGCGTTCTGGGGACATACCCGAACACATCTGCCGCACAAAATACACTCATCATTAATGATCTGAGCCTGATGATCCCGGAACCGGATCGCCTTAATGGGACATTCACGGATACATTTATAGCAGTTTTTACAATTCGCCTTCTTAAACCTCAAAATTTCCATGGCGATTCCTTCCCCCTAATTCTATTTATTTCTGCAGCGGCTCCAAAACGTACTTATGAAAAATTTCCACCGCGTTTTCCGGAGAAACGTGATCCACCAGTTCCCCATTAATAATTGTAGAAACCCCGTCTGTACAGTGCCCCAAACAAAAAGATGCCTTTAATTCCACCTGATCTTCCAAATGGTACTGGTTGATCAATTCCTGAAATACATGGATAATATTATATGATCCTTTCAGATGGCAGGAGCTTCCGACACAAATATTTACATCCATAGATAATCCTCCCAAATCATAACAACCCTGTCACACAGCGGTTGTTAAATTCTCCTTAAATTAGCATTTTAATTATACTGTTTTTCTATAAAATTGTCAACGACTGTCCCTTAAAATTTCCCTTTTTGCCAAAAAACCTTTTTGTTTTTCATTGCTCCAACCATTTATCAAATTTAAAAATAAAAATCCGGGCAGTGGCTCCATCTCCGCTGCCCGGGTTCTTTTACCAGAACAATCCGGTTTTTTTCCGATAAAACGGCTCATTTTTCTCCAGAAGGTCTTCTGCAAACTTCTCATTGCGGCGAACGATCTCCAAGCCCTCTTCCGGTTTCAGATATTCCTTTGCATATTCTCCGATTTCAGGGAACATTTCTTTTGCATCTTCCGCTTCTCCTTCATAATCCACGATCAGCATTAGTTTGGGTTTTCTCTCACCCTCCCGCAGCCCTAAGAAAAGCCAAGCTTCTTGAATACTTTTCTGTTTTTTCTTAAAATATTTACAAAGAGCCTCTTCCAGTTCTTCCGGCTCTTCTTTCAATTTGCCCAGCATATATCGCGGGGGAACCATTTTTAAAAGCGCTTCCCGCCGCTTAGGAAAGTTTGCAATCATTTCCTTTGTGAGAGTAATACTCTGGCTCATCGGATTGATAACTACACCTTTTATGGATTCCTTAGACTTTTCCAAAAGCGCACCAAACACCTGAATTGGGGCAGTAAATGCATCCCTATGTTCGCCCTTCGACCATTTTTCCAGCTCAGTGCGATTCGTAAAGGCCATATAGAACTGTTCTTCCTTGGTATTTGTAATCAAATAGTATTGCACGGATGCATTTGGATTGACCTTTCCGTCTACTGGCGGTTCAGAAAAATTGACCGGAGACAGAAATTTTGCAGCCAGAATTGCATTAATCATATCCAATTCCGTACGGGGACTAGGCTGTTTTTTAAATACATCCATCACTTTTTCCAGGATAGGGTTTTTGATTGGTTGATTCAGTTCAAGCATCACATATTCGAAGGCAAAAGCCCTCTACTCCTTTCCAAATTATGGTATTCACCATTTCAGGGGGCAATTCTTGTTTTATTGTACCACATTTTTATAAAAATGAAAAGCTTTTTCATTATTTTACAGAAAATCCTATCTCTTCAGACAGCATTTTAATTCCTTTCCATGCCAATTCAGGATAGTACTGATGCCCTTCTGCTCCAACGGCAAAGGCACAAGCATTGGGTTTACCTGCTGCCTGATAGAGCTTTTGTATTGTCTGAAACGACTCCCGAACTCCTTGTATCGGAAAAATCGGATCCTTTTCACCCGCCAAGAGCAGCAGCGGTCTGGGCGCAATCAAACCAGCTAGGTCTCCCATCTCGAAAAACCGACGGATTCCGGGAATAAAATTACATACACAGTGCTGCATAGCCATTATGGAATCCTTATATGTGCAGACACTGCAGGACGGAGCTGCCAAACCGATTCTCTGCTCTAAGCAAGCAGCATAAAAGGTTACTGTCCCACCGCCGGAATTGCCGGTACAAATTACCCGCTCCAGATCAACCTGCGGGAACAGCAAGCTAACTACATCCAACGCCTTGGAAACATCCCAGATCCGCTCGCCCAAGGTAGTTCTGCCCAACAGCAGGTTTCCCATGGTGGGCACATAGCAGTTAGGGCCGTGCTCGTCTCCACCGCAGCAACCCATATTCCGCTGTTCAATCGCCAAAGCGCAGTACCCTTCTGCCACTGCCTGTCTGGCAATATCCCGACCGCCTCTGATGCTTTCCGTATCGCCCGGAAAGCGAGGTTCCCCAAGGGAAATGTGCATTCCTGTACTGTGACCCTGAAGACAGATTGCCAACGGAAACGGGCCTTTCCCCGGTGGTGTCAGCAGACAGCCGGGAACCAAATAATCCGGCTCGCTTTGGAATCGAAATGTAGTTTTATGATATCCGGGGCACTCAGTTTCTTCCAGTATCTGCGGTTCAAGGCTGCAACTTTCCAGATACTCCATTCCCAGAAGTTCTTTCAGTTTTTGCCGTGCCCTTATCTGCCAACTTGGAAAATCCCCGCCATCCCAGGCTAAAAGCGGCTGAGTTTCCGCCAGTACCGCCTGCATCCTTTTGAAAGGATCAGAATGACACATCAAAACTCATCTCCTTTTGTCAATCAAAGCCTTTCGGCCGGATGAGTACTGTCACTACATCATTGACATTCGTTCCAGTGGGGCCGGTAATCAGCAGTCCATCGCAGCATTTTAGCGCGTGATAAGCATCGTTTTCCTTTAAAACCTGTGAAATAGAGATTCCCTGCTTCTCCAGGATTTCCGCTGTGGAACCATCTGCAATTCCTCCAGCAGCATCCGTAGGACCATCGGTGCCATCAGAACCAGCAGATGCGATTACAATTCCCTCGATCCCCTTTATCACTTCTGAGGCTGCCAACGCCAATTCTTGGTTACGTCCGCCCAACCCATTTCCGGTAAGTTCCACAACTGTTTCCCCACCGGCAATTAACGCAGTTGGTTCTGCCGCATGTGCCCTCTGATAGCATGCACATGCCCCCAAAAAAGCTCCTGCTTCCTTTGCCTGGCAACCCAGAGAGTCAGTCAAAATCATTGGTCGATACCCCATTTTCTCTGCCTCGAGTGCTGCAGCACGGCACAATTCTGAAACACTGCCTGTTACTACCGTCTCTACATGATCCAGCTTTTTTGGAGTTTCCTCTTTCAGCAGCGCCTTCGCGGCCTTCGAAAGCTTAAGTCCATATTTCGCGGCAATTTTTTCCGCCTCGGCAGCTGTCGAAGCATCTGGAACCGCCGGACCGGATGCGATCACATCCAACCGGTCACCAACCACATCAGACAAAATCACTGCCAAAATCTTAGCCGGCTGACATTGTTCAGCAAACCGTCCGCCTTTTACTGCGGAAAGCCTTTTCCGGATCGTATTGATTTCGCCAATGGAAGCTCCGCAGGCCAGCAGCTGTCTGTTAATATCCGCCAGTTCTTCCAACGGAACCAAGGGCCTTTCAAAAAGGGCCGAACCTCCCCCAGATACCAAGAATAAGACAGTATCTTCAGGTTCCAGTCCTTCGATCAATTCCAACGCCCGCTCTGTACCAGTCACAGTCGCTTCGTCCAACACGGGGTGTCCTGCCTCATGTAATTCCAGATTTCCGATAGGACCGCCAATATGTCCATATTTTGTTAAAACAATTCCCCTGTCAATTTCGTTTGCGCCCAAAGTATCCCAAGCGGCAGCAGCCATTCGCCAGGCGGCCTTTCCTATGGCGACAAGTATGACCTTTCCCGGAAACGACCTCTCTGCCAATGCGCGCTTAACGGCTTCGTCCGGTAAGCAACTATGAATTGCGCTTCGAATTATCGTTTCAGCATCCTGCCGCATCTTTTTTTCCATAAAAGTATCCCCCCAATGCTCCTATCATAGCACATTGAGGGGATTTTGCCAATCTTTTTTTCTAAAGCAGCAGGAATTTCGGTTATTCCTGCTTAATAGCGGTCAGTGCGCTGATTTTAACTGCCCGGTTGGCTGGAGAGAATCCGGAAATAAGTCCGATCAGTGTTGCAAAGATCAAAGCTCCCAACACCAACCACCAGGGAATTATGGACAGGCCGCCGATACTCATGCCGCCGGGACCCCAAATGCTTCCTGTATCTCCGCCGCCTCCGGAGCCTAAAGAATTGATCAGGAACGATATTCCATAACTGACACCTACACCGATGATACCGCCCAGCAAACCGATTCCCCCGGCTTCCATCAGGAACATAGCGCGGATATCGCCAACAACACAGCCGAGCACCTTCATAACGCCGATCTCTCGGGTCCGCTCATAGATGGACATAATCATCGTATTGGTGATTCCCAATGCAGCAACCAACAGGGAGATTGCTCCCAGGCCGCCGAAAATCATCTGCTGCTGTCTGGCCTGGTCCTCCAACGGCTTACGAATGGTCTCCATGGAACTGGTTTCAAAGCCATGGGCTTTGATCTGCTCTTCTACTTCTGCGACATGTTTCATGTCATCGACTTTCACATAGACATTATTATAGGAGAAAACCTTTTCCTTATCTTCCTTAATTCCATTGAGTTTTTTATACTCCTGCTCCAATGAACGAAGATAATTTACATCCATAAACACACCATAGGGGCTGGGATTACGACTCCAGTCTTCCACCATCACGCCTGTAGCAGTAAGTTTATGGGTTGGGGCTTTTTTACTAGTTTCTTCTGTCTTATTGATCACCAGTTCCAACTTATCGTTCATAACGTCCACATTAGGCGTATCACTGTTAGTCCAGCCCTTTTTAGGATTATAAAAATCAAATCCCGCTCTGGAACCGAATACAACCATATCAGTATAACCCGTGGTACTGTCCGGCATCTGGCCTTCTTCCATTTCATAACCCATCAAACGCAGTGCATCAAAGTTCACACCAGTAATCTGGCCTGAAAATTCATACTTCCCGCTCTTAATTGTAAAGGATCCCCAATTTTCCGGAGTATAGGAAGGGGTCACTGCCTGAACATATTTCAGTTGTCGGAAAGTTTCCAGCATTTCATCATCCAAAGGCTCTGCAGTAACATTTCCATAGCTATAAATACTAATAATTGTCAGATCGCCCATCTGCGCCAGAGAGTCCTGCATGGTTTTCTGCATGCCAAGGCCCAGAGAAATCATGACCACTATGGCGCAGGTACCGATCACGACGCCGGTCACGGTCAGGAGCGTCCGAATCTTCCGTTTCCAGAGATTCGAAAGGCTCATGACGATCATATCTCTCAGTCTCATTTCAGATCCTCATCATCGTAGTCGTCTTCTGCATCCAATGCCTTCTGTTTTTTCTTTTTGATCACTTTCACCACAACGACAATCACAATAATTGCCACAACAGCACCGCCGCCTGCAATCGCGATCCATCCCCAGACAGGCATTCCGTTTTCTTCAGGTATCACATCTGTGGGAATTTCCGGCATCGGATCTACAGGTGTATTTTCCATTGCTTCGCTTTCAAATTCCTTAATGACTTCTTTTACTTCTCCATTGGCGTCTTCATAAGAAAAGATCAGTCGTCCAGTGATGGGGCCTGCCTGATTGGTATTCAAAGAAGGTTCAAAGCTGTCTCCGGCACCGGATTCAACATTTCCAATGTAAGATTCACTTTCCGCAGTGGTAAAGCCCTCGCCTTCAATCTTCACCGAAAGATTGAAGATTGTGCTTTTTCCCTTGTTCACGTAGTTCACATAACCACTCAGGGTTTCACCCGCCATTACGGGACCCCACATCTGAAGCTCTCCTATTTCAAACCGGTCCGGCTGAGTCAGAGGAATGGAAATGGTTTCGGTAGGATTCATTTCAATCCGTTCGCCATTGACCATGGCCTCATAGTTAAAAGCGATAGCCATACCATAAGATTTTGGTGCGGCATCTGCTTTAGGAAGGAGGTCAATAGATTTTTCAATTGTGCCGCCAGCGGGAATGGACTGAATAAAGAATGTATTAGAGGAATTTGCTGGAGAAAATGCTCCTCCGGTTGTCTCGTCTGCTGCGGAAGAAACGGTCATTTTAACGTTCTCAATCGCAACTTTACCAGCATTTTTAATCTTCATGGTCAAAGTAAATACCTGACCGCCGATAACGGATGTTGCACCTTCTTCACCATAGGTGTAGCTTTCAATGATTACCTGAGGTTTTCCCTCATTCGCACCGGTTCCGCCGCTAGAGCCGCTGCCCTGCACCGGAATGAATGCCTTAGCACTGCCGGTAAGTTCACCTGCTGCCATAGAGATATCCAGGATATAATTTCCTGTTGTCATCCCAGCTGCCGCACAAAGGTTAAACGTCAGATTGGTTGATGTACCGGCATCCAGCGTAGAAATGTACTGGGTATCCAGGCTGTTGTTCATTGTAAAGGCATCAGTTGACAGTCCTCCAAGGGTTACTGCCGTATCTTTAATGGTGCTGCTCCCAGTATTTTTCACTGTAAGGACCAATTTAAAATTGCTGCCTGCAGATACCGTTCCGGGATTAATGCTATAGTTGACAACCGTCAAACGTCCTTCTCCAGTCTGCCCAGTAGAGCCAGTAACCTTGATATTAAAATCAAACGATTCCGTCACAGGTTCGTTGCTATATTTATAAGTTGCAGTCACTTTTGCCTGATAGACACCTGATTCCGTGCCTGCAGCTACAGAAAGCGGAATACTGAGCTTTTCAGTTGCTCTGCCGGAAAAGGTTATTTTCTGAGAAAAAGAAGCTCCATCGACATACAGTCCTGTAGGAAGCTCTACTGCAAACTGTACATCTGTATATCGACGGCTGGTCGTATTTACAAGCGGCAAAGAAATAGTTTTAGTTTCACCGGCATTTAAAGTGGGAAGCGGGGTCCCTTCCTTTATTACGAAAACATTGCCGGTCGGCTTTGAGGGGGTAATCGGTGTATCATCCTCATCCTGCTTGGGGATAAACCCGGAAATACTTGTAGTTGCAGTTTCCCCACCGACCTGAACCATAATAGATGTGGTTTCGCTGCCGGAATAGGTAATACTTCCTGCTGTGGTTGTAAGAAGCGCATTGCCGGAGCTATCAAACTGTACATCTGACACGGTACAACTTCCGCTCAGACCGCCCAATCCAGAAACTATGACTTCTGCTGAAGAACCCGTAGTTTTGGAACCGGTAATCGATACTTTAATTGCAAAACTCTCTCCTGCAGACACGCTGGACGGAAGGATAGACCCTTTAACGGACATTCCTGCCGCATTTACTGGAATCGTTCCTGCTGCCAGCAGGAAAAACATTGCCAGAGCCGTCATCAGGCCCATTGCTTTTTTGAAAAGAGTCTGGTTCATTATTCTGCCCTCATTTCTTTATTTTGTCATGCCAATCGATCCGCGGTCATATCCACGTTTTGTTCGATTTCAGAGGCTGCAGGTTGGGGTGGTGCTGCCTCCGTCGAAGCCATAATCGACTGGTTGGGTTCATCGCTGACGATATTGCCGTCTACCAAATGAACAATTCGATCGGCATAACGAGCGATATCCCGATCGTGAGTAACCAGGATTAACGTTTCCTTATGCTCCCGGGCGATTCCCACGATCATTTCCATGACTTCGCGGGTAGTTTTAGAATCCAGGTTCCCGGTAGGCTCGTCAGCGAATACAATTTTCGGATGGGCCACAAAGGCTCGGGCGATACCCACACGCTGCTGCTGGCCGCCGGACATCTGAGTCGGTTTATGAAGCATTCGGCTGCCTAAGCCAACCGCCTTCAGCATTCGTTTTGCCTCTCTCACTCGTATCCTTTTCAGCACGCCTTTAAACATCAGCGGCATGGCCACATTCTCCACTGCCGTCATAGTCGGCATCAGGTTATATGACTGGAATATAAACCCGATATTTTTCTGACGGAACTGGGCTAGTTGCTTTTCATTCAATTTTACGATGTCGACCTTTCCGATCATCACCGCTCCACGGCTGGGCTTCTCAAGCCCCGCCATAATGTTCAAAAGGGTAGATTTTCCGGATCCTGACGTACCCAGAATACAACAGATTTCCCCGGCATCGATTTCCAGGTTAATCCGGTTCAGAGCCACCACTTTTTCCTTATCTACCCGATAAACTTTTCGAATATCCTTGACACTAATCAGGCTCATGTCCGTTCTCCTAACGTCAGATTTTACGAATCGCTTCCTCCATTCTTACGATTTTGTATCAATCAGACCGGTGGTTTTCTCTATTATCTGCCACCTCCTCCAGTATACCATAGGCCCAACAGGAAATCCAATGAAAATCCGGTTACAAACCTTAAAAATTCCTTAATGGAATGTTACTTATTGGGTGTACTTTATTCAAAGATCTGTTGCATATTTTTAAAAATTTAAATTATGCCTTTTCAATTCATGTTCCACTATATTTTATGGGACTTTTGATTTTCAAATTCCTATCCGAATCATCGATAGAGGCAAAAAACAGTGATTGCAAAATCTGAAATTTTGCAATCACTGTTTTTTCGTATATACTCTTTATACTTTTCAGTATTATTTTTTAATTGGAATTACTTCATCAGCTTTTTCAACATATTCAGTTTGTCCAAATACGGTGCATACCGAACCGGAAGATCCATCCAGGTTCCCCTGCACAGGATAGGCTTCAGGTGAGTGAAAGTATCAAAGCCCGCTTTTCCGTGGCAACTTCCCATTCCTGATTCCCCAACTCCGCCAAAGGGCAGCCGATGGCACGTCAGATGAACAATTGTATCATTCAGGCAACCACCTCCGAAGCTGACTTCTGAAAACACCTGTCGGGCAAGCCGATGATCCTTCGTAAATAAATATAGTGCCAAAGGCTTAGGCCGATCCAGAACGAAATTAATCACATCTGTGATCTCCTGATAGGAAAGGATCGGCAGCAGCGGTCCGAAAATTTCCTCCTGCATTACAGCGCTCTCAGGCGCCGGCGCATCCAAAGCTGTCAAGGCTATCTGCAAGCGTTCCGGATCAGTTTCTCCGCCAAAAAGGACTTTCTCTTCTGCCATAAGCCCTTTCAACCGATCAAAATGCTTCTGATTCACAATATGAGGATAATCCTTTCCTCCTATCATCCCATCCGGATATAACAGTCGGCTTTGATTTTTCAATTCCTGCACAAAATTTTCTCGGATACTCTCATGGACAAAAATATAATCCGGAGCCACGCATGTCTGTCCTGCGTTCAAGCATTTTCCCCAGGCGATCCGCCTTGCTGCTAATTTCACATCTGCGGTACGGTCGACGATGCAGGGACTTTTTCCTCCAAGCTCCAGCGTCACGGGAACCAAATTTTTTGCGGCAGCCCCCATCACAATCCGTCCGACCCGAGGGCTTCCCGTAAAGAAGATATGGTCAAACTCCAATTCCAGCAGCCGAGTATTGGTTTCTATATCCCCCTGCACCGCCGAAATATATTCCGCGGGATACAAATTTCCAAGCATTTCCTCCATCACGTTCAACGTCTGAGGCGCATCCGTAGGTAATGCTAGAATGGCACAGTTTCCCGCAGCAATTGCAGATACCAGCGGTGCCAACACCAGTTGTACCGGATAATTCCATGGGGCCATAATTAGCACGCAGCCTTTTGGTTCCGGTATCAGTTTTCCTGTGGACGGAAACTGTGAAACGGGGCCCTGTACTCGTCGGATCCGACTCCACCTTGGCAGACCTTTGACTGCCGCATGAATCTCTTCCCGGACAAGTCCGATTTCTGTCGCGTATCCTTCAAATGGAGATTTCCCCAAATCCTTTTCCAACGCTTCCAGCAGGGGGCCTTCCCACTTTGTCAGCCCCTCCAATAATTTTTTTAACTGATTTTTCCGAAACTCTATCGAACGGGTTGCTCCCCCGCGAAAAAAGTCCTTTTGGCGGATTAGCAATGTTGCTTCCCTATTTTCCATATACAATCCTCCTCTTCCCTTTTACGATATCCAAAAATCAAGTAAATGTCAAGAAAAAACCCCGGAATTCGCATCCCGGGGAAAAAATTCACGTATTTTTCATAATAACGCTTTCTACCACATTTGCGACGTGTTCACATGCATCGCAGCATGACTCCAACCGATCAAAAATCTCCGTCCACGAAATCGTCTCCAATGCATTTTGACTATTCACATATAAGCTCCGGACGGCATCTCGATACAATCGGTCTCCCACCTCTTCCAATCGATTGATCTCTACAATACTATCATGAATTGTTGAGGACTTCCGGAAATTTTGAAAATCTTCCATTGTTTTCTTCAAACCGTTGCAGCATTGCACAATTACATCCACAAAGTCAATTGCCTCTGGGCGGATCGACAGGATATTATACATATAAATTCCCATCAATACATCCTCAATGCTGTCTGTAACATTATCGATTTCCTGGGCAAGCTCTATAATGTCTTCCCGCTCTATAGGCGTAATAAACTCCTTGGCCAGCCGGTTCATCATATCATGCTTTCCCATATCCGCCGCATGTTCAATGCCGTGAAGATTGGTCATCATCTCGCTAAGCCCTTGCGGATCAAACCGCTTCAGAGAACTTTCCAGTATCTCTGCAGACTGACAGGAGTAATCCACCAGTTGCACAAAAGCTTCAAAATAGTTGTAATCGTGTTTTTTACCCATAACCGTACCCCTTCACTTTATTTATGATTTCGGTCATCAGAAAATCCAAATAAACAATTCGGCCATCAAAAATCCAATCAAACCGCATCCCGGAAAAGTCAGCACCCATGTCAGAACCATTTCCTTAACAGTTCCCCAATTAACGGAACTAAGCCGTTTTGCTGCACCAACCCCCATAATTGCAGTCGTTTTTGTGTGGGTCGTGCTTACAGGAACCCCTGTCAGTGAAGAAAACAACATACATCCTGCTGCGGCCAAATCCGCCGAAAAGCCCTGATACGTTTCCAGCTTTACCATATCCATTCCTACGGCCTTTATGATTCGATACCCGCCTATGGAAGTTCCCAAGGCCATCACAGCTGAGCAAAGCACCATTAGCCAAATCGGGATCTCGAAACTGGACGCATCTGATTGTCCGCTTGCCAGAAAAATTCCCAGCAGAAAGACACCCATGAATTTTTGACCGTCCTGTGCCCCATGCATGAATGCTGTCGCGGCGCCACCGGCTACCTGCGCTCCCCGAAAGAAGCGGGATGTTTTTCTCCGATTCATCCGTTTACAGACAATTTCCACAATCTTGGTTACCGCAAAGCCGCTTCCGAAACCCAACAAGGTCGATAATACCAATCCGTAAATGACTTTCATCCATTCGTGGCCGTTAATTCCCGAAAAGCCCCCCTGCAAAGCGATCGCTGCCCCCGAAATTCCTGCAATCAAGGCATGGCTTTCGCTGGTTGGGATTCCAAATGCCCATGCCGCTGTCGCCCAGGTCACGATTGCGAACAACGCTGCGCACAATGCAATCAACGCCTGATGACTATCCCCGCCGAAATCTACCATATTGTAAATTGTCATTGCGACTGTGCTGTTAATAACTGTCATCAACAGGACGCCAAAAAAATTAAAAACAGCAGCCATAAAAATAGCACGCCGCGGACTGATTGCCCTTGTTGAAACACAAGTAGCAATTGCATTAGGGGCATCTGTCCAGCCATTTACAAGAATTACGCCTAAGGTCAGCAATACAGTCACAGCCAAGGCCGGATTATGGATCAGCTGCCCCAAAAATTCGGATAATCCGATGGTCATAAATGTCCTCCTGTCGCAGGTGGGACCAGCCCAACACCAGCGGCTGCTCCCTTCACAAACATGCTTTACTCTTTTAATGCTACCATATTTCGCCCCATTTCGCAAGAAAGACACACTTTTTTTACCTAAACTTTACACAAGCATCTTTGCATTCCCTTAAAAATCATGTATAATAGTATTTATCTTGTGCCATTAGGCAAAAATGGAGGCAGATTCAGCCGTTATGAAAAAGCATCTCCTGAACGTCCTCAAAGGTCTGATTATCGGCGCGTCAATGTTGATCCCCGGAGTCAGCGGCGGTACTATGGCTATTGTTTTAAATACCTACGACGAACTTCTGGCGGCAGTCAGCCATTTCTTCCGGGATCCCAAACGCCACGGCATCCTATTAGCTACCTTCAGCGCCGGCGGATTGGTAGGTGTGTTCCTTTTTTCAAAAGTTATTCTTACGATCACGGAACGGTTTCACTATCCCATGATGTTTTTCTTTTTAGGTGCGATCCTCGGCGGCATCCCTGCCCTGTGGAAAAAAACCGGCATCCGGGAATTTCGTCCGCTCCAACTGCTGTGGCCTTTGCTGGGAATCGGGATTGTTTCCCTTCTTTCCTTTACGCCGGACTCCCTCTTTAATGTCAACAGCGATAACCCAGTATACTTGCTGATGTTGGTTCTGGCTGGTATTCTGGCGGCTGTGGCCTTGATCCTTCCGGGGATCAGCATCTCCTATATGCTGCTGGTGTTGGGGCTTTACGAACCTACTATGACTGCTATTCATGAAATACAGATTTCCTTCTTGCTCCCTATGGCCATTGGATTAGCTGTGGGTACCTTGTTGATGGTCAAGCTGCTGGAAACTGCCATGACAAAATATCCTTCCGTGACCTATCCGATCATTATCGGTTTCTTACTAGGCTCTCTGCCTCAGGTATTCCCCGGTATCCCATCAGGGATTCACTGGCTGATTTGCCCCATTACTATGGCCGCCGGATTTTTGGCCATATGGACGCTTTCCCGCATATCTTCAGACTAAAAACAATAATATTTTGACCCCGGTTCAACGATGTACTGAACCGGGGCCTTACATTATACTTAATATTGATTTTGGGGCATCTTTCTTTTATACTGATACATAGGAGAAAATCTAAAAGTGTAATGTAAAAAAATTTTTTCAGCCTGAATGGATTAACCGTTTCCAATCGTATTGAAGATGAAGTCGGAAATGACTCAATCAAAATACATTGGAGGAATCAATATGAAAAAGTTATTTGTAGGTATTTTGGCAGCTGTGTTAGCATTACTCCCACATCCGCAATCAGTATTGATGTCAATCCTTCCTTTGAACTGGAACTCAACCGTTTTGATAAGGTGATTTCCATCAACGGATTTAATAATGACGGCGAAGCGCTTGCTGCCGAACTGGATGTTAAATTCATGGATTATACAGATGCAATTGATCAGATTCTGGAAGACGACTGTATTACCGATTATCTTTCACAGGATGAACTTTTATCGATTGTCGTCTCCGGAGCAGACCAAGAGCAAACGGATAGGGTCCTTTCTTACGTTCAATCCTGCACCTCAGGACAACAAAATGTTTACTGTGCTTCCGGCAATTCCGAAGAGGCGGCTGCTGCTCATGACGTAGGCTTGTCTCTGGGAAAATATCAGGCCTTTCTGGAACTACAGGAACTGGATCCCTCTGTTACACCGGAACAGATCCAGGGAATGACAATGAAGGAAATTCGAATGAAAATTGCGACGTTATCTGAATCTTCATCTCAAGAGGAATCTTCTGTTCCTCAAAACGGTCAGGGCAACGGTTCCGGACAAGGAAATAGTCATGGCAGTGAAGGTCACAGCTCTGGCTGGGGCAAGGCTGATAATTGATAAAAGTCCGAAAGGCATGTTATCAAATGCTTTTCGGACTTTTCATTTTTTAACATACCGGAACCACTGATCCTTTCTTTGCATAAAATGGAAAGACCCTTTTCAGAAAGGATGAACTTGCTATGCCTCGTATCTATCTTAGTCCCTCCACACAGGAATATAACCTTTATGTCAACGGCGGTAATGAAGAATATTACATGAATCTTATTGCGGATGCGATGGAGCCCTGGCTGGATTCATGCGGAATCCGGTATACCCGCAATACTCCGGACATGACGGCCGCTTCTTCTATCGCTCAATCCCGTAAAGAAACCTATGATTTCTATCTGGCGCTTCATTCCAATGCTGCGCCGGAAGGCCGTTACGGTACTTATCGGGGTACGGATGTTTATTACTCTCCCCAAAGCCGCAACGGGAAAAGAGCCGCCAACATTATCGCCGCAAATTTGAAACGCATCTATCCCCTTCCCGATCTGGTTCGTGCTTTATCTACCACCACGTTGGCAGAAGTAACCCAAACGATTCCACCGGCTGTATTGATTGAATTCGCCTATCACGACAATCCTGATGACGCTACCTGGATCAAGGAAAACATCTCCAAGATTGCCCGAAATGTGGTCTTTTCCCTGACCGAATACTTTGGGATTCCATTTGTGGAGCCGATTCCTGTTCGCAAAGGGATTGTTACTACATGCTCCGGACCGCTCCATATTCGTGAAAAGCCTTCCACCTCTTCGAAGATTCTGGCGTGGGCACCCAAAGGGTCTCCCCTTACTGTTTATGGCCGCTGGGAAGACTGGTATGTCGTTCACTATGGTTCCGTTGTGGGTTATGCCAGTGCCAACTACATTACCTTGACTTAAGCAAGCTCCTTTTCTGCTGCACGACAAAGACGCCCATTTCCTTTTTACCAGGAAAATGAGCGTCTTCTATTTATTATCGATTCAGAATCCAAACACTGTAATTCAGATATCCTGCAAAAGTAGTCCACGCCAAATATGGCAGCTGAAGAAGAGCAGCAACTCGGTCTACCTTCCAGAATAGCCAAATCATAGCGACAATGAGTACCCACAGCCCGACCAGCCATCCGAACGAAAATAGATAAACTCCACGATTGAAAAACAGCAGCGACCAGCAAAAATTGACACCCAACTGTGTCCAATATACGGCTAATGCCGGAAGGCTCTCTGACTTTCCGTGGCGATGCACCCGCGCCGCGCTAAATCCCATCAGCAGATACAAAATCGCCCACGCTACCGGGAAAAGCCATGTTGGCGGCATCAAGGCCGGTTTTTCTACCGTTTCCTGAAAATTCCGTACGCCCTCACGGATCAGTAATCCCGACAAACCTCCAACTGCCACAGCGCTTCCCATCCAAATAGTATATTCCCAAACTTTTTTCAAGTCCATCCCTCCCTCTTTCTATAGGTATGGAGAAATGCACTATTTATACCTTCCGAATATAGAAAAGGTGCGAAGCTTTGCTGCTCCGCACCTGCTTTCAATAACGGATTTTTAAAGTTTTGATTTCAAAAGGATGGAAAGTCAATTGGAATTGTTCTGCAGAAGCCAGTACCTGCTGTTTTTCCTCCAGCATATTGGTCAGTTCCACCGAGCGGGGTGCAAAGCCCAATTTTACATCCGTATGGGTCAAGCCTCCTTCTGACTCATACAGCCGTGCAATAAAGGCCCGTTCCCCATCCTCGCAAGGCTTAATGGTTTCTACAATCACATTCGGGGCCTCACATGCAATAATCGAAGTCATCTCCCTGGCGCCATCCGCAACAACAGGATGATAATTGAATGCATATGCCGGCTGAACCACATTCTCTGCGGAAAATCCTCCCACATGGGGCAAAAATCCATATTCGCAGTAATGCAGTCCCTTATCCCCCTGGTCATCCGGCCGCAGCCCGCCTTTATGAAGAGACAGTCTCAGCTGGCCGCCAAAGGCAGAAATGCCATACTTGCAGTCATTTAAAATGGCTACACCATACCGTGGCTCTGACAGATCAGTATATTTATGATTCAGCACCTCAAATTTCGCCTGATCAATAGAAGTATTCCGTGTAGTAGGCCGCTTCAGACAGCCAAACTGGATTTCCTGCCGCACAAAATCGCTGAACACTGCAGTATCAAACGCCGCTTTCAAGAACCGATGGTCATCCTGCCAGTCCATCATCGTCTCAAATTTCACCAACGGCGATCCCGCATAGAAAATAACATCCTGGGTAATGGCAGACTTCTCCGAAATGCGATACCGGTTCCGGATCCGCAGTTCTACCTCCCCTTTCGAAACAATCTGCGAGGAGACAAACTCTGCGCAGTCCCGATATTTCAGTTCCAAATCTGCATCAACATCCCAGTTATCCCACATCGCAGGAAGATCCTCCGCCATTAAGAAGGTATTCAGCGGATAGCCTTCCCCGGCCAGTTCCCGATCCGCCTGGGTATCGATAAAGGATTTCAAAAAGCCACGTTCGTCAAACAGCACCCTGGCATAAGGAGTTACCAATTCCCGTCCGTTAATGCCGAACGGAGAACGTTCCGGTATTTCGCCGGGTTCCAGTTCCAACACCACGCTCCCATACGGGGGAAGTTCCACACCATCCACTGCCAGCCGCTTACCGCCGGAAAGTGTTTCCGTGATTTGCTGGGGATAAACGCCTGCTACGCGCATTCCCTCCCGATATTCCAGATAGATTACATCTTTCCGCGCAAAAGAAGTGGGATTCGCCACCGTTACTCGATTTTCCGCTTCTGCAGGCGAAAGAGCCAATTGCGCTTGTGCCTGCGCTTTGCGAATCACGTTCTCCACCTGTTCCCTGGCCTCCTGATGGGCGCGGGGAATACAAGTCCCGGGAAGAATATCATGGAACTGATTCAATAGCAGCGTCTCCTGCAAGTCACGATACGCAGTATCCTGAGCCGGTTCCTTTTTCTCCAAAGCATTCGCTACCGTCAAATATTCCAGATCGTGCAGCGCAATCTCTGCCAGACGATTATTGCGCTTGATCGTATGCTGATTGGTCAGTGTCCCACGATGAAGCTCCAGATACAGTTCCCCTTCATAGGTAGAAGGATTATGAATATTTGCTTCCAAATCCTGCATGAATTGACTGACGGTCGTATGCTCCGTTCTGGGGCAACCCTCCAGATCCCGACAACGACGAGCCATTTCTACCATCTCGAACTGAGGGCCGCCGCCGCCGTCCCCAAAGCCATAGGATACCAGTTTTCGGTCGGACACATACTTCTGCCGGACGGCGTCAGGACTCTTTGTATCGAAAACAATATTGTAAAACTCTTTTGGATCCGGCCAGACATGGGTTTTATTCAAATGAGCGAGTACCCGGGTTCCATCGATCCCTTTCCACCAGAACGTGTCATACGGAAACTGATTTGTATCGTTCCACGCCATTTTCGTGGTAAGAAAATACTTCACTCCGCAGCCCTTCATGATCTGAGGAATTGCCGCCGAATAGCCAAAGGTGTCCGGCAGCCAGAAAGAGTCAGACGTATATCCAAAATATTTCCGGGTAAACCGCTGTCCCCAAAGAAACTGACGGATCATCGACTCGCCGGAAGTGATGTTGCAGTCGCATTCCACCCAGACCCCGCCGTTTGGTTCATAGCGGCCTTCCTGCACCTTTTTACGAATTCGCTCGAAAAGCTCCGGATAATGCTGACGGATCATATCGCTGTGACAGGAGGAACTTTGAACAAACTTATATTCCGGGTATTGTTCCATCAGATTCAGCTGGTTGGAAAAAGTTCGGGCACACTTTTTAATTGTCTCGCCGGTATGCCACAGCCAGGCAGTATCCATATGGGAATGTCCGATCACACCTACCTTGGGTGCGGAGGTGGAGCAGCGCCGCGCCAGTGCCGGCGCCATGATTTTCTGCCCACGGGCCAGTGCATCCATAAATTTTTCCCGACTGACACTGGCCGGATCATAATACAATTCCTCATGGAGGGCCATCAACGTATTGACAATTTCCGCTTTCCGATAGCTGGTCTCATCAAGCACTTCCGCCAGCTGGTTCAAAATTCGAAGATTGAACAGGAAATTTGCGACCCGATCATTTTTGACACAAATTTCCATACCCTGAAAAACAAACCGGAAATCAGAACGGGGCCGTTCTTCAAAAGGCTGTGTTCCCCGCACATAATGTCCTGCATAGAACTCCAGATCAATAGCGACTTGCTGCCCGGCTTTTGGGTTTTTCAAAATCATATCACAGTAATGATTACCGTGTTCCGTAACAACAATTTTATTTGCAAAGGTGCCGAATGGACGTCCATCCACCCACAGCAAAGCCTCATAGCCTCCTGTATGAGGCCGCAGGAACAACGGTTTTCCAGCCAGCTCCCGCGGGACTTCCCAGTTAGCCTTGAACCAGCCGTAAACACCTTCACCACCCCATTCCTGACCAATAGTCACGGGCTGATAAAGTCCTTCCTCCGGAATCTCATAGAGAGATTCACCAGTCTGGTAAAGGGAAACATTCAAATCCGCTACCTTTTCAAAAATCATCCCATCCAGGGTATCCTCAAAACGCCGGAGCTTACTGAGCATCCGTGCGATCTGTTTTTCATTCAGCATAAAAAACCTCCTATCTTTTGAACAATAGTCTGCATTTATGATACAACATTCTCAGAGCCTCCGTCAAGGCTTCCGCTCAAAAAAGCGGATTTTCCCCAATTTCGCCCTTCCCGTCCGGAAACCGACGGGATTCTCCCTCTGCTTCTGACAAATTTTTCTGTTCCTTTCCCTTATAATAAAGACGGACAAGCCAATTGGAAAGGAATGGTTATACTTATGCTCAGGCTGCAACTGTCATCCGGCCTAAAGTCCCGCCGGAAGGAACTGGATCAATGGATCAAATACATCGGCGCGGCAATCTCCGCCTTTTTTGTCTCCAATGTGCGACTGCTGGGAAGTCTCTCTCCTTTCGGTACCGCTTTGGCTATGGCCCTGCCGGCAGGGCCATCCACCGCAGCTGTAGCCGGAGGAATGCTCGGATATGTGTTCCTGGGCAGTTTCGAAAATAATTTGCCCTATTTGATCGCCCTATTGGGGGTGTTGGCTTTTAAGCTCGCTTTAGCTGGCCATTCCAAACTCAGGAATAACACAGGCTTGCTTTGTGGGTTTACAGCCGCCATCTTATCGGTAACCCTTACCGTTTCCAATACACTAAGCGGCGCTTCCACGGTGGGAATTCTCTTGGGGTTGGCTGAGAGCCTGTTGGGTGGGGCTATGACCTGGTTTTGCATTTATGGTATCAAGGCACTGGAAAGCTTCACCCCCGGAGAAAGAACCAAATCCATACAAAACCCTATTCAAATGGCAAGCTTGGGCATCATGGCACTGACGGCTCTGATTGGTATTTGTGGGATCCAGCTTTCGGTATTCAATCTTGGCCGGATTCTTGGAGCTCTGTTCCTGCTGTGTGTAGCAAACCGCCGGGGCGCATTGGCCGCTGCTGGAACCGGATTGGCTTTGGGGGCCTCCCTGACACTGTACAGCCCTGATTTTGCGGTAAGTGGGGGAATTTTGGCATTATCGGCAATGGTTTCCGCTATCTTCGCAAAATTCGGCAGAATCGTCCAGACTGCCATGTTTGCCGTCATGGGTACTGTTGGCGTGCTGGTAGCGGGTACAAGTCCCGAGATCCTTACAGGCACCTTTGATGCTTTAGTTGCAGCGGCATGTTTTTTACTGCTGCCGTCCAAAATCTTAGATCTTTTCGCCGGACCTGTCGCTCCTTCCGGAATACAGCACACGCCGGATCACAGCCGGATTGCTGCGCGGCTTCGCTTTGCATCCCAGACAATCGCCGACATCCGTGAGTCGGTAGATGCAGTATCCAAACGTCTCAACCGTACCGGCGCCGCCGATATTTCCGGAGTTTATGACCAGGCAGCTGACCGAGTCTGCCGCCGCTGCGGATTGAAAATGTTCTGTTGGGAAACTGCCTATAACCAAGCTGCAGAGGCTTTTCAAAAACTAACGCCTGTCCTGAAATCAAACAGCCGGATCGT
The DNA here is from genome assembly GCA_944386445.1 of uncultured Clostridia bacterium. Classification (GTDB taxonomy): domain Bacteria; phylum Bacillota; class Clostridia; order Oscillospirales; family Ruminococcaceae; genus Merdivicinus. Next base: position 28,742 of record CALXBD010000055.1, read on the forward strand.
TAAGGACGACCTGCCTCCTTTCTTCCGAAGCAAGTGCCCTAAAACTGAGGAACTGATCCGAGAAGTCAACGGCTGCTACCATGAGTTCATTTCCCATGAAAACGCCGGGCGAAAGGTCTTAGGCGCCAAGCAGGTCGCACTGGAACAGCTGGATGGTATCGCCGAAATGCTGCGGGATGCCGGGGAAGAAATATCCGAATCAGAAATACTGGATACAGGCCGGGCGGAAAAAATCCAGGAGCTTTTGTCCGAATTAGGTGAAGACGCAGATGAAATCTACTGCATTGTTGACCGATACGACCGGATCCGAGTAGAAATCTATCGGGAAAAGCCGTTCCGGTTGGACAAAAAATTGATTACAGAACAGCTTTCCCAGTTGCTGGAACGGCCTTTGGATCAGCCTTGCATCGTATCCGCAGGGGATCTGACCAAAATCTGCTTTTTTGAACAGGCACGTTTTGCGCTCCAATTCGGGGCTTGTCAGAAAAATGCCGGCGATAACCGTATTTCCGGGGATTGTTATGAGTATTTTGCCGATCCCAGAGGATTTGCACACATTATCCTCAGTGACGGTATGGGAAGCGGTGGAAGAGCTGCTGTGGATTCCATCATGACCTGCAATTTCGTCCTGAAGCTTATCAAAGCCGGATTCGGATTTGATGCCGCGCTGAAATTTATCAATTCTGCCCTATTGGTCAAGGCCGGCGACGAGTCACTGGCTACTCTGGACATTGGCTGCATAGATCTCTACACCGGAACCGCGGAATTTCTAAAAGCTGGCGGAGCCGCTTCCTTCCTGTGCCGAGACGGACGTACCGTGGCCATTGGCGGAACAAGTTTACCCGCAGGAATCCTTCAGGGAATCGGCTATGACCGTCACAGCACTACTCTCCGGGAAGGCGATGTGATTATAATGGTAACCGATGGCGCACTGCCAATTTCCGCCGAGTGGTTCCAGGATGAAGTCGTTACCCTGAAAGACCTACCCCCAGACGAAATGGCTGAAAAGCTGGCGACTTTAGCCCAACGCCGCCAGCAGCGCCCCGGCGATGACATTACAGTCGTTGCGGCTCGTGTGGTTTCCCCAGGATAAGATTATGCCCTGCAGCAGTGCTTCAAATACTGCTGCAGGGCATTTTCATGCAGCTGTACAATACTTTTTTCAGTTCCGCCAGAGTTTCCGCAAAATCCGCTACCGTATCCTGAATCGGCTTAGGCGACGCCATATCCACTCCGGCAATCCGCAGAAGGTCTATCGGATGGCCGCTTCCGCCGGAAGCAAGAAACTTCCGATAATCATTTACTGCCGCTTGCCCC